>CAZRDH010000137.1:0-13285 GCA_964598805.1 uncultured Desulfurococcaceae archaeon | reverse complement strand
ATACTCCCCCGGTTCTAAGCACGGGTCTAAGACCCTTCTCAACGCTTAGATTCGCTATGAATACCCTCGAAACGTCGCTCTTCGAGAAGGAGAAGGAGGTGAAGGGCGGGGCCACTAGGTATATCCTATCGCTGCAAACCCTTATCCTGCTCGCGGCTACGGGGAGCACCATCAAGACGAGTAGCACTACCGATATCGCTAAAGCTATGCCGATCGCTATCGCTATGGAGGACGGGGTCGCTATGGGTATGGAGCTACCCAACACCTCCCCCAAGAATACCTCGGTGGGAGAGGTACTTAATGAGCTCTTCAACTCTAGCCCTCGGAGGCTCCTCGTACTCAAGGAGCTGCTTCCTAGCAACCTCTAGCTCATCGCCCCTAGGAACCCACGGGAAGTTCATGGGGTAGTCATCGCTAGGCCTCTCGTTCGCCCAAGGCCTATTGCACCCAGGGCACCCACTCGTTACGAAGGGTAGGCCGCTCTCGATAACCTCCTCGAGAAGCCCCTTGGGCACGCCGAAGTCCACTACCTGCCCCCACTCATTGAACTTCATTTCCTCCGCCCTAGCGATCTCCGAGTCTATGAGGTACCTAGCTAGCTGAACCCTCCTGTACTGACCGACGTGGACTCGAGGCCACTCGCTCATTACGGTACCGGGCTCGGGGTAGAAGGCGAAGAGATGCGTTTCCCCGCCCATATCGTGGACCCTCTGGATCAACTCTATGCAGTCCCTCTCGCTCTCGCCGAGGCCAACGATTATGTGTATCCCAACCCTACCCCTCCCGAAGACCTCTATCGCCTCTTCAACTCCCTGCAAATACCTTTCCCACCTATGGGGTCCTCGAGCCCTCCTACCCCGAAGCAAGTCGAATACCGTGGGGTTAGCGCAGTCGATGGCTATACCGATCCTCTCGACGCCGAGCCTTAGAAGCTCCCTAAACTCATCCTCCCCAAAGAGCGTTGGGGTGACTAACGCCGTTATGGGTATGGTCACCTCCTTCCTAACCCTCTCCACTACCTCCATGAGCGCCTCTACGGCCCTTAGGTGCGTTATCGACGCTACGCATAGCCTCCAAGGCCTATAGCTAGAGCCGCACCTACCCAACCTCTTTAGCCCCTCGATAACGTCCTCGAGCTTCCTAAGGGGCCACGGAACGCGTATTAAGCACCTATCGCTAGGAGCCTCCCTATTGCACCTAGCCTGCCCGCAGTACAAGCAGTTACCCTTACACCCATCTGGGAAGTAGAGGAGGAGGTTTATGGACATGGGCACGGCGTTTCCGCGAAACCTAAATACTTTCTGGAATAGAACGAGGTCCGAAGCAGTGCTAACCCTAACCACGTCGGGGCTACAGAGCTTCGCTAGCTCTTCCATTCACTGCACCGCGTTAAGGAGCCTCGAAAGAGGTTTTTGTATCGATACCCCGTGAGGCTAGCTATCGACTACCGCTAACGCGATCGAGACCTCCGTATCGAGGTCGACACGGCTAACGCGATGTAGTACGCTATCCCCGCGATCCCGGCGTAGAGGCATAGCCCGTAGATAGCGTTAGCGAGACTCGGG
Source organism: uncultured Desulfurococcaceae archaeon (assembly GCA_964598805.1). Classification (GTDB taxonomy): domain Archaea; phylum Thermoproteota; class Thermoprotei_A; order Sulfolobales; family Ignisphaeraceae; genus JAADCV01. The sequence continues at coordinate 11,720 of CAZRDH010000137.1, read as the reverse complement.
TTGAAGAAGGGGTTGTGCGTATACGGGTAGAGAGGCTTTATATCGGTGTACAGAGGTGCGTCGAGCAGTACGTGTAGCTCGGTCCCGCTAATCCCCGCGATTATGAAGCGCTTAACGCTACGGCAAGCCTCATCCTCTAGGAGTAGCCCCCTCCACAGCTTGGCGAAGACCCCCTCGAGTAGGTACATAGCGTAGGCGATGGCTAGCCCCAGGATTGCGGCTCCTAGGAACGTGTGGAGGTATCCGTGAAGCGGGTAGCTAAGGCCCAGCACGAGCACGAGGAGGGGCTCTACGTCTACCGCCACGCTCGCTATTATGAACGTTGGCGCGTGGATCCATCGCCTAAGGGGTAAGCCTATGGCTAGCGCCGGCCCTAGGTGGAAGGGTGTAAACGGCATTTCGAATCCCTCGCGTTCCCAGCGATCAGCGCTAATCCTCGAAGAGTATGGCTACGGCGCGAACGGGGCTACCCGTACCCTTAACCAGCTTGAGGGGAGGCGCTACGAAGAGGAACTTTCGGTATAGGACCTTGTCTAGGTTCGCTAGGTTCTCGTATATCGCGACCCCGTTAGCGAGTAGAATGCTGTGCGCTGGATACGGCTCCCTATCGGGGCTAGGGGCGTCGGTCCCCACGGCCTTAACCCCGATCTCTAGGAGGTACCTACAGGCACCTTCGTCTAGGCCTGGGTGCTCTAGCCATTGGGGCGTACCCTCCTTCTCGCCGTAGCCCGTGTAGATGAGTAGGATCCACCCCCTGCCGAAGTCAACGCCCTTCTCCCTAGCGATCCTAATCCCGTTGGCTACGTCCTCCTTAGTTATGCTCTGCTTCGGGCCCTTGTGGCTGAGGTCTATGGCCGTTGCCCACCCCACGAACGTATCCACGGGGATTTCGTCAATCGTCTTACCGCCCTTAACGAAGTGGGCTGGGGCATCGACGTGGGTAGAGGTGTGCTCTACGAATAGCCATACGTTAGCTTCGTACCCCTTCTCCTCGAAGGTAGCGAACTTCGCTCGAAGGGGCTGGGGGTACCCCGGGAACATGGGTGTCGATAGGCTGGCTATCGGCTTGGACAAGTCTATTACCTTCATGTGCTCACCGCGCGTGTGGGTGGGCATAGCGGGGGTTAAACAAGTTTATGCGTGTATATCCCTATTTAGGGAGTTCCCATTGATAACGATCATTATTTACCCGCCTAAATCTGGGGGTCGCTCCAGGGCGTGGAGGGCTTCGTGGCTGAGCTACTTAGGAAGCTAGGGTTTTGGCACCTATTCGCGATTTCGGTAGGGTCGGTGCTAGGCAGCGGGATCTTCATAGCGCTATCGAGCTTCGCTGCCTACGGCCCCGCGATAGTCATCGCGGTGGTTGCGGGAGGCGCGCTCTTCCTCCTGTGGATGCTGATAGGGGCGGAGCTAGCCATGGCGATGCCCAAGGCCGCTTCGCTAGAGGTCTGGGCTAGGAAAACGCTTGGGGGCTACGCTGGGTTCCTAATGGGGTTCGGCTACGCGTTTGCGTGGGCTACGTGCGCTGAAGCCTACGCGCTGGGGATACTAACTCACTACTTCTTTCCCCAGCTAGACGCTAGGGTTTGGGGAGTCCTATTCGTAACGCTGTTCTTAGCCCTAAACGCGGCGGGAGTCGAGGTTAGCGGTAACGTGCAGCTAGCCTTAACGAGCGGGTTGGTAGCGATCCTGTGGGGCTTAGGCATAGCTGGGCTCCTACGCGTAGACCCATCGATGTGGAGCAAGTACCCACCGCCTAGCCCAGCAGCGCTAGGCGGAGCGATAGTCGCGGCTATGTACGCATACGTAGGCCCGCTACTCGTGGCTACGGCCGCCGAGGAGGCTAAGAACGTTAGGGACCTGCCCAAGGCTATGGTCTCCTCGACCCTGTTCATAATAGCGATGTACGCCGTGGCCATCCTAGCCCTAACCGGGACCGTACCCCCATCGGTCTTCAAGAGCCTATCCCTCTCCAACCCCGTCGAGACCCCCTTCGTCGAATCGGCTCGCGTCGTCGCGGGCGCCGCTGGAGCGCTACTGATAGCGATAGCGGCTTGGCTAGCGTCGGCAACGGACGTATTGGTGGGGAACCTCTACGGCGCCTCGAGGCTCATATACGGCATGGCTAAGGACGGGTACCTACCGAGGATATTCGCGTACGTCCACCCGAAGACGAGGGTACCGATCTTCGCCCTCCTGCTAGCCGCAGCCCTAAGCTACATCGTCGCCGCTACTGGTTGGTACTGGGCGTTCGTGTACGTAGCGACGATAGCGTGGGTCATAGACTACGTCCTCCTCTCCCTAGCGGGCTACATGCTGAGAAAGAAGCATCCAGAGCTCGTTAAGTGGAAGTACCCTGGCTACCCAGTCGTGCCGCTAGTAGCCCTAGCCGGAGCGATAGCGACTCTCCTAGCTTGCTACCTACCGCAGCTAGGCGGAAGCCCAACGTACTTAATCTTCACCGCCGCGTACCTAGGGGCTACCTACCTCTACTGGAAGCTCTACGCCGAGAAGAGGGTTGTTAAGGAATCCTAGCGAAGCCCCTACTCCAAGCGGGGTAAGGTTTATCAACGCTTTTTCGAGAACTTCTAGGGGTAGAAGCGGCTTCTAGGGGTAGAAGTCTTGCCCCTCTTCGACCCCCGCCCCAAGGTTAGGAGGGCGGACCTATACGATAGGGATCGAGAGCTTGAAGCGCTTTCAAGCGCTATAGCTAGGTGCGACCCCCTAGTGCTACTCGTTGGGCCCCGGAGGTGCGGAAAGACTTCGCTTCTACAGGTAGCGCTAAACGAGCTCGGGGTTCCGAGCATAGTAGTGGATTGCAGGGCTTTCGAGGAGCGAACCGTTATTCGCTTTGCCGATCTGCTCCGAGTTCTCGAGAGGAAGCTCAGCGAGTTTGCGAAGCCCTTCGGAAGGGTTTTCGATTTCCTCCGTAGGGTGAGGGGCGTTAAGGTCTTTGGGCTCGAGCTCGCCTTCGAGTCGTATAGCCCTAAGAGGGTCTCGCTAGCGGAGGTACTCGAAGCGCTTAACGAGTGGGCCGAGGAAGAGGGTAAGTGCCTAGTGATAGCCTTCGACGAAGCTCAAGAGCTCTCTAAGCTTCGAGGAGCATCCCTACTACCCGTCATCGCCTACGCCTACGACCACCTTAGGAACCTCACGCTCGTCTTCACGGGGTCCATGATGGGCATGCTGCATAGGTTCCTAAAGCTGAGCGATCCTCAGTCACCGCTCTACGGAAGGCCTTACGCTGAGGTTAGGCTAGAGCCCTTCACGAAGGAGCAGTCGATGGACTTCCTAGCAAAGGGGTTTAGAGAGCATGGCATAGAGCCCCCTACCCAACCCCTTCTATACGCCGTCGAGAGGCTCGATGGCGTTCCCGGGTGGCTAACACTCTTTGGCTACACGGCCGTAACTCGAAGGAGGGTCGATCACGAGCTCGTAGACGAGGTCGTGGAGATCGCTAGCGGGATAGTGCTCGAAGAGCTTAAGCACTTCCTAGAGGCTAGGTACCAAGCCGCTAAGAGGTACGTAACGATCCTTCGAGCTATAGCCCAGGGGTTCGACACGTGGTCGAGGATCAAGACGTTTCTAGAGGTTAGCGAGGGTTCTAGGATAAGCGATTCCGATTTCTACTTACTGCTGAGGAACCTCCTAGACGCATCGATAATCCGTAAGGAGGGGGATAGGTACGCGATTGCCGACCCCGTCCTAGCCCACGCAATCCTAAAGAAAGGCGTTAAGCTGTAGTCAGAACGGGATTCCGTCATCACGCATCAGCAATGGGAACTCTCATCACGTTAGAGAAAAGGCGTTAACCCCGCAAACTCTGTGCACTCCACGGGGGTTATAGCCTCGGGTAGGTGATGACACGGTCGGACACTGACGAATGATGATTCTCGCCATAGCTGACCCCGAGCATCGCTAAGGAATAGGGTGAGCGAGCTGATTTACCCCTTGGCAATACCCCTCCCTAGGGCAGCGTGCCTCGACTAATCGTTGTTTTGGAAGGCGGTCCCGGGGTGGGTAAAACGAGCGTTGCTCAAGAGCTTCGCGACTCCCTAGCCTCGCTAGGGTACGGCGTTTGTGTTGTGGATGACGGTGTTAGGCTCTTCGCCCCGGTCCTAAGCAAGCTCTTTGGCGCGTGGTATAGGGCTCCTAGGGAGCTCATCGAGTACATGTTGCTGGGGTGGCAGGTAGCTAGCTTCGTTAAGTGCCTCGATAGCGACGTCGTGATTATGGACTACGGGCCCGAGGCTCCGCTAGGGTACATGGACGCCGATGGAGTTCCCTACCCCCGCGAGCTCGAGAACCTAGCGCTAGCGCTCTTCAAGGGGCTTAGGCTACTCGTAGCAATCCTCGAGCCCCCAACGACCTACCGTAGGGACGACGTTAGGTGGGAGGATCTCGAGCTAGCGAATAGGTATAGAAGGTACTTATCCATTCGCGCGCTTACCCTCGTTAGCAAGGCCCGTGCAAAGGCCGTGATCATCCCCGAGAGGAGTAGCGTAGCCGAAAGGGCTAGGATGCTCCTTAGGGTGGTGCTGAATGAGCTCGTCGAAGGAGCTAAAGGCGTTGATTAGGGAGAGGGTTTGGAGGCTCCTCGAGGAGAAGGGCGTCGCTAGGTTCCCTAAGCCCGTTAAGGGTAGGATCCCTAACTTCGTTGGAGCCGAAGAGGCGGCCGCGCGCCTCGCTCAACTAGACGTTTGGAGGAAGGCTAGGGTCGTTAAGGTCAATCCCGACTCTCCCCAGAAGCCCGTTAGGCTACTAGCGCTTAAGCAGGGGAAGGTGCTTGTCTTCGCAACGCCTAGGATGAGGGAGGGGTTCCTAGTCATCGACCCGCGCAAGGTTCCTCCCCATAGCTACGAGCACGCCGCTACGATTCGAGGCGCGTTTAGGTGGGGAAGGAGGCTACACCTAGACGAGCTTAGGGACCTAGGCATCGACCTCATGGTTACGGGCAGCGTCGCCGTGGATTTGAGGGGTAGTAGGCTCGGCAAGGGGGAGGGCTATGCCGAGCTAGAGTACGCGATCCTAAGGACCGTGGGGGCGCTAAGCGAGGATACGCCCGTAGCGACAACGGTTCACGATCTACAGGTTGTGAGGGAGATCCCTAGGGAACCCCACGACCTGACCATGGACATCATCGCAACCCCAACTCGCGTAATCGTGGTTAGCCCTAGGCCCCCCAAGCCCCCGGGCGTGCTTTGGGATAGGCTACCCTGTAGGAAACTCGAGGAGATACCGCTGCTAAGGGACTTGGCTAGGAGGCTAGGTATCGAGAAGCCCTGTAGCGATTCCCCGCGGTAGCGATATATCTCTACGAATCTCGATATCGTCTAGGGCTATGGACTTCGATTCGTGCGTATACGAGTATCCACCCGAGGTGAGGACGCATACAGCGCTCCACGTACTGAAGGGAGCGGTCGTGAAGGTTCTTGGCGAGGGAGCTATGTGGACTGCTAGTACGTACGCAAGCGGTAAGCACGGTAGGCTAACGGTTAAGTTCGGTAGGAAGCCTAGCCCCGAGGAGCTTAAGGCGATTGAAGAGCTCGCTAACAGGAAGATCGAGGAGGGGCTTAGGATAGAGGTAGTGGTTCTACCTAGGGAGGAGGCCGAGAGGATTTATGGAAACGTTATCTACGACCTATTCCCCGTTCCTAGCGACGTTAAGGAGCTTAGCATAGTCATTGTCTACGATACCGATGGCAGTATATGGAACATTAACGCGTGCAACAAGGCCCATACCCGCAACTCGAGGTGCATAGGTAGGATAAGGCTTGGGAAGGCTAGGTTTAGGAAGTCGAAGCAACTCCTAGAAATACCCTTCGATATAGAGCCCTAGGCGTTTGCGGGGGCAGAGGTTTTCAACCCTCTCCCCTACTTCGCTTCGGTGCGGTGGTTTGATTCCTGGATCGTAGGCTCGGAATCGTTGGCTTCGGAACTATGGGTTGCGCCATAGCTAGGGGGTTGATAAACGCCGGCGTGCCTCCAGAGAACCTCGTTGCTTGGTCGAGATCCCCGGAGTCCCTAGGGCGCGCTGAAGCGCTCGGTCTATGCGTTAAGAGGGATCTAAGCGAGTTAGTTGCCGAGAGCGACGTCGTGATCGTATGCGTGAAGCCCGCGCACGTAGCTAGGGTTCTAGAGAGCGTTTCTAGCTTCCTAGAGGGAAAGATCGTCGTATCCATCGCTGCCCTCACCCCGCTTAAGGTGCTAGCTAGGGTCGCTAGCAAGGCGATAGGCGTATTCCGCGCTATGCCCAACCTGAGCGTGGAGGTGAATAAGGGGTTCACCGCGTTAACGGGCCTTGGGGAAGGGCGCGAGGTAGTCGACGCGATCTTTAGGCTGCTAGGCGAAGTCGCTTGGGTTGAGGAGGAGCTCCTAGACGCGTTCACTGTGTTAACGGGGTGCGGCCCCGCCCTCGTAGCGGAGGTTATGGACGCGTTCATGCTGGCCGCCATCAAGATGGGGATCCCCAGGGGCTTAGCGCTAAAGGCTATCGCAGCGCTATTCGAGGGCACGGCTAGGCTCGTAACCGCAAAGGGCTTGCTAGAGGTTAGGAACTCCGTAGCGACGCCCGGGGGCATAACGATAGAGATGCTACTTGATGCCGAGCGCAGCGGCGTGAAGTACAGGTTGGCGAGGGTGCTCGTGCGCGGGTTCTCGTTGGTGAACTCGAAGCGTAGCTAGCTACGCAAGGCGTTATCTATTCACCCCGCAACTCGGTACCGGGTGACGCGCTTGGCTAGGCTAGGCTTTGGCGATTCCCTAACGCTCCTAGAGGCTAGGGTCATAGACGCGAACTGCGTTGCCCTAGGGATCGAGACTCTGCAGCTCATGGAGTGCGCCGGGAAATCCGTTGCCGAAGTCGTTGCTAGGGAGGTGCTGGGCGGCGACGTGAAGGGGAAGAGAATTGCTGTGGTAGCGGGCTCGGGGGGCAAGGCTGGAGACGGTTTTTGCGCTGCTAGGCACCTAGCTTACTGGGGCGCTAAGGTAGGGGTTTTCCTAGCCGCTCCGAGAGTCGAGCATCCGGACGCCGTTAAGCAGCTAGAGGCCCTTCAATGGATGGACTTGAGCGTATCGATTAAGAGGGTTAGGGATCTAGACGACGTTCCTAGGGAGTTCGAGGGCTTCGACGTAGTGATAGACGCGCTCCTAGGCACGGGGGTTAGGGGTAGGGTTAAGGGGGTCTACGCGAAGCTCATCGAGGAAATCAACGGGTTTAAGGGTCCCAGGGTATCCATAGACCTTCCCTCAGGCCTCGACCCCGATACGGGTAGGGTTCTAGGGGTCGCGGTTAGGGCGAGCGTTACGATCACCCTACACAAGCCCAAGAGAGGGTTGCTGAGCCCCGAAGCGTCTAGCTACGTGGGGAAGCTCGTTGTCGTGGACATCGGCGTGCCCCCCGAGGCGGAAGCGTACGTGGGTCCCGGAGACGTCGAGCTGAGGGTGCCGCGAAGGCCCATGAAGTGCCACAAGGGTTGGGCAGGGCGCGTACTGGTCATCGGGGGCTCGAGGACGTTCACGGGGGCTCCAAGGCTAGCAGCGCTAGCCGCGCTTAGAGGGGGTGCGGACCTAGCCTACATCCTAGCCCCTAGGAGGGTTGCCGATGCGGCAGCTAGCTACAGCCCCGACCTCATAGCGATCCCCGTCGATAGCGACGTGCTCGAGCCTAAGCATCTGGAAGTAGCTAGGGAGTGGATTGAGAGGAGCGACGTCGTTGTCGTGGGCCCGGGGCTAGGGCTAGATCCTCGCAGCCTTGAGTTCGCTAGGCGGGTAATCGAGGAGTGTAGGGCTATGGACAAGCCGGTGGTGGTAGACGCTGACGGCCTCAAGGCTCTAGCCGAGGGCGGGGCACCAAAGCTGTGGCCCAAGGCTGTGCTAACCCCGCACGCCGGCGAGTTTAGGAAGCTATTCGGGTTGGACCTACCCGAAGACCCGCTAGAGAGGGTTGAAGTCGTTGCCGAGGCTAGCTCTAGAGCTTCCTGCACCGTCCTCCTCAAGGGGTGGGTAGACGTTGTGTGTAACGAGGAGGGCGTGTGTAGGTTGAATAAGGTTCACCCGCCCGCCATGGCTGTTGGGGGTACGGGGGACGTGCTGAGCGGCTTGGTTGCGGCGCTGATGGGTAGGAAGCTAAGCGCTTTCGACGCTGCATGCGTAGCTAGCTACGTAAACGGGTTGGCTGGGTGCGTAGCCTACGCCGAGAAGGGGGATCACATGCTCGCTAGCGACCTCCTAGACAAGATCCCCGCAGTCATGGAGAAGCCGCTGGAGATGCATAGGCAGTTCGCTAAGACGTACGTTAGGGTTAGGTAGAGCCCTCGAGCATCGAGAAGAAGCCGCTGGTATCGGCGTAGTCCTTAGGCCTCTCCGGCGCGGATGGCGCTACGCCTAGCTGCTGGACTAGCTTCTTAGCCTTCTTCATGACCTCTATGTTGTGCTCCCTCGTAGGCCTCCTCCACGCCTCGGCGTCTCCGAATATCAGCGGGGCCACGACGTGCTCGATAAAGACCTCTGCTACCGGGCAGTTCCTCAAGCACATGCCGCACCTAATGCACATCTCGGGGTCTACCACCTGAGGCCTAGGCCTACCACCCTCCTCGATGACCGCGAAGGCGCTTACGGGGCAATTAGCTTCGCAAGCCCTACACCCTACGCATAGCCACCACCTGTAGACAGCCCTGATAACGTCTATGAACCTCTCGATCCCCGCTTCATCGCTATACCTACACTCGATTTCGCTACCCCTAACCACTACCTCGGCGTTGCTCCACCAGAGCCTAGCGAAGCCCTCGCCAACCTCGTGGCCCTCAGCGTTGAGCGCCGTAATCTGCTTCTCGATGGCTTCTATCGGCACGGGCTTCTCTAGAACGATCTTCGCGTAGCCATCGCCCCTCTCGATCGATAGGATGCGCGGCGAGACTATGCGCTCGAAGGTCGTTCTCCAATCGTCGATCCTATCCACGACCCCCAGCTTCTTCGCCATGATCGTCCTGTAGCGAGCCGGGGCGTGCCACCTCCATAGGGCGTAGTCTATCCACTCCCTCGGTAGGTCTAGCCTCCTCCTCCAGTACTCGAGGACCTCGAGCCACTTGCTCCATATGTCGGGGTGCGTTTCTTCGAGTAGCACGAGCTCCGCTAGGGTGGATGCTGGGCACATGAAGCACCCGATCCTCTCGTAGCCCATGAAGTACAGCGGGTTGGGCTCGAGGCCCTTCATCTCTATATACATCCACACCTCCATCTGGCTCCAGTAGTTTATCGGCGATACGTTGAGTAGTTGCGGAGCCCACCTAAGCCTCCAAACGCTTGGGTTCCTAGCCCTATCAAGCGATTCGAAAGCCCTTTGACCGACTACGTTCAGCGCTCCGGAGCTCCACAGCTTCTTCACGGTCCTAGCTAAAGGAGCTAGCTTGCAGACCTTGCAGCACCACCTATAGTCCCTTCCGGGGACGCCGAGCTTGTACACTGCGTCCCAGAACCTATCCTCGGCCGAAGCCTCGATTAGTTCGAGCCCTAGCTTGGAGACCGTTCTGTGCACGGTCTCAACGGTTTCGGGGAGCTCTATGCCCGTGTTGTTGAATAGCACCTTGGGCTCTATTCCCGCCTCGAGCGTTAAGTGCATGGCTACGAGGCTATCCTTTCCACCGCTAAACGAGGCTACGACCTCCTTACCCGTCTTCGCGTGCATGACCGCTATGAGCTTGATGCTCTTGGAGATCGCTACGTACATGTGGTGCTCGTGAGCCTTCAAAACGTCTTGCTTAGAGCTCCTCCTGTTGCCGACGGCTACGAGGTCCGGCGAATCGTCGCCCCACCACGTGTGGACCACAACCCTACCGCCCTTCCTAGCGTAGCCTAAGCCCACGACCCTACCGCTCCTCCTCACGAGCAGTACCTGCTTGCCGGGCTCGATCTCGCGATCAACCCTAATCACGTCCATGGGGATGAACCTCTTCTTGTCCACGACGATCTTCTCCACGAGGTCTGGATCCCTAGAGAGCACCCTTAGCGCACCCGCTTTCGATAGCCTAAACCTCCACCTACGCTCGAGGGGCTCGAAGTACAGCCTGCCTATCTGAACCCCGTCGGCAACAACCTCCTTCATCTCGTCGAAGTAAGGAGCCTTGTTGAGGACGATAACGGACTTCCCTAGGAGCTCTTCGAACCCCGTGTCGCTCCCGAACTCGTTTACGTAGGCCTCGCGAAGCCTCTTGATATCCCTCTCGAAGGCTAGCCTAGCATCGCAGGGCTCGCTAAGCGGTACTCGCGGAAGGTCCTTGCCTCCGCAGAGCGGGCACTCCTTGGTTAGCAGCGGTATGTTGCAGTTAGGGCACCACCTAACCTCCTTGACTACGGGCCACAGACCCCTCCTAGGCACTACCCAGCACCTAGGCACTGGATACCAGCGTCGAAACCAATAAGCTATCTAGCTAACTAACGCAGAAGCGTATCTAGGCGGTGATGACCCTCGTAAGGACTGACGAAGTGATGTTAATCGGGCTGCTGAGCCTCCGGAATATAGGCGCCTACCTCCGACAACCCTAGGGAGAGACCGTGCCTTGGCTAAGCAAGAGGGAGCTCGCTTACTACCTACTACTCAGATCGGCTTTCGGGTACAACGCGTTTAACTACGGCGAAGCCATGGATTTGCTAAGGCTCTTCGGGCCTAGGAGGGTAGCTAGGAAGGTTCTCAAGAGGTTGGTATCGCGCGGATTCCTAGAGAAGGTCGGGACCCTGGAGTACCGCGTTAAGCCCCTCGAGGATGCACTTGAGCAGCTCCTCGTTAACTACATAGCCAATAGGCTCGCTAAGTACATGAAGAGCAAGGGGGTTGAGCTCGATGTTAGCGTTGTTGGGAGGGACATAGTCGTTAAGGGGTGTAGCGATGAGCTGAAGAGCATTATCGAAGCGCTTCGATGGGAGAGAATACGCGTGGTATGCTCTTAAGTTGGCGAGCTAAAAAACATCGTCATGTGTATTGCTGTAGGCTAGCGAAACCGCGTTACTCCTTCTTCTGGATCACGATCTCTATGGAGGATACCCTAGTCTGCCTGCCGTCGGGGCTGGTAATGGTCTGGCTGCCGATCTTGATCTCCTTGACCTCGATCTTGCCGGGTAGGAACCTGTTCCTCACGATCTCGACGGTGTCCACGGCCTTGCTTATGGCCCTGCCCCTAGCCTTGATCACGACCTCGTTAACTCCCTGGTTTAGCAGGGTTAGTACGGCTAGCACGTAGTTCATTACGGGCTTCTTACCTACGAGCACTACGTTTGCGGCGCTCGGTACCTGGGCCATGTTTCCGCACCTCCTCGTCTTCTTCGCGTTTGGCGTGTTCGTGTTTGGGAGCGCTAGAATAAAAGCTTTCCTAGTTCTTGGCATACGGCTCCCAACTTATCAAATCCCCTACATGCCTAGAGCTCCTAGGTCTAGGGAGGTGATTGCTGCCATACGTTGAGTACCGCCGGGGTTGCCCTAGATGCGGTGGTAGGGCTAGAGCGAGCGAGCTGATTGAGCTTGGGTGCTGCTCGAAGTGCGTATCAAACTCCTTCGCCGAGAAGGCCATAGACGTTTGGAGGGAGGAGGTTGAGAGCCTACGCAGGTTCTTCGTGGCGGCCGTCGGCAAGGAGCCTTGGAGCCTCCAGCTCCACTGGATGAAGAGGCTGGTTTCGGGCGAGAGCTTCGCTATGGTTGCCCCCACGGGCATAGGCAAGTCGACTCTGCT
>CAZRDH010000136.1:0-8039 GCA_964598805.1 uncultured Desulfurococcaceae archaeon | reverse complement strand
CGAGTCTTACGTAGAGAGCGTCGTTGCCGCTATGGTCATAGGGTCCATGCTCAAGGGAGTTAACTTCATTGCTTACCCAATGATATTCGCGTCTTCAGCTCTCCTAGCGACGCTTCTAACAGCTCAATTCGTCTCTGTATCACCTATAAAGGAGCCTGGTAGGACCTTGACGGCTACATCGATAATCAGCCTCGTGGGCGTAGCGATAGCCACGTTAATTTCGACGGTGTTCTGGGTAGGTAGTGAAATGGTGTTCGCGTGGCTAGCATCGATCTTCGGATTGATAACGGGTGGTGTCGTGGGGTTTACCTCGGATTACTTCACGTCGCCGCTATACCGACCCGTTAAGATGGTCGCTAAGTACTCTCAGGCTGGACCCGCACTAACGATTCTAAGCGGGTTCTCGATGGGGTTCTACAGCACCTTCATACCCATCGTAACGATAGCGCTCGCCGCCGTAGGAGCCTTCCTCATGGGCACTAACGCTCTCGGGAGCAACATTGCCGCTGGGGTATACGCGATTGCGCTTGCAGGAGTGGGGATGCTCTCCATGACGAGCATAGTGGTCTCGGCTGACGCGTACGGGCCTATAGTCGATAACACTGCTGGCCTCTCAGAGCAAGCGGGGTACCCCGAGGAGGTTAGGGAGCTCGCCGATAAGCTGGATTCCGCTGGGAACACGATGAAGAGCATATCCAAGGGCTATGCCATCGGCTCGGCAGCTCTAACCGCGCTAGCACTACTCTTTAGCTATGTTGCGATGTTGTATAGCGCTTACGCAGCTAAGTACCCGGGCATAACCGTGGACGAACTAATGAAGAAGCTATTTACGTTAGGCGACCCGGTTTACGGGCCTTACTTCATTTCGGGGCTAATAATAGGCGCTGTACTTCCTGCGCTATTTACAGCGGTTGTCGTTCAAGCAGTTACTGCAGCGGCTTTCAGGTTAGTTGAGGAAATTAGGAGGCAGTTCAGGGAGAAGCCAGGGATCTTAGAGTGGAAGGAGAAGCCCGATTATGCGAGGGCTGTCCAGATAGTCACGTACTACGCCCTTAGGCGACTCGTGCTCCCCGGAGCGATAGCGCTCGTAGCCCCTATCGTAGTGGGGTTGAGTCTTGGTCCAGCGGGTCTAGGAGGAATGCTCTTAGGGTCTATAGCCTCTGGGCTACTCCTAGGCTTATTCCAAGGGAACGTAGGCAATACGTGGGATAACGCGAAGAAGTATGTGGAGATGGGTAACCTAGGTGGTAAAGGCTCTGAAACGCACAAGGCTACAGTTATAGGGGACACGGTTGGCGACCCACTAAAAGACGCTTCTGGACCATCGATAAACATACTCATTAAGCTCATGGCGATAGCGTCTACGGTAATGGCGCCTCTCATAGCGCAGCTACATCCGCTACACATGTAGTTTTTCTAGCGCTTCCTCTACGGGTAGCCTCATCTTCATTCCTACACCCGTTAACACTGCGCCCACGATGCTCATGATCATTAGCGAGATCCAGGCTGCAATCGGGTTAACGTGTTGAATTGCTAGGGTTGCGAAAGGCCCTATCATAGCAGCTGAGTTGCTAATCAATCCAAGCATGTACCCAGCACGCGTAGCTATCTCCCTTGGATACGCCGTAGAGGGCGTCGACCAGAAGGTTGGTCCGGTACCTTGTATAATCCCCGCTATGATAACTCCTAGCATAACTAACGCTACGCTTGGGTGTAGCGCTATTAGTGCTAAGCCGATTACAGCCATAGCAAAGCTTGCTAGCTGAACTGTAGCGAACCTATTGAAGAGCGCTCTAGGCTCGCTCACGCCCCTAGATATCGCGTAAGCAACAAATCCGAGCAGTATCGTCCACGCTACGTAGGAAATCTCTAGTAGCGTAGCGATGGTAGACGCCGTACTTTCCGAAGCACCTAGCGTCGTCATCACCAGTAGCTTCATCATCGGGGCTAGAGTGAACACTATCCATATCGTCGGGAAGAAGCTGAAGCCCCATACTATAGTGAACTTAGTTAACACCCTCCCTGATGAAGCGCCCTCTACACTACCTTCACCTCTATGAGATGGTATAGCCCAGTGCGGCGTTGCAAAGAACCATATGGCGGCCATGAAGAGCATGCATAGCCCTAGCACTACGAAAGCTTCTCTCCAACCAATTGCGGAAGCTAGCGCTGGCCCCACGACTTCGCCCACGAGCCCGCCTACGAAGATGCCGGATATTATCAGCCCCATGAAGAACGGTCTTGCACTAACGAATAGCTCCCCTACTTGAGCCGAGAATATCGGTAAGCACATCATGACCAACCCCTGTAGAAACCTAAGCAGCGGCAATGCGCTTGGCGGCGCGTAGGGAATGAGCATTTGCGGTACCGCTGCTAGTAAAGCCGCTAACGGTATGACTAGCCTAGGCCTAGACTCCAAGTACTTGCTGTGACCCGCTAAGAACGCTGCGAATATGCCTACGGAATAAGCGGCAGAAGCAATCATTAAAAGCCCTTGAGAAACGCCACTCTTAATTAGGTAGCTCGATAGGGCTGCAAGCATCGTTAAAGCGCTGAAGTTCACGGACATGTAGGCTAAGTCTAGTACGACGACCCCTACCCTAGATAGAGCCCTATTCATGCTTTCACCCATAAACCCCTAGGAAAGCCCTAAGGCATTCACCAAAAAACTTTAACCACCTTAGCAACGATTATATTGAGCATAAGTAAGTTGGGGTATCTAATTCATGCAATAAAAATCGAGTGTTATTTCTCGCGACTAGTTGTTAATTCAAAGATCGTTAGGGATATATATACCTAAAATGAGAACAAGTCCAAGGGGGTGCATGGCTTCTAAAAGCATTGCGTTGCTAGCTCTCACTCTAATAGCGTTGCTATCGATGATATCACTGAGCGGATTCGCCTATGCCCAGCTATATCCACTTAAGGACCTTCACATAATCCTAAAGAGCTATCCGCAACCTCACAGAGTAATCAAGATGATTGAGAAGAAATTTGAATCGCATAACGAAAAGGAACCGTTGCTAATAAAGAAGGTTGAGAAGGCCAACGCTGCACCTATACATAAACAGCCGTTTAGAATTAGGCCGTTTAATATTACTAGCGTTGCTGAGGGAAGCGAGAAAGTTGTTGTTCCCTCGCCGCTGCAAGCGTACTACGTTGGTAGTGATCCTAGGAAGGGCACCTCGACTAAAGGGTACTGGAGTTGGCAAGACTATCCATACTGGGTTCCTCATACTAGTCCCTTAGTGGTAACGGTGATGAAGAACGTTGAGGTAGGTAATTACAGTGGACCCATTACCGTTACTGTGAACTTAACGTCGTTAAAAGGCTTGAGCTTCTCGAGGATCCTGCTAAGAGTTAACGTAGTGCTTAATAGCTCGGTGCCTGGCAGACCGGCGGTTCAGTACGATAGGCCTCTATGGATTTGGATAGATGGCGTTCCCGCATTCATCGGCACGACCACCCAGAGATTTAACTACACAGCAATAGTCGATGTTACGCACCTGTACAACCTAATCGTTGGCAAGATCTTTAACGTTACGCTGAATCTCTATAACTGCGTGCTTCCGAGCTATGGGCTAACGGGCGTATTCTACGTTACCGTAGAGCTGCTGCTTTACCCCGGACCTTCCCCCAGCAACGTCCCAGATGTGATAATACCGCTATTCACGCCAACGAGCGGGCGCTTCAAGGGGCTAGCTATCTCGGTGTTGTATCCGCATAGCAGCGTTGAGATGAAGCTTAGCGTGCCGAGTGGTGCCTCTAGAGCCGTACTCATACTCTATGCGGAGGGTGCTGCATGGGATGAGTTCTGGTACTACTGGATGCCTCCGGACAGGTACATCTACATATATAGCGATGGCAAGCCCATCGCAATAATACAGCCGTTTCCATACATCTACACGGGCGGGCTAAACCCGTTCCTATGGAGGCCGCAACCAGCGATAAGGACGCTAGCTTTCTATCCGTTCATAGCAGATCTATCGGGCTTGCTCCCAATGATAGTAGGGAACCACACGCTAACGATGAAGGTGGTTAACGCGCTTCCAAGATGGTACATCTTTGCGGCTTTAGCGCTATACTACAAGCCGCTAGCTACTGGCTACGAAATGGTTAGCTATAGCGTAACCGAGGAACCTATAGTTACGCAGAGCGCGAACGTGCTCGTGGGGTACATAAACAATAGCGATGCCGTTTACCACTACATAAAGGCTAGCTACGCATCGCTAAGCGCTACAACGATCATACACATAGGTAACTACTCGGTAAAGGCTGTTACAACGATGTTCAACAAGATATACGAGCTTCAATCCTATGATGCGGAGTGGATATGGGATAACCTAACGATGAGTCAAACATGGCTTTACGTAACGAAGTATAGCTACGTGCTAGACAAGGTGTACCCACCCAACGTGCTGCCAATGATCCTCTCGTACGGTACTCAGGAATTCAAGTTCTCGTGGCGAGCATCCCTAGACATAGTGTACGGATTCGAGATATACAATATCCAGGGCAATATAGAGCAAGCATCGCTAGAGCACCCTGTGTACGCGAACTTCACGATGATAACGATAGTTACGCAGAGCCTAACAGATGTAGAGCAACCCTATGCATTCACGTACAGTGAGAGAGTGTATGAAGGGTTAGTCGAGTCTGCGAGCGCGATGACCGGGACCATAGCCTTCATCTCGCCAACGGGAGCGCTGATCACAGGTCTCTCGTGGTGGTACGGAGACACCGTGAAGAAGGTGTATGGCAACGAGTTTAGGGCCCCCGGAGGCTATTCGCTCTTCGGAAGCAAGATGATTAACTTCGAGAGGATTACTCATAGCCACGTATACACCCAGCAACCCATGTACCGGGTGCTAAGCGACTTCATAATCGTTGAGTGGTATTAGTGATCAAAGTCTATTTTTTATCGTTTCCTTAGGTACGTAATGTACTTCAATGTAGCTAAAATGCGCGCTTTTTCAAGGGTTTGAGGGTGCGAGTTTGCTAAGGACCTTAATTGTTCACCCTCACCTATCAGTAGTGGGTGGTAGCGAGGAGCTTACTAGGCACTTAATCAAGCAGTTCGTCGAGATGGGTATAGACGTAGGCGTTCTAACGGGAGACATCGGTTGCAATCCCGTTCCAGCACGCACTTGGTTGATAGAGAGTAGAGTTGGTGATAGCGTCGCGGAGAGGTTTTGCGATGTCGTGCTATCCTTCGATAGGGTCATGAAGAAGTTCGAGCCCGACGTAGTGATAGTGATGATTCACGAGCCGCTATACGCGGTTGCGTCGAAGATAGTGTCTCCTGGCACGCCTGTAGTAATATACATTCACTTTCCGATAGAGGAGGAGCTTAGCAAGGAGAAGCTAAAGGAGTTCTACAAGTTCTATAGGTTCCCCATCTTCGAGCCCGTTATGTACCGCGTGCCGGATGTGCACGTGGTCAATAGCTTGTATACGGCTAGAGCTCTATACAGCATGTTCGGTATAGAGGCTAACATTGTGTACCCATGCATTTCCAAGGAGTACCTAGAGGAAGAACCCGATTTGGAGAGGGAGCGAGAACCCATTATACTAACCGTTGGAAGGCTCGTTCCGCAGAAGAACCATAGAGTCGTAGTAGAAGCGTTTAAGGAGGTTAAGAAGTACGTTCCCGAAAGCAGGTTGATAATCGTCGGCCCGAAGGATCCTAGATTCGAGGATTACTACGAGGAGCTTAGGGCTATGATCGACGAGGTTAAGGACGCTGAGCTAATAGTGGATGCTAGCAAGAGGCAACTCATAGACCTGTACCGAGAGGCCAAGGTCTATGTACACGCTAGGATAGGCGAACACTTCGGGCTAGCACCACTCGAAGCAATGAGTCAAGGAGCCATAGTGGTAACTCACTCGACTACCGGAGTAGCGGAAGTGTTTAGCCCCGAGAAGGACATGGTGGTATACACCGGCTTTAGAGAGCTAGTCGAGTCGATAGTCAAGGTACTGAGGATGCCTAGGGATAAGCTCGTGGAGATGAGGAAGAGAGTTAGAGCAAAAACAATGTTCTTTAGCCCAGAGAGATTCGCACGCGAAATGCTCGGCATGGTCAGAATGGCCATCGAGAACAAGTCCCGAATAACACCACCCGCGCTTAGAGCAATACCCGCATAGCTCAGACCCGCTTGGGATCATCACTATTCAGCACTCAAGACCTTCATCACAACCACGCTAAATAGAGGCTTTAACCCTCTAAATACTTAACGATACGGTGCTGGGCCCGTAGCTCAGCCAGGATAGAGCGCCGGCCTTCGGAGCCGGTGGTCCGGGGTTCAAATCCCCGCGGGCCCGCCACACATGTTCTCACTTTTGGGTTGAAGAGAATCCTCTACCCAACATGCTTCGACCTATAAAACGATGCAAGGTGATGTCGAGTACAGCGCATACGGCTTGGAGCTCTAACGATGAATGTCATTACCATTGAATGCAGTTCCGCCTCATACCCAGTTACGATCTTGAATTAGCGTTAGCGCAACATCATTTATGAACATCAGCAACATTGTTTGTTAGCGTACTCGCGTATTCTCGCTCTATAACCGCAGGTAATCCGAGCAAAGACTCTAATCAATATAGGCGCCGAGTCTTATCTCTTAGCACGTGTATATCCTTAGTAAGCTAATAGATTCACATGTGGATGAGTGTGCGCGATATCCTCAAGCGTTAGGGAATTCAAAGGCCTTAACGGAGTAGGGCGCATTTGAGTAAGAGTCTTTGGAGTGAGTTTCCATACGGCGGTAGTTCATCTAGTTACTTCTTCGAGGAGCTTCTTGACTATAGATAGAACTTGTTTAGCCCATTCAAGAGCTTCTCTAGCATCCTCGTAATCATAGAGTTCGTTTGGGGGCGTTCCGCTTTCTTCGTCACCATACATAGCGAGCTCTCTTTCTCGACGAAGTTTTCTAGATACGCGTGCAAGGAACGGTACGTGTTGCTGAAACCATGGTGGGAATCTATGTAGTTCTCTACGGAGTACTGGGCCTACATCATGCCATTTAGGTGGTTCGATACCGACGAGCCTTAGCGCTGCTTTCAACGAGAGTTCGACTGCTTCTTGACACTGCCTTACAACGTACGGATAGTTTCCACCGTGGAGAGCTTCTTCTGCATGCTTAACCCTCTCTTCAGCTTGCCTAATATAGGATCTGGCCATGGATAGATTGTTCAGATCTCGATCACCTCACCAAATCGATAAGGATCTTTGAGTACCCAATACCATCTGCGCCCTACCCACACGCGATGAGCTCCAAGAGCTTCTAACCTGCGTTTAAGGGAATAGAGAATCTCTTGAAAGAAGCGATCCCTATCGAAGAGGATGATCGCGTCTTCAACCATGTCTAGGTAGATAGGCCTAAATTTCTTAGCTTCTTCGACGGATAGTATAATGGGCGAGAAATCCACGTATATGCCACTCCTATGCAAGTCGTCGAGAAGAGGCTGTACGAGATCCTCCGCCTCTATAAACATATCCTGACGCGCAAACCTACTTCTAGGAAGGTTCTTGCCCACGATGAGCAGATCTATGTCGCTATCACTACGATAATCTCCTCGAGCAATAGAGCCAAAGAGTACTAGGGACACTAGATTATCTTTCCATACGCGTAGAAGAGCATCTAGTAATGCCTTCAAAAGCGTTCGATAAGGTTCTATTACGTGATCAAGTCCTACCTTCACGAACTCCACCGCCACCCAGCTATATACTACTCTCGCAGAGGTTGATACTCTTAACAGCTTCACCGTAATGTAGAGTATTTGGTGATCGATGCGAGTAAATACGAGTAAGGGTCGCAATAGCTAGGTGTAGAAATAGCTATAGCTCTGTTGCTATCAATGCAGGAAACCATCACTGCTTAAAGGATGCTCTTCCATTCCGTTCGCTATTTATGATCTTCGTGCTGAGGGATGGAAGTAGAGTACAGCGCTCACTAATACTTTCATCTCTATAGATCGTAAACTCGCTAGCTACTACGCATTGATCATCGACATTCTCTTTAACGAGTTCTCCGTGT
>CAZRDH010000135.1:0-7171 GCA_964598805.1 uncultured Desulfurococcaceae archaeon | reverse complement strand
ACAACCGATGAAGGAGTCTACCTAGCGACGCCTCGGGGCCGGTATTTCGCTAGGTACAGGATCGCTAAGGTTATTGGTAGGACCGGCCGCGGCGATACCGCTATAGCCGCCTACATATTCTCGAGGCTCAAAGGTATGGAGGATCGCGAGGCGATAGCCTTCGTCGCCGCGGCCGTGAGCATTAAGCTGGGGGTCGTTGGACCGCTTCGAGCACCGCTAGACGAGGTGCTGTCCCTCGCGAAGAGCATAGAGGTTAAGGAGGTATGATACCGCCCTTCGTAGTCTGCATAACCTCGCTGGGTAGGAAGAGAGGTAAAACGCGCTTAGGCACCCTCGTAGTTAAGGAGCTTGTAAAGCGTGGGATCCCAACGGCTAGCGTTAAGCATTGTCACGAGGGGGTCGACGTTCATGAAAAGGATGCTGAACGCTATCTAGCGGAAGGCGCGAAGGTATCCATAGCCACTTCGCCGAGCCTAACGATGATCCTCGTGCCGCGGAACATGGGCTTACTCGAAGCCTCGCTATTTGCAGGTACACCCATAGTCGTCGCGGAAGGGTTTAAGCGCGAGAGATGCGACTTTAGGATCCTAGTCGTTGAAACGTGCGACGAAATTTCTGAGGCGCTACGCGAAGGAATTGAGGTTCATGTCGCGGTCTCTCCGAGTCCGTGTAGAAGCGATGGTGTGAAGGTGTTTACGTTTAGCGACGTAGAGAAGCTAGTAGACGAGATCATCGATAAGGCGCTCGAGCACGCCCTAGCTAAGCTGGGTGGCGATAACTGTGGTTTCTGCGGCTACCCTACGTGTAGAGATGCAGCTTTAGCTTGGCTAAGGGGTTCCGATGTACGTTGCGCTAAATGGTGTGTAGAGATAGAGGTTAACGGTAAGCGCATACCCTTAAACCCCTTCGTCCGCGCCCTAGTATCGGCGATGCTCAAGTCCTTCGTAAAGACGCTAAAGGGCGTACCGCCGAGTATTCGAGAGCTAGTTGTTCGGGTGCGTGATGAGGGGTAGCAACGCTGATTCGTGATGAAGTCCAGTGTGGCTGACCTCCCTACTTTTATCGTCTTTCGAACCCAATCGAGATACTTAGGCAGTGCCTTGAGGGAGAAGCCCCCCATAACTAGGAGAGCAATAACGCAATTCGTGAGGCAGGGATACGCATCGCTCTCAATCGATAGGGAGCTCCTCGAGTACCTGAAAGCCTTTTCGCATTCGCGTTTAGGGGAGTTCGTCGAGCTCAAGGGCTTCGTGGTCCTAAGGGACGAGGGAGCGTTCCTCAAGTTCGGTCTAGGAACGATGGCTATGGTGAAGCTAGCGGGCTTAGACGAGAGGCTTGCTAGCGTGCTGCGTGGGGAGCCCGTAGTTGTGCAAGGATTTAAGATCGGTAGGCTCGCCGTGAAGGTAGAGAAGGTGTCCGTGACCTCCATAGTCAAGCTCAGGCCCTATGCCGACTATCGTTACTTAAGGGATGTCGCTCTCGATGGCGTAGAGCTCGATACGCCCGAAGAATGCGCAATTCTATGCTTAATCTCGTCGCCTCGACCGAGCCCACTTGTAGCGGGCGGCGCGAGGCAAGCGATTTTAGGAAGTAAGCGTAGTTACTTCGATAGGAGGCTAAGGAGCTTAACGATTAGCTCGCCGTGTGTATGGAGGTTCGGTAAGGTGGCGTTGAGTAGGGTCGAAGTCGTTAAGAAGGCGTTTCGTAGGTATGCAGAGGTGTCGGCCAACGTTGATAGCGAGAACGCTTCTACGGTTGTATCTGCCGAGGTAGTGGACTTCCCCTCGATAGTTAGGAACGCGCCTAGGGAGAGCATCGTGGACTTCGACGCGATAGACTACACGCTGTGGGTAAAGGGCTTGAGGCCTAGGCTCGAACCCGTAAGGGTACGAAGTGTCCTAGAGGAGGTATCGAAGAGGCTAGCCTCGTGGCTAATTACCCAAGGCGTCGATGCTAGGCTTAAGCTGTTTTCCGTAGATTACGAGGCTAGGCCGAGCACCGTTCTTCGAATCGCTTTCGCGTTAGCGCGAGTAGAAGGCCGTAGCGATCCGCTCGCCTTTATCGATCGAGCGCTCTCCCTAGTTGAAAAGAGCTTGGGTTCGCTATTAGAGGAGGTATCCGCTAATCCGCGAAGAGTGATTCGCGTAAGAGACGTAGAGAAAGCATTGCTCAAAGTTCTCGAGAAGTTCGAGCCCCGCGGAGCGACGGCTCTCGAGGTAGCTAGGGAGCTAGGAGTTAAGAACCTTAAGGAAGTTGAGCAACTTTTGGAAAGGCTCAGAGCGAGGGGGTTAGTGTACTGCCCGAGACCCGGTATCTATAGGGTTACACCCCTATAGAGGCACTAGCGACTAGCGCTATCGCTAGGGGCGGGCGTGGCCCTAGCTCCTGAAACCTTGGTTAGGTTGCTAGGCTTAGGGATAGAACGCGTAGACTGTGGCGGCATGAAGCTTCACCTAGACAAGGTGTTTAGATTCCTAGGCCCGGGAACACTTTCATCTGGTGGAAAGGAGCTTCCAGAAGTAGAGGAGGTTAAACCCGTAAACGGCTTGTTTAAGCTAGATCCTGGGTGCTATAGGATTAGGTATAGGGAGGTCGTTAGGGTTCCAAGCAACTGCATCGCGATTGCGATACCCAGATCGTCGCTACTGAGAATGGGTGTGACTCTGTACTCAGCTGTGTGGGATCCGGGTTACGAGGGTCGAGGAGAGGGCTTGATGGTTGTACTCAATCCGTTTGGCGTCAAAATCGAGGTAGGGGCGCAAGTAGCGCAACTAGTCTTTATCTCGATGGATCGAGCGACCGCTAGGGTCTATAGGGGTAGCTACTATCGTGAGAACGTCGGTGTTGAAAAGTGATTACGTGCGTGACGTTCGACGTATGGAACACCATTGCTAGAATAGAGGTTGTATACAGGAGGCTCGCAAGCGAGATCTCTACGTACTTAGGAAAGCCTTTAGAGGTTGTGCTCAAAGAGATTCTAGACGTTTACTCGAAAGCTAAGGAATTAAGGAGGAAAGCGGCGTTTGAGGAGCATAGGGTTGTAGAGGAAAGCTGCGTAATGATGGCGAGGAGCCTCGGGATCAACGTTAGCAAGCTCAAGGATGTTATAGCTAAGGTATTCTATGAGCTCGATCCAAAGGAAGTTCTCTTCGAGGACACGCTCGATACGATGCACGAGCTGAAGAACAAGGGCTTGAAGATCGGGATCATTGGAAACACGCTGTTTTGGCCAAGCGCGCTCACTAGGCTCATCCTAGTTAAGAGCGGTATATCCACATACATCGACTACGCGATCTTTTCAGATGAAGTAGGTATATGCAAACCTGATAGAAGGATATTCCTAAAGGCACTCGAAGCCTTAGGTTCTGAAGCCTCTACGAGCGTTCACGTTGGCGACGGAATAGTCGAGGATGTTGGTGGTGCCCTATCCGTGGGCATGAACGCCATACTGATCAATAGATCGAGCTTGAGTAGCGCAGTTATAAGGGAGCTGAGGGTCGCAATAGTGAAATCGCTAAGCGAAGTGCCTAAGGTAATCGAAGATTTCGCTTAAGAAATATATTCTTAGATTGTGCATAACGATAGGGACTTAAAATGAGGCTTGTATTCATAGGGCCTCCCGGAATCGGTAAAGGAACGTACGCTTCAATTCTATCCAAGAAATATGGAATTCCGCACATCTCGACGGGGGACATCTTTCGCGAGGAAATCGCTCGAGGAAGCGAACTTGGGAAAAAGGTTAAGGAGTACGTAGAGAAGGGCCTACTCGTACCCGACGACATCGTTATAGAGGTCGTTAAGCAGAGGTTAAGCCAGCCCGACTGCCAAAAGGGGTTCATACTCGATGGATTTCCGCGAACCCTAAAGCAGGCAGAGGCGCTTGATCAAATAACCAAGATAGACGCTGCCGTGCTCTTTCAAGCACCTGTAGAGGTAATCATTGAAAGGGTTTCGGGTAGGTTAGTATGCCCTAAATGCGGCGCTATATACCACGTCAAATGGAGACCCCCTAAGAAGCCTGGAGTATGTGACTTATGTGGGGCGCAATTGGTTAGAAGGAAGGATGATGAGCCCGAGGTTGTTAGGAGAAGGTACGAAATCTACCTACAGACGTTTACGCCGATAATAGAGTACTACAGGAGGAAGGGTTTGCTCATAGAGGTAGATGCTTCTAGGCAAGCTGAGGAAGTAGTAGCAGATCTAGAAGCTAAACTGCGAGAGCGAGGGATAATACGTTAGGTATTGGGTGAACCTATTTGGTAAAAACATTACTAGCATTTTTAATTGCTTACGAAGATCATTGCTTACGAAGATCATTGCTTAAAAGCAACGTTACAAATTCCTAGTTCAGGGTTAGGGTATAACCGAACTAGGTGAGCGTATGCCGAACGGCAACTCCATGACTAACGATGTTCTAGACGAACTCGATATGGAGATACTTCGAATACTCGTTGAGAACTGCCGTAGGAGCGCGCGAGAGATAGCTAGGATGCTTGGCAAGTCGCCAACCATAATAGCTAAGAAGATCAAGAAGCTTGAGCAGTTAGGGATCTTAGTTGGTTGCCGAGGCGAGGTTAACTATAGGAAGCTAGGCTACAACTTGTTGGCATTGATACTGCTTAATGTCGATGGTGCGCACATAGAGGAAGTAGAGCGTCAACTCGCTGCGGAACCGAATGTTAGGATTGTATACGATATAACGGGGGATTTCGATGTTGCTATAGTTGCGCTGTTTAAGAGTGTTGAGGACCTCGATAGGTTCGTTAAGAGGTTACTGAAGAATCCGTACATTAAGCGAAGCGTTACGAGCGTAGTATTCCGAGCCGTAAAGGATAGTATGAATATTAGGTTCTAGCGCTTCTTGATCCAAATCATTGATTCTAGAACCTTGTTCAAGTCCGCGACGAAGATCCCTATCATTTGATCTGCTACGCCGCCTACCCAAATCACTAAGTCTTTGTAAACTACGAGCCCATCACCGAATATGACTCCAGGTCTATCGCCGTAGTATTCCTCTATCCTAGACGGTACTAATATGTAGTTTGTGACAGCCTTGATCTCACCATCCTCTCCAACTATGGCTAAGCCATTTAGGTACCTCTTATCTAGTTCTAGAACTCCATGCCATCCCACTAGATACTCGCCCTTCCCTATCTTAACGGTGTTAGTTGACCACCCAACCTTTTGCTCCCACGACTCGTTAACGAATACGGGCTCTAGCGTATCGATGTCTATTGTAAGCTCCTTGGCGTTGAGAATCGATCTCCAGCACACCATAACGCCCTTAACGCTTATCCTCGTAAGAAAGCTCCACTCCTCGCCATGACCCTCTACAAACGCGCTATCCCTCCAATCGCTCGGGAGATACCCTTCGTCACCGTAAGCGATTTTTAGGAAGCCCGAGCTCTTGAGGGCTAAATTCTTCGAGAGTAGTGCTAAGCATTGAATTGATTTGCCTCCGTACACATGGAACTTCCTAACCCCTGGCACTATCCCGGTGTAGAGTATCGCTATGTCGCTACCCAGAATCGAGGCGCGAGCATCTTCGCAGCCTCCTATATCCCATGGATGGCGTGGGTATACCACGATCGATACCTTGACGGGCTTCTCTATAGATCCCTCTAAGACCTTCTCGATATCGAGTTCGAAGAACCCTACGGCGGAAGGGTACCAGAAGTACCCAGGTATAATCCTTGGGAACACCCATAGCTTACCGTTATCGCCTAGAAGCGCGCCAGGATTGAATATCGAGACGGGCTTCCTTAGGGGGTGCTCAACTTCAACGTCGTGGGGGGATATGTAGCATACGGGCTTGAATAACTCATTCGCTTCGGGCTTCCTAATCCCTCGGAGTTTTGAGTATGCTTTCTCGACCTTGGATAGGAGTTTGCTAGTCAAATCGGGAGAAGCTTCGAGATCCTTTACATTCTTGAACGGGCTCTCCGTAGGGATCTCCAAGGTTTGCCAACCAAGTTGGGGGTCGTGGAGGTGGGGATTATTAGCGTTACTTTAGCTCGCCCTTTCTAGTCCTAGGAGCCTTAACGTAGATAGAACCTCTTCTTCCGAGCTAAGCGGGTAGAGTATTAGCACTCGATCCCCGCTAGAAGCCCTTAGCTTAGCCATGTTGTAGGGGGTTATAGCGATCCACTCAGAGCCCTTTCTAATCGCTAAGGGCGTAGCGCCCCAATCGTCTAGAGCCCTATAGAGCTTCTCTATATCTACGCTCTTGCGGCAGAGGAATACCGCCGCTTTTTCATCCGTAGTCTCTATCAGGTTCGATAGCACGTCGCGATACTCGTCCTGAGCGGGTATCGTGACTATGTATGTAAGGGCGTCGGAAGCGTCTTCTAAGCGCGTAACGAGTCGGAGGAGCGCCACCTTATCGTCGACGCCTAGGCTAGGGCACGACACGATCATCCTAGATACGTTGTTCCTAAGGTTATCGAAGAACTCTTCTAGCTCTAAGAGCTCTTCCGATAGCTGGGGATCCTGAGCCTTTAGCTGGTAATGCGCTAAATCGTTTAGCAGCGCTAGCATGTCTATCATGGAGTCTATGTGCTGCAACACGGGTTCTAGATCCTTAGCGGGGGGAGCGGGGTTGGGTAGCGCTATCCCTAGATTTCTACACATTTCGGCTACGTTCTCCTTGAATCCCTTGACGTAGACTATGTCGTCGCGCTCGATTCTCTCCTTATGCGGGTTGACTATCCACGACCCTCTCCTAAGCATTGCTAGCACTTCGACCGAGAAGATCTCCTCTAAGTCGTCGGTAGTAGACCCCTCGACCTTGCTCCCGGGGACGGGTACTACGGCTACGTCGCTGAGGTACGATAAGTAGCTAGCGACGCTAGGGCTAGGGCTACACCTCCTTAGAACGGACATCGCCAAGTCCTTGAAGGAGTCCATGACTTTGTCAACGCCAAGCACGTAAACGTATATCGGAACGGCTTTCCACGCCTCATCGACGTTGTGCCCCACGACCACAGCCATGTGTATGAGCAGCTGGTGAGCAACTTCGTCAACAGTATTCTCGAGGTTCGCTATGTGCTTAGCGACTACGGTATCGCTGAATATGTACATGTAGGTGCCTATCTCGATTACGGTGTGTAGGTACGTGCTGAGCTTCCTAAGCGCTTCAGCTATGGATATCGGTTGGTACTTGAGGCTCCGA
>CAZRDH010000134.1:0-2685 GCA_964598805.1 uncultured Desulfurococcaceae archaeon | reverse complement strand
CTGCGGGATTTAAGCTGCGTGGATTAAGGAGGTTTACCTGAATGGGTTTCGCGGCCTCAGTGGGTGCGTAGAGCTCGGCCCTCGGCTAAACATTCTTCTCGCGGTACTCTAGGTATTCTAGCTTAGCTATATCATCGTGAGCATCGCCGTCGCTTACCTTACGCTCTTTAACGAGCTCCTCAAAACTCTTCACGTCGCGCCTAGGGAGGGCTCTAGGAAGGGGTCGGGAGTAGGTAGCGGTTCATGAGTAGCTATAGCTATGTAGAGCTACTTAGGAGGAGGGCGCGTTCATTCCTTAGCTATGCGGAGGAAGCGTTAACGAGAAGAGACTACGATTTAGCGTGCTTCTTTGCAGAACAAGCCCTTCAACTATACTTAAAGGCGCTGATCTTGAGGATCCTCGGGTACACGCCTAGAAC
Organism: uncultured Desulfurococcaceae archaeon; assembly: GCA_964598805.1. Lineage (GTDB taxonomy): Archaea > Thermoproteota > Thermoprotei_A > Sulfolobales > Ignisphaeraceae > JAADCV01. The sequence goes on along the minus strand of CAZRDH010000134.1, from coordinate 2,266 downwards.
GCATAGGTTGACGGAGCTCTTAGGCATAGTCACTAGGGCTCTACGGGAGCTAGGTAGGCAAGACCTAGCCGATAGAATTTCTAGCGAGTTAAGGAAGTGGAGGAGGGATATCGCTATGCTCGTCGATGCGTATACCGGTGCTAGATACCTACACCACGCATACGAGAAAGAAGATGCCGAAGTCTGCATAGATATAGCGAAGAGGGTTCTAGGGCTTCTGCAGGTAGTGGAGCGAGAGGTGTTTAGCTATGGAGGAAGCGGTGATTAGGGTGAGGACGGCTGTGTTGAGGGAGTTGCTTAGGTGGAGGGAAGTGCTTCCAGCAGTAGTCAACGCTGTAAAGAGGGTTCTAGGCGATGTAGAGATCTACGTCTTTGGCTCCGCTATCGAGGGTAAGCTCACTGCGGATAGCGATATCGACATCGCTATCGTACTCGACGAAGTTCCTAGAAGAGGGCTCGACAGGGCATCGATAATCGACGCCATTTGGAGCGAGCTAGAGAAGAAGGGTATTCCGTGGTGGTACCCCCTAGAGCTACACTTACTGACTAAGCGCGAGAAAGAGATGCTTGAGAAGGGAGGCGCGAAGTTTATCGATGTAAACGAGCTTCTCGCGCCCAGTAGATAGGCACTTACGTAAACTTGTTTAGCATCGCGACCTACGTAGCAATGTAGCTAGCTTAGCTGAGCGTCCGAGACTAAACGATTTCCAAGATTAGCAACTTGTCTTAAAGATTCGATGCAAGCTACGCAAGCATCATGTAGGCTCTAGAAATCGCTTTTTAAGGTATATCACGCCTATGCCATAACCTCCTCGATTCCAGTTCTTCACTATTTCCTTAACTACGAATCCATCCTTAGTCAACTTACTCTTTATTTCTTTCCAGAATTCGGGTACGCCACCCACGCACTCGACCGGGCCCGCGACTATGTCGTGCAACGCTATTATTCCGTCTTCACGCACTAAGGGAGCGTACAACTCGAAATCCTTTTTAACCCCCTCATAGCTATGATCCCCATCTATGAATAGAAAGTCGAGCTTTGCATCCTTCAGCACCCTCTTGACTTTTTCAAGCGTCTTAAAGTCATGACTATCACCCCTTATGAGCGCGATTCTCTGCCCTTTTGTAGCCCATGCTCGGTAAACGAGTTTACGAAGCGCTGGATACCCACCACCAAAGGGACCTCCTGGGAGGTCAATACTTACTATTAAAGCGTTATCGCTAGCCACTTTGGTTAGCAAGAGTAGTGTCCCTCCTTGCGCAGTGCCAATCTCAAGGATAAACCTGGGGCGTAACTCCATCAATATGTCTAGTAAGTCCTTTATCTCCTCCTTAACCTGGAAGGGCTTAAACAAAAACCCTATTAAGCTATCGCTAAATAATTCCTCGAGAGCTTCCTCAACACTAAGTTTCCTAACTCTATGTATGATGAAAGGTAAAAGTAGAACGCTAATAAACCCCGTCTTAATGTCGATGCGCGCTAATAGCACCTTGAGCAAATACCCAAAACCCTTCTTTCGAACGACTTCAATCACTCTTTTAAGCACCTTCATGTATACTCGGAGTCCTTACCTACCCAACCCCTCAAAAACATTATTGCCCTTATTTCATTGTGCAACCCTATCATGCAATCGACTTGATTAAGAACCAAGATGAGCGACTAGCGCCACTTAGAAAGCTGAAAGTGCGTAACACTATACGTGAGCTTCCGCTACTTTAACGCTGCTAATTGATTCACGGATTTTATTCAAGATATGTACAGCAACCCCATGGAAACAACAACGTTCTTTCGAGCATCACTATTGCTACTCCTTCCTACGCTCTTCATCGATGAGCTTAGAGAGCTCGCGAAGATCAATCTTCTCGCCAACGTTTCTGAGGAGCTCGAGTTTCTCCTCGAGGTCTCTACGCTCGAGCTCGTCAGCAAGCTGAATCAAGCTCTTCCTAACGGCATCAGCGATATCCACGCCGAAACGCTCTAGCCTCTCCTTAACCCACCTAGGTATCCTAACGCTAATCACCACGCTCATAAAGACCCCGTATACATCTACGTATACAGCTAGATAAGCTCAGCACTACATCGCTACCTGCTTCGCAACGACTAGCGGTAGCTCTAACCATCGTAGCTACAGCGCTAGCGAAGATGGCGTCAGCAAAGAAGTGAAGCCTAGCGAGCTACGCCCAGGGCCAGCGTAATCAAAACAATTTTCATCGATTAGCGAACACGGAATACACCTCTAGCCATAGCCCTCATCGCGATGGAGAG
>CAZRDH010000133.1:0-22277 GCA_964598805.1 uncultured Desulfurococcaceae archaeon | reverse complement strand
AAGCTCTACTTCCCCTCCAAGAGCTATGATGGCTGTTCTTTGGAACCCCGTGGTGTTCGAACCATCTATTACTATCTTCCTCATCACATATACTTCGTCTACGGGGGCAGATTTTAGTGCATGTGCTATGGCAAGGCCTATAAGCAAAGCTTCTCTGTTAAGTTCGTGAGGCGGCTCTTCGTCTAACTCTACAAGGCATGAAGCGGACGGTGGTGCTATGTACTCGAACACCCTCTGTCTTTGAGTCTCGAATGCTGCGGCAATATCTACTTCCCCTAGCTCGCTCCTAGTAACTCGCAGCTCTCGGCGAATCCTAGGGGCTTTAGAGAGCTCTTCGAGCGGAACTATTTTCGGAGGGCAATTGCAGAAGAGCTTTCTAGACGTATCTAGTTGTTGATGTATTTCGAGCCCAACCCTCAATCCAAGCTCTTCGTAATCGAGATCCTTGGGAACCTTTAGCGCTGCTTTCATCCGTGGAACCACCTGGGGAAGAGCTCTACCGTGTGTACGGGATTGAATTCGAGGACAAAGTTTTGCAACATTAGCTTGCGCACCTCCCTTAAGTCCCTAGTCTTGTGTAGTACCCAGCAAAGCTTTACATAAGCTACTTCAGGCAGCATGTCCCCTCCGGGGATAACGCCCATGCTTAGGAGCTTTCGCCCCGTAGTATAGACGTTCATGTTCACTCTACCGAAGAGTGTTTGCGTAGTCATGACCACGGGAAGGCCGCTCTCTATAGCTCGAGAAATCGCCTTGAATGCGTATTCGCCAATGTGCCCTAAGCCCGTCCCCTCAATGACAATACCGTGGAACCCCCTGTCTACGAGCATATCGATTATCTCAGCTTGAAAACCGGGATACGCCTTAACCAACGCAACTCTATCGTCGAACCCTATGTCCACTTCGAGCTCTTCTATGCTTCGAGGACGTAGGTACCGATTAGTTACAACCTTAATTCGCTTCTCCTTAGGGTAGACCTTGGCTATAGGGATATCGTTTATGGATTGGAATGCGTCCCTACGGCTGCTATGCATTTTCCTAACCTTGACACCTCTGTGAACTAGATCATAGGTATCCTCTGGCGTTCCATGCATGCATACGACGACTTCGCCAACCTCAAGCCTTGTAGCCGCTACCACTGCTGATATGAAGTTTAGGGCTGCATCCGTACTAGGCCTATCACTACTCCGTTGAGCTCCGACAAAGACTATTGGTTTGGGTAGGTTGCGTATAGCGAAAGCAAGAGCCGAGGCTGTATACGACATGGTATCGGTTCCGTGAGCTATTACAATGCCTCTCTCTGGATCTTCCACGAGAGCTTTGTACACTTGATGCGCTAGGATCTCCCAGTGCCTCGGAGTCATGTTCTCGCTGAGCAAGTTGAAGAGCGTCATTGTGTAGAGATTTACGAACCCTTTGAGCTCCGGTATTAAGTCCAAGAGGTCCTCCGGCGTCATTGCGGGTCTTACCGCTCCCGTTTCATACTCAACCCTACTTGCTATGGTTCCGCCAGTACCTATCACTAGCACTTTGGGAAGGCCTTTAACTAACTCTATCGGTGGAGGAGTGAACTTTGGTAGCTCTCTACATTCCACTACTTCTAGCTGCGAAATTTCGTCGACATTCACGCCTATGTTATAACCATTATCGAGTTTGATTATTAACATGTTTGGGTCGCTTAGCGAGTGCTTTGGCATGAGAATGCCTTCTATGATTTCATTAGGGGGCTTGAGAATCCTTATGCGACAACCGACGTGAGCACCTTTGCCTTCAAGCAGATCCCGCACTTTACCATGGTACCCAGGTAGCGGATCCTCCACGCTTGCCTTCCCGTGATACGTATTGTGTTGCGTCTAGGAAAAATAAGGTCATCTAGTGATGCACTCAGCTTATGCCTTTGCCTTCTTAGGGACAGACGATGGCGGTACTACAGGAGGTACGGGAAGTCCCTGCGCCTTTCTCTGTCTTATGAAGTACTCCCTTCTATTCCTAACCCTAGGCACTAGATTCCTCTTGGGCTTAGGCGGGATCTTAGGCGTTTGGTTTCGTACTTTGCCCGCCTTCGTTAGCGAACCGTGGGATGGCATTCTACTTCACCGCCGGTGGATTTATGCCGTGGAAAGGGTAATAAGCCGTTTGTGGCTTCGGGACCTCTAGACGTTAAGACTAAATAGCGCGGTTATGCAGTAGACTCGATTGAATGTGGTGTTAAGTATGGCATCTAGCAAGATATACGTAGCTGATACGTGGATTGGAAGCTTTGCGGTAGACGAAAGCGGGACTATAGTTGAATACGCGCTCTTCCCTAAGGACATCGGTAAGATTGTTGAAGAGCTAGTCGCTCTAGAGAACGGCAATCCAACTTCAGCGCTGAGGGAGCTCGCGGAGAAACTGGCTTCGAAATTCAACCCGCAGGAAGTTGTCGTGGTCATCGAGGATCCCGACATAGGCAAGGTGTTTACCGATAAGGGGTTTAGTGTAGAAGTCGTTCCGGGAGCTAAGCCAATAGTAGAGCTAAGAGATAAGCTACCGAGCATTGCCGTAGAATACGGGTTCGTAAGTAGCGAGGAGGAGTACAGGGAGTTCGTGCATAAGTTGAATCTTGAGCTTACTCGTAGGAAGTTAAGGAGGTATGCTCAGAAACGTGACCTACTTGCTATCCAGGCTATTAGGGCCGTCGACGACATAGACAAGACGCTCAACTTGTTCGCGGCTAGGCTAAGGGAGTGGTATAGCATTCACTTCCCCGAGCTCGACGACATCGTGAGGGACCACCACGAGTATGCAAAGATTGTAGCCTACGTAGGTTCTAGGGATGCAATGGATGTTGAAGCCCTCAAGAAGATAGGCGTGCCAGAGGGTAGGGCTAAGAGAATCGTCGAGATGGCTAAGAAGAGTATAGGTGCAGACATCTCCGAAATGGATCTAAAGGTAATTCAGAGGGTTGCAAACATATGGCTAGATCTCTACAATCTGCGCAGAGAATTGACAGACTACATATCGCAAGTAATGAAGGAAATAGCCCCGAACATTACGGCGCTCGTGGGGCCGCTCCTTGGAGCTCGATTGCTGAGCTTAGCTGGTAGCCTCGAGGAGCTTGCCAAGTTACCTGCAAGCACAATTCAAGTGCTTGGTGCAGAAAAAGCATTGTTTAGAGCGCTGAGAACTGGTGGCAAGCCGCCAAAGCACGGCGTAATATTCCAGTTCCCAGAGATTAGGAGGGCTCCTAGGTGGCAGAGGGGTAAGATCGCTAGGGCTTTAGCTACGAAATTAGCTATTGCTGCCAGGGTAGACTTCTTCACCGGCAGATACATAGGTGATGAACTGCGTAAGAGGCTTATGGAGAGGATAGAGGAGATCAAGAAGCTGTATCCCAAGCCACCAAAGAGAGAGGCGAAGCCTGCTAAGGCTAAGCCTGTCGGCAGAAAGAGGAAGAAGGGAAGGAAGTGAAGGATATAAGGCGTCTTTAGCTAATCGTGTACTAGGTAGGTGAGGTACATGGCGGAAGTAGTTAAAGTCTACGAGCACCCTAGATACCCTAACGTATATGTTGTTGAACTCGATGACGGTTCGTCGAGGCTAGCGACGAGAAATCTCGTTCCAGGTAAGCGTGTATATGGTGAGCACCTCTATAAGTGGGAAGGAGTTGAATATCGTGAGTGGAATGCTTATAGGAGCAAGCTAGCAGCAGCCCTAATCAAGGGATTGAAGGAACTTCCTGTCAAGCCTGGCCAAAGAATTCTATACCTAGGCGCGGGCTCGGGAACGACCGTGAGTCATATATCAGACATAGTGGGGTTGAAAGGTAGAATATATGCTGTTGAATTCGCTCCCCGAGTAATGAGAGAGCTCGTTGCGGTTGCTGACGATAGGCCTAACATAATACCAATACTAGGCGATGCTAGGCTACCTAAGAAATACCGTGCCATAGTCGAGCTCGTCGACGGGCTATATGCCGATGTCGCTCAGCCCGAACAAGCTAGCCTCGTTGCCGATAATGCAGAGATGTTCTTAAAGGACGGTGGCTGGCTACTGCTAGCGATAAAGGCTCGAAGCATTGACGTAACTGCGGAGCCTAGCGAGGTCTATAAGCGCGAGATAGACACGCTAAAGGAGAGAGGATTTGAAATCGTGGATGTTGTACACTTAGAGCCATTCGATCGAGATCACGCGATGGTCTACGCTGTATACCATAGAAAGAAGTGATATCGCTCAATCCTTATATTTTAGTTTTAGATAGTTTGTTGCTGGAGCAGTGCTATGCCCCGGAGCGATAATAGCGCTGACGTTTTGAAGGTACTTTCTTTAATGAAGCGCATAGCAGGTAAAGTAACAGTCATAGAGTACCCAGATAGCAAATTAAGAAGCGTAGATTTAGTGGTTGAGCCTAAGAGCGGTGTTCAAGCTATAGTAAGGATATCCCCTAGCGTTAGCAACAGAAAGAAGGATTTCGTTGAGTTAAAGAGGATTTCTGAGTTCCTCGACGTAAATGCCTTAGTCATAGCAAACGTGTATAATAAGGAAAAGCTGCTGGAAAACGTGCTATACATACGCGGTAGGGTAGGAATCATATCCCCTAAGACCTTGGAATCCCTTTGTAGAGAGGAGCCCATATACGTATACGAATACCAAGGGTCTTACTATGTCAAGGTAAAGGGTGAGGCGTTGAGGGAGCTAAGAAGCAAGTACAGGTTGGGGTACTCGATGCTCGCTAAGATGGTGGGGCTGACAGCCAAAGCGCTATATGAGTACGAGCAAGGGAAGATGGGTATGAGTGTAGAGGTTGCTGAAAGATTCCTAGAGATTTTTGGCGATGACTTTGAGAGGGTTCTAGACGCTATAGACGTATTCAGCTTTAGGATTATTAGTCGCAAGAGTGATAGGAGCGAGGCCTATAGGGAGCGTATTAACGATAAGAAAAGCCATCTCGCTGAAAAGATAGAGGAGCTAGGTATAGGCAATGCAGAAGTGTTTAATCACATACCGCCGGACATCGTCGTTAAGTCCGAGCACTCCAAGGCATTCATAGCGTTGGTGTCTAAAGGTAATTCGATTGAGCAAATTGCGAAGAAGTGTAGAGAGAACGTTAAGCTTGCTCACGAGCTCGGAGGGCACGCCATTACGATGATCGAGCAGCGCGATAGGGATATCGAGTACCTAGCGGAGGAGTGCTCAGATGTCATTAGCGAATCTGTTGAAGATATTGCTGAGTTCGTTTATAAGGAGAGTCGTAGGTAATTCCGCTAGGGAGCAATGGTATTCATCGCAATAACCGGTAGGCCAGGAGTAGGAAAGTCAACGGTATTCTTCAAGGTAATCGATAGCTTAAAATCGTGTGGCGTTAAGATATGTGGATTCTATTGTCCTGAGGTTAGGGAAGGGGGTAGGAGAATAGGGTTTAGGATCGTAGACATCGTTACTGGATCAAGTGGTTGGCTAGCCCTATCCCTCGATAAGGTAGATCGTGAAAAGCTAGGCCAGTACAAGAGGAGGGTCGGTAGGTACGTTGTTGTAGAGGACCAAGCATGTAAGATAGGAATCGAAGCGCTTGATCGGTGCATCGAGGCGGACCTAGTGGCAATCGATGAACTAGGACCTATGGAATTAAGCTTAGAGGCGCTTAGAAAGAGAATCATCGAGGTTTTGAGTAGTGCCAAGAATGCTTTGCTCGTAGTTCATAGGAACTTAAGGGATAGAGAGATACTAAGAGTACTAAACTCTAAGGAAACACGCTTATACACTGTTACCGAAGCTAATAGGTCGCAATTGCCGACAACAATTCTATCGCAGCTCTCCATGCTGTGTCGCGTTATTTAGCGGATGAAGGGTGTAGATCCTTGGTTTCTTGTCCACCAGGCTACACGATTGTAACTGAGGGTCTTGCACGCATTTGCGTACCGAATCCCGATCTGTATAGGCGTAGCGATGGTGTTTACGAGCCTGCATGGGCTCCGGTATTCTATAATCCCGCTATGGTTGAGAATAGAGATATTGCTACGGCGATGTTACGAGCCTTAGCAGGCGAAGGGTATGAAGTACGTATAGCTGTAGACGCTATGTGTAGTACTGGCGTGAGAGGGATTAGGTTTCTTAAGGAAGTTCCTTGCATAGATAGAGCGATCTTAATCGATGTTGACGAGAATGCTGTGAAGCTATCTAGGATGAATGCCGAAATTAACGATGTTAGCGGTAGGGTAGAGATCTTACGCGCTGACTGTCGCGAATACCTATACATGGCTAAGAGGCTAGGTTTGAGGCTTGATTACGTGGATATAGATCCTTTCGGAAGCCCTGCGCCTTACACTCAAGCAGCAATAGAGTGCGTAAGGAATGGAGGTGTAGTAGCGTTTACGGCAACCGATTTAGCGCCTCTAGAGGGTAAATATCCGAAGAAGCTATTCCGTAGGTACGGCGTTTTAGGTAAGCAATGCGCGGTCTCTAAGCACTTGGCTATAAGGAACTTACTAGCTTACATAGCGCGTGTAGCAGCTACAGTAGATCGATACATCGAGCCCATATACTCGTATTACTATCGCCACTACATTAGGATCTACGTAGTGGTTAAGAAGGGTAAGAACAAGGCCTATGAAATGCTTGAGAAATGCCTAGGTGTAGTGAATTATTGTCCGAGATGTGGCTACTGGGCTTTTAGCAAGGTAACGCTAGATAGATGCCCGGTATGCGGGGAAAGTATTGATAACATAGTCGGTACGTGGATATGCGATTCAGCTAGGCTAAGCATAGCTAATAAAGTTGCCAATGTAGTGAAGCGCTTTGAGTGGTATTCCTCGAGTTCTCAGCAACTTGCTGAAGCAATCTCGAAGGAGATCGAGGTTGGGAACGTCTTACCATACAGAATCTCGCTAATTGCTAGAGTCGCTAAATGCAACATGCCGAAGCCATCCATGGTTGTCGAAGAGTTGAGAAGTTTAGGCTATAAGGCTACGAGAACTTATGAGTACCCCGATGGAGTGGTTACTAACGCGCCTATGGAGGTACTACTTCGAATAGTGAGAGACTTATCTTCTTCGAGATAGGTTCCACAGAAACGACGTTAGTAACGGGCATTTTAGTGGGCTCGAGGGGTTTCCTTCGCCACAATTCATTAATTCCTTACATTGAAAGCATGGAATGTCCAGGAACGATCCAGCATCAATCGGTATTTTAATGCTTACTCTTTCAACCTCAATTCTAGGAGTATTCTCTAGTACTATCGCTTGAAGAAAGTACATTGATTTCCCGTTATTATTCACGAGCTTCCTCTTTATCAATCCCTTTTTGACAAGTCTAGAAACGATTTTCGCTATCTGCTGGGGCTCTAAGTGCCTTAACTCTGGTTGCTCCTTTAGCTTAACTTGGAATATTCCACCACTAGTTTCAGTAGCCTTAAGAATGACCTCGTAAACGAGCTTCTCATTTTCGTCGAGTGATAGCGTATGCTGGGCGCTCATGATTTTATCACCGCACCCAGATAAGAAACGCGTTAGGGCTAATAAGCTCATTCATGCAAAGAATGTTATAAATCGTTTGAATAGATATGTGCCGAAAACTAGACGTAGACGTATATCTCTACTTTATCCACTATATCCTTATACCTATTCCTAATCGTAACTTCGGTCACATTAGCCGCGCTAGCTACCTCCCTCTGTGTCCTCTTTTCGTTCATTATTATCGAAGCTACATAGACCGCGGCTGCAGCTATTCCTGCAGGATCCTTGCCTTCGGTATGACCTCTTTCCTTAAGCACTGCTATTATTCGCGAAGCAAGAGTGTAAACGCGTTGAGATAGACCTAAGTTAGCCACTATTCGCTGTAAGAACGTGCGAGGATCTAGAGTGCTCTTCTTGGGAATTCCGTCTACGGAGAACGTGACTTCTGTTACAGCTCTCCAGTATTGTTGTTCGGAGACTCCTAGTAGAGGCAATACATCTTTTGCACGTAGGGGTATATTATGGAGTCTAGCTGCTTGAATTATTGCTACGGCTACATACACATCTATCTTGCTCTTGCGTGGATTTAGGTTCGATATAATCTTTTTCACGAGTATTCCGGCAGTTTCCTTAACCGCCTCGGGTAAGCCAAGTTGTGCCGCAACTTTATTCATCTTCGTTAGCGCTTCTACGAGCCTCCTCTGATCCTTGCTAACCCTAATCCTGTGCTGGAGGGATCGTAGCTTCAATGATTTCATCTTGAGCTTGTAGTCTCGAGCTATTAGCTTTACATCCGTTATGAGCCCTGAATCGTGTACTACGTTCGTAGTGCTACTAGCATGCACTCGCTGCATCCATTCCTCAGCGTTATACGCTCGCCAAGGGGTACCCTCTTGAATTAAGTGATCTGCAATGACTTCGCCCGTATCTAAGCAGATTATTTCCCCTCTAGTCGGATCCTCAATCACGTTTCGGCATTCCACAGTCATTTTCTACCCCTTCTCGTCTTCTTCTTAGGGATTTTGAATTGCGCATAGAGAATGGTGGAAGGCTTGGCTATGGATAGTGCTATTGGCGACTTTGGCTTAACAATCACGTAGGGCTCGTTAACGGGGCCTATTATATCGCATACAATACCTATGTATTCGCCGCCTGCAGACACAACGTCGTCACCTATCTTTGGCAAGTTATCGGGATTCGATGCGCGAACTACTATGAAACGCGATGGAGTTACGTGAAGGACGGGACCTATTGGTTTACGAGGCATAACTATCACTCGGGTCCCTCTGTAGCAATTTATAGTATTACCATAACCTTGGTTAAAAGTACTTAATCCCCTAAAGCAGAAAAATAGAGCTCAATTACTCTACATAGAGTATTAACAACTCTATGCACATGGTAACCTACTTAGTACCCGTAGCCCTTAGCTTCCTTATCTCCTGCGCTAATAGCTTAAGTAGTGAAAGTTTGCTTCCATTGAATTCCACTAATACACGACCCTTACCTTCGAACCAAACCCGTGGATAGCGCTTATCTGCTTCAACTTCGTATTTGAGTCCAAGGGCTTCACAAGCCTTAACGATTTCCTCTAGCGATACTTTCTCCACGCAGATATCCTTAGATAAACGACGGCCAAGCCTTCTAGGCAATGAACACTCTAAGTATTGGGGCCAAACAACGAACTTCTTCAAGATCTCTCCTTTCAGAAACTCTGAAATAGTCTATTACTGCATTAGCTAAGACTTTATCAAGATGGCGTTTATTACACCATCTTGGCCAGGCCTAGACGTTACAACGGCTTTACCTAGCTCTGTGAGTATTATTGCGCCCTTATAGATTATGCCCCTTCGAGCGAGCTCTGGATTAGATGGGACCTCCAGTACTTGTAAGATCCTAACCTTTTTACAAGTCTTCGTCTCGGGATCTAGCACATTAGCGTATGCTGCGTACTTGAGGCGTACCTTGATGTTCCCGCCGAACACTCTATCGTTTTTACGGACGTCCCTATCCGCAAGCTTAGTGTCTGTAGGGTAATTCCCTAACTCGTACTTTCTAGGCTTTCGATGAGGTCTCTTCTTTCCACCCGTTATCTTCTTTAAGTCATTGCCTTGATATACTCCCATGTCACTATCCCTACCGCTTATCAAGGCGATTTCTCTTATAAGCTTATGTCTCGTGGATGCAGATTTAGCGCGTAGAGACCATGAAGAGGGGGTTCGGAAAGAAGATCGCCGAGAGAGCTGCCGATGTAGCGTTTAAGTACATGAACATAGGCTTTGTTAGAAAGTTCTTAGAATACATAATGAATTTTGTTTATGCTTTCTACGAGAGAATGCTATATAATCAAGTTAAACAAGGGCCAATACCTAACCACGTCGCGATTATACCCGATGGAAATAGGCGCTGGGCGCGAATGCTAGGCATGGACGTTACGGAGGGTCATACACACGGGTATTACAAGCTTCGTCAAGTAGTTGAGTGGTTATTAGAGCTCGGGGTTAAGACCGTGACCATATACGCGCTCTCCTACGAAAACTGCTTGAAGAGGTCACCCAAGGAATTAAATCATCTGTTTCAATTAGCGAAGAAGGGCCTGGAGGATCTACTTCGTGAGGACCTCATATACAAGTATAGAGTGAGGGTGAAAGTCATTGGAAGGCTAAACATCGTACCCAAAGACGTAGTTGAAATCGCTAAAAAAGTTGAGGAAGCAACTAAGCATTTTAACGATAGGTTTCTCAACATAGCCATCTGTTACGGTGGTAGGCAAGACATTGTTGATGCGGTGAAGAACATAGTTAGGGATGCGCTTGAGGGCAAGTTACGTGCGGAGGATGTAGACGAGACCCTTATATGCAAGTACCTTAGCACCGCACATCTTGGTCAGCTCTCGGAACCCGATTTGGTTATTAGAACTTCTGGTGAGATGAGGATAAGCAACTTCTTATTATGGCAGATTGCGTATAGCGAGCTGTATTTCTGCGACGTATTTTGGCCTGCCTTTAGGAGGATAGATTTGCTTAGAGCTATTAGGTCGTACCAGCTTAGGGAGAGGAGATTCGGGCGATAATTACCCGCCTCCCTTTCTCTCTTGACCTCTTACAATAGCCTCGGAAATCGACGTTAATACAGCCATAGCTAACGCTACGGCTATGGAATTGGTGATAGCTAATCCGCGCGCCCCGCTCTCTCCCTGGATTATTAGGGCTATGTTTTGTACTAATATGTAGCTAAGCATTATGTCGACGAGAAGCGTAATGTTTAATAATGCTTGAGCAGAATCGCGAGACTGAAGGGATCTAAGCATTTTCACGAAGAACGGTATTGAGAAGGCTATAAGCGCAATATGTGAGTACTTCTCTATCGCTATGCCTATCGCTTGATATAGTAGCACCCCTCGAGAAAGGCATGTAGAGACCTCGGACATCATTAAGTATGCGGTAGTTGATAGTAAGACTACCATTAGTGCTAAGCTAACGATCTTTATGGGTTGTTGTGAGAAGTTCTTTATCTTATCGTAGAGCCCAAAGCCCTTTAGCATCATCAGGACTGAAAGGAATAGCAGTATCGCATAGATGGCCTCTCTAACCAAGTGGAATAGCGATAAGAGGACAAGTACGAACATGGCGAAACCTGGATAGCCAAGGGCAATCCTAGCGTAATTCTTATCATGCATGACCTTCTTCACTATTTTGGATAGTACGGTATAAGCAGTCTCTATGGAACGCGCTTGCTCTACTACGACGGTCTCGATTGCTAGGACCCTAAATCTTTGCGATATTAGTGGCAAGGCTTTCTCATCCTCAACACTATCGAAAACCACTATTACGTCGCAATCGCCAAGAGCTTTCTTAACGTACTCTAGCTGAGAAACTAAATGCATGAGCTTCTCATAATCGTTGCCACTCTGTAGTCCAGCTACTATCGCTATGTTCGTTACGTACCCTTTCTCGCTAAGCTCTTTGGCAATTTGGATAGCTCTAAACAAGGCGTTTACATCTGTATCGCGGGGTTTGCATAGAGCGAATTGCTTAGCTACCTCGATTGCTTGCTCGATTCCTATGATCGGCGTCGTAATGCCGCAAGAAGCTAGATCGTTATCTAGGTCTACATACATTACGGTTATGCTATTTGCCTTAGTCCCCTTCATTACCTCCGCTGAGGGCAAGGTAGAGTTCCTCGAGCGTAAGTCTCTCTCCGCGCTTAAGCTTCTCTATAGCTATCCTCTTCTTCTCCTCGACTATAGCCTTAATCTCGACTTCGCGAGCTCTTTCAGCGCGTTTCCGTAATTCGTTTAGGAGCTCCCTTAACTTACGGCGTTTTTCCCGGATATCGGAGTTTATCTTCGCTAGCTCTTCTTTGAGCCTATCCCGCTCTTCCTTAAGTTTATTCAGCTCGTTTACTAGGCTCTGTATCCTTTCCTTTACTTGATCTCTCTTGCTCTTAAGCTCAATGAGCCTCTTTATAGCTTCTTCAAGCTCTGCGCGTGTTTCGCGAAGCTTATCCTCTAGCTCTTGAATCTCGCGCTGCTTACTCCTATAATCGGTCTCTATCTTGAGGATCCTCAGTATCTCTCGGAGCCTCTTTTCGAGTTCGGAAATCCTTGATACGAGCGCTTTCTCTTCCTCCGGAGAGAGATGGGGCGACGTTATTAATTTCCATTCCAGTTCCTCAATCTCGCGGCGAATTTCATCGGGATTACCTAGCCTACGACTCTTTAAGCGCACATATGCAGACGTGCTCCTAAGCTCCTGAACTAGGGCTCGAAGCTGGTCGCGGAGAGCATTCCTTCGCTCTCTTATCCTTGATATGTCCTCTCTAACCTTCGATAACTCGTTTCGTATTTCGACGAGGTAGCTCTTAAGGTTCCTAATGTCGTTTATCGTATTAGAAATAGCGTTCCTTACTTCAGCTAGCCTCTGCATTATCTCTTCGCGCTTTAAAATTAGTTCTCGTAATTCTTCCCTAATCCTACCTATCTCTGCATTGATATCTAGCTCTGCAGTGGGAGACACCATTCAAGCTCCACCCTTAATTCCTTAGCTAGGGTCTTCCTATAACGCTTCGCTAGGCTCTTCAGTTAAGTAGTCCTCGCCCCCAGCAACTACACGCTGTATGTACGCATACAAGGAGTCTATTCCTTGCTCGGTCACGGACGAAACTGCTATGAGTTCGGTCGTTAGAGATGATAGGAATCCCTCTATAAGCGATACGTGATCGAGCGTCAACATGAATCCCGGTAGCTCTTTAGATAGTTCATATGCGAAGTCCGAGGGCAATTCGAGCCATCTCCTAATTCTTTCAGCATCCTGATCGCTTAGTACATCAGCTTTACTCAATACGTTTATTTGTGGTACTTGAAGGTATAGAAACGTGGATAAGGATAGGAATAGCATTGATAGGAGCGGTGCGGGTCTCGTAGCGATGTAGGAATCTATTAGGAACACTGAAACTCTCTTGAACCCCTTGCTAAGCCTATCGACGATAACCTTTCCAGCGATTCTAAACGCGAATATCTCTAGCTGACCCGGCGTATCGACAATAACGTAGTTAGGGGAAGTGGATTCTATTTCCGCTTTGATATCGTCTACGTAATTGGTCGCGAGGTCGACGCTAGCTATGAGAGCGCCATTAGGTCCCAAGTTGAATTTCTTCATTACGTCTTCCGTAGTTACGTAGTTGCGTATATCGACGTCTGGTGCGTAGGGAAGCCAATCGGCGGCTGGGTCGAGATTCACGGTTATGACGTCTAGTCCTCGATCTCTCATCCACGAACTTAACGCTTTGGTTAAGTAGCTCTTACCCGATCCCGCTGGGCCCAATATGAAGATGTAGTACATCGTCTTCTCCTCGAGGTATGCTACGTGTTTGGGAATATACCTCTACATCAGGGGCTCAGCTATGGGCACCTTCGTAACCCTTCGGCTATCCAGCGCCCTTAGCGGAAACGAGCAGAATTCGCAACGACCTTTCTGAATGCGCTTCTTCATTAGCACTCCGCTAGAGCGTAGCACGATGTATGCGCCACAGGAAGGGCATGTAAGCGATGCTAGCTCGGTACTAGGGCTGAGAGGCATGCAGGTTAGGGGATACGTTCTTCGTAGCGAGTCTAGTAAGCGCAGTTGATTAGCTAAGGGCTCTTCATCTAGGAGTATGATGGCTATAGGAGTCAAGGATTCTACGCGTAGGGCTGCAACCTTGAGCTTAGCATCCTCGCAATTCTTAGCGATCAGCACAATCTCCATCGTCATATCGCGGCCTCGATATAGCGATAGGGGTTGCGCATCGCAGGAATCTACTACCTCGACGAGTATTAAATCGCAGTACTTAGCAACGTTACTCTGCATCACCTTAGTTAAGTACCGACCTAGAACTTTTAGTGCTACTGGTATTCCAAGGCTTTTGGAGTGCGTTGCTATAGATAAAGCGCTCGGACTTTCGTAAGGTTCCCCACCGAGAAGTACTATAACATCGGGCCTTGCTCTCTCTATTAAGCTACGAATCTTCGAGTCCCAGCCGATAACCTTTGCCTCTCGCGAGCTTACGTTCGCATTCCACGGGCAGTCATTGCATGCGAGGGGGCACTCAATGAAGTTGAATACTAGCGCGAGCCCTCCGCAAAAACTTAGCGGTATGGGAATAGAGTCGACGTTCGTTAACAGTACGGTTGCTAGCACGGGCATTATCTCCACCTAGCGAGTTCAAGCTAAAAGAGCTATTACTCTCTCGTTGTGAAAGCATTTTAAGGGGTTCATCTATGGATGCTGTCGTCGTACTCAGCGGAGTTCCACAATCGTTTAAGGACGCATTGAGGAGTAAGGGTGTAAGCGTTTTAGAGCCGTTTAGGAAGGTCTTTCCGGATGGTGAGCAGTATATTCGAATAGACCAAAAGGTTGAGAGGTGCTTACTGATTCAATCTACTTACCCGAATCAGGATACCAAGCTGATAGAGCTCTACCTAGCTCTCGAAGCCTTGAAGGGGATGGGTGCGGAAATCGATGTTGCGCTACTCTATGTTGCGTATGCTCGACAGGATAAGAGGTTCTTGCCAGGAGAGCCAATAAGTGTCTACGCCTTGTATAAGCCGCTACAGGTATTGGGTTGCAGGAAGCTTATAGCGATAGACGTACACGCACCTCAATCCTTTGAATCGCTAGGCCTAAAGGTTAGGAACATCGTTCCTCATGGCTATCTAGCTAAGCGAGCGGGTATAGCAATAGACTTTGTGTTGGCTCCCGATAAGGGGGCTATACATAGAGCTAAAGAACTTGCGAAGGAGTTCGGAGTTCCTTACGATAACCTAGAGAAGTACCGGGATAGGGTTACTGGGGAGATTAGTGTTAAAGAGAAGAAGCTGGATGTCAAGGGGATGAACGTTGCGATTGTAGACGACATCGTTAGTACGGGGGGTACCCTCGCGAAAGCCGTAGAGGCTTTGTATAGCGCTGGAGCCTCGAAGGTGTTCGCGGTGGTTACTCATGCCCTCTTAGTGGGTTCGGCTATCGAAAAGATAGAGAGAAGTGGTTTGAGCATGCTGATAACGGCGAATACCGTTGCCAGGGAGCGCTATCCGAAGTGGTTAGTCGAAGTCGATGTATCGGAGCTAATCTTAAAGGCGTACGAAGGAGGTGTAGGTAGCGAAGTGCCGTGACGCTGTTCGTGTATAGGCTCTCTCTCGAACAGCTAAAGCTAGCGATTGCGGAGCTTGAGGCGATCATAAAGGGAGAGAGAATTTCGCTAAAGCGCAGCGAGAGAATAGGCGAATTCCTGCTAACGGAGCTACCCGATGATGATGCTAAGCTCGTTGCGGAGAGGGCTGCCTTGGTCAAGGAGTATGGGCGGCTCATCGCAATAATCCCGATAACATCGTTGCAAGAGGTCGTTAACGAGATCTTAAGGCTAGTTCCCTGCGTAGGTAAAGTAGAGAGTGCTAGGGCCGTGCACGCGAGGGAAGCCAAGGAGCTATTTTCCGCGCTTGTATCGCGAAGAGCGATAAATAGGGGCTGCGGTATCAAGGTAGCTCTCGTAGACGGCGTTGCGCTTCTATACGAGTTCCGCAAGATGGGGAGGGAGGCGAGGTTCGGGGCTAGAGCGCCGCACAAGAGACCCACTTACCTACCCGGAACGATGACCCCGTGGCTTGCTCGCGTTTTTGTGAATCTAGCGGCGGTAAGCACTAGGCTACACGAGGTCGTTTTAGACCCTTTCTGCGGCGTTGGAGGCTTCGCTCTTGAAGCGGGTAGCCAAGGGGTGAACGTGATATGCGGCGATATAGATAGTAGGATGGTTTTAGGTGCTCAGAATAATATTGTTGGATACAGAATCGATTCGCTAGCTGATGTAGCTAGATGGGATGCATCGCTACTACCGCTACGCTCTAGCTCTGTGGACGGCATCGCTACGGACCCTCCCTATGGAAGGATGAGCTTTCCTCAGAGGTTTGGGCTTTCAGAGTTGCTTCTTAGATTCATTGATGAGGGCCTCAATGTTGTTAGGAATGGGAGGAGAATCGTCTTTGCGGTCCCCATGACTATCGACGGAGTTGTTAGAGATAAGGTGGAGTCGTTGATGCGTAGAGGCGTATGTAGGGTTGTAGAAAGGGTTACCCAGTTCGTGCACTCATCCCTAACGCGCATTATATACGTGGTGGAAAAGGGTTGAGGAAGCCCTACCTCGTGATCCTGGGTACGGCGGCAGCCGTACCCACGCGCACTAGCTTCGCGCCCTCGATAGCGTTAGTAGGGCTACGAAGCACCGTGTTGATGGATGTAGGGGAGGGTACGCAAATTAGACTGCAGGAAGCGGGAATATCGCTATGCAAGGTCGAGCTCATAGCGATTACCCACCTACACGGGGACCACTTCCTCGGGCTCTTCCCCCTCTTACAATCCCTAAACCTACAATGCGGGACTAGCGCTAGAGTTAGAATCCTCTCTCCTTCGAAAGCGCTTTGCGAAATACTCGAGCAATCGCCATGCGTACGCGAATGCATAGTCGTTAGCCACGGTACCTCGGTTTCGCTTCCAGACCTATCGATAACATCCGTTCGCATAGACCACGGGGGTATCGAGGCTTACGGCTATCATGTTACTGTGAGCGTGGATTCAAGGGCGCGGAAAGTAGTTCGCGTGTTCTACAGCGGTGATGGTGTATGTAGAGATGAGTGTTTATCGCTGGTAAGGGGGTTGGGTGCAGATGTGGTTGTGCACGATGCTTCGTTTACGTCAGTGGATAGGGATAAGGCACTAGCATCCGCCCACGCTACGGCACTCGATGCAGCGCTGCTAGCTAGGAGCGTAGGTGCAAAGCTCCTTGTTTTAACGCACATTAGCGCTAGGTACTCGGATAGAATGAGCGTTCTCAGCGATGCGAAGAGATTTTTCGAGAGGTGCGTAATCGCGAGCGACCTCATGGCTATACCGCTAACGCTATACTAACGCGAGGTAGTTCCCGCAGGTATTTCGCTAAGCTGGGATAGGTATTCTGCTATTCTGCTATGCTTCAGGGGGTTCGCGTTCCCAAAGCGGCTTACCGTGGGCAGTGCGAGGGGCTAACCAATCGATTATCTCCTCGGGATTATCGCTAACTATCGTTACGTCTATGGTTCCTAGAGGGCTCTCGAGCTCTCCTTCAGCGAAGCTGATAACGCCCTGGTAAGCAGCTTGCTTATTCAGTTTGAGGACTATGGTTCCCTCGCGCGCCTTCTTCAGCATGAGGTTTCGAGCTGTATCAAGTATTCTCTGCTTCCTAAGCAACTCGTACATCCTCTTTAGCGGTTTTAGGCTCTCGCTCTCTCCAACGACGAGCTTATACCCCCTACCGGCCTCGACAACCTTAAGGTCGTCGATGTCGAGGACGTTCTTAATAGCCTTGATCACTTTCTGCTCGTCCTCGGTTGGTCTAACTTCCGCCTCTACGCGTATGTACACCACTTTCGTTCGCCCGATGTCTGTGTGGACACGAAGCCTTTTGAGCGATTGCAGCCTTGCTGAGTAGTAGGGTGAACGCAATGGAGTTCAAGGTTAAGGATCTATCGCTTGCGCCTCGCGGTAGGTTGCAGATTGAGTGGGCTGAGCGCCACATGCCGGTGCTCTTAATGATTAGGGAGGAGTTTGAGAAGACTAAGCCGTTGAAGGGGGTGCGCGTAGGAGCGGTACTGCACGTCACTAAGGAAACGGCAGTGTTAGTGCGAACGCTTGCAGCCGGCGGGGCTGAGGTTTGGCTAGCTGCTTCAAACCCCCTTTCTACGCAGGATGATGTGGCTGCAGCGCTTGCAGAGGAAGGGATTCACGTTTTTGCGTGGCGTGGCGAGACGAAGGATGAGTACTTCTGGGCTATAGACGTAATCGCGTCAGCTAACCCAAACGTGGTGATAGACGATGGCGGGGATCTGCATGCGCATCTACACGATAAGAGGCTTGACGTAGCATCGAAGGTGTGGGGAGGCACCGAGGAAACGACTACGGGGGTAATCAGGTTAAAGGCGCTGGAGAGGGAGGGCACGCTTCGATATCCAGTGATAGCGGTTAACAACGCCTTGACGAAGTTCCTATTCGACAATAGGTATGGAACGGGTCAGAGCACGGTGGATGGCATTTTGCGTGCTACGAATGTGTTGATAGCTGGGAAAGTAGTTGTAGTTGCAGGGTATGGGTGGGTTGGTAGAGGCATAGCTATGAGAATGAGGGGCATGGGCGCGCGCGTGATAGTAACGGAGGTAGACCCGATAAAGGCCCTCGAAGCCGTTATGGACGGCTTCGAGGTTATGCCCATGTCTAAGGCTGCAGAGATAGGTGACATCTTCATTACGGCGACGGGTAATCGAGACGTAATTAGGGAAGAGCACTTCATGAAGATGAAGGACGGCGCCATCCTTGCCAACGCGGGCCACTTCAACGTCGAGGTAAGCGTCGAAGCACTGGAGAGGATTGCGGTATCTAAGAGGGAGGTAAGGCCTTGCGTAACCGAGTACGTGTTGAAGAACGGCAAGAGGCTTTACCTACTCGGCGAGGGTAGGCTCGTCAACCTCGTTTGCGCTGAGGGTCACCCAAGCGAGGTTATGGACATGAGCTTTGCGAACCAAGCGCTATCCGTTAAGTACATCGTTGAGAATCGTGGTAAGCTAGAGCCGAAGGTTATGAACGTCCCCATGGAGATAGATAGGAGGGTTGCCGAGCTCAAGCTGAAGAGCATGGGCATAGAGATAGACGTACTGACGGAAGAGCAAAAGCGGTATCTAGAGAGTTGGAAGCTGTAATCAGCCCTGGCCACTCTCTTCATCTAATGTACGTCGAGGAAAGGGTGTGCATTCATCATCCGCTCATAGCTACATTCATTCGCTTCTCAAATATTTTTCTGCCCATAGCCGAAGCTATTAAATCGGCTATCCTCAGCGGCTCTGGATTGGGTTTCCAGACGGTCAAGCGCTTTACGAGTTCAATGCATGGATCGCGAGGGATCCCAATGCACGAAACCATTATCTTCGTGCCGTTATCGAACTCTATCACCCTAGCCCTACTGTAGACGTTGCATATCGTGGCTAGCCTAAGCCTCCAATCCTTAAAGTGCTTGATTAAGGCTCTTGCAACCTTGCTTAAATCCAGCGGGTACCTAAACGCTACGATTATGCCTACTCCAGTTAGCGCATGTATAGCGAATGGGTTTACGATGTTGAACCCCGCGTAGGTAACGCCATCGAGGAGCACGGCTTCGATGGGGTAGAGCGATAGCGCCTTAAGAACTATTTCCAGCGCTCTAGAGGTCGCATCGAGTGCATCTACCATCACTCTAGTGGAGAAAACAGCTTCTACGCTTGTTCCACGCGTTACAACTCCAACTAGAGCGGTTTCCTGAGCTACGCCTCGGCGCTTAAGGTCTAAGCTAAAGAACCCATCATCTATCCCCAGGCAGTACGGACGACACGTAGGGATCCTCCTCGAGCGCCTTGATGACGGCATCGGGAGGCACCGAGAGCGTTATCACTCGAGTCTTTCCGTACCTACCCCTACTAACTACGCGCGCGGTGATAATTCCAAGCATGTCTAGCTCGCTAATTATCTCGCTCACACGACGCTGCGAAACGTGCTCAATTCCTAGCTTCGAGCACAGCGCTCGGTAATGGGAGTACACCTCTCCCGTAGTAGCCCTAGAGTTCATGCGGCATAGGTTGAGTATAGATAGGAGCACGAGCTTTGCGTGTAGGGGCATCGTCGAAACGACTTCGCAAACCCTATCGCGCTCGAGCTCCATTCTCGCTCGGTGAACGTGTTCAACCCTAACCTTATCGCTACCCTCCCTCTCCGCGATCTCTCCCGCAACTCTGAGTAGGTCCAGGGCTCTCCTAGCATCCCCGTGCTCTCGGGCTGCTAGAGCAGCGCAGAGAGGTATAACGCCTTCCTCAAGCACGCCGGGCTTGAAGGCTAGTCGAGCCCTTTGTCTAAGTATATCCTCTAGCTGGGGGGCATTGTAGGGAGGGAACACTAGCTCTACCTCGCCTAAGCTACTTCGCACCCTTGGGTCTAGGGACTCAACGAACTTCAAGTCGTTGGTGATCCCGATGACCGTTAGCTGCGAGTATCGGAGCTCCTCGTTGCATCTAGTAAGCCTGTATAGAAGTTCATCGCCGTGTTTCTTGACTAAGAAGTCTATCTCGTCCAGCGCGGCTATCATCAGCGTGTTCCTAAGCTCTAACGCCTTGAGGAACCTTCTATACGCTTCAGCTGTGGAGATTCCGGTAAACGGTAGGTGAAGATCTATGCATTCAGCGAGCCTAAGCAACACTCGGTACGTGGTATCGTCCTTACGCACGTTAACGTAGCAAACCGTGACCCTCGCTCCAAGCTCGCGAGCTTTCTCGGCTAGCTTCCTTAAAACGAACTTCGTTACAGCGGTCTTGCCCGTACCGGTCAGGCCATAGATAAACACGTTGCTTGGTCTAGACTGCTTTAGCGCTGGAGCAAGGATAGACGCTAGCTTAGCGATTTGCTCCTCCCTATGCGGCAACTCATCCGGTATGTAATCGGGTCTAAGGACGTCGCGATTAACGAATATCGATGATTTTAGGGATTGAGAAAAGATCCTATCGATAATATCGCTAGCACTCATAGCACCCCTCCTAAACAACAAGCTCATAGCCATGAAGAGGATATAAGGGGATTAACTCTACGGAGGATGAAGCTATTAAGGGGACTAACAACACTAGCCACAAACTACGGGAAGAGCGGGCCGGTAGCTCAGCCTGGAAGAGCGCTCGGTTCGCACCCGAGAGGTCCCGGGTTCAAATCCCGGCCGGTCCACCAATACTCTACTCTTCACTATTCACTATTCTGAGTCGCCGAATGCGCCTCTATTTATTCGCTGATTCGAATTAGCGAGCTAGGATCCTTTATATGCACTTAACTCGGTCTATTACCATAGTTCTCGAGGGTCGTTGCAATGACTAGGATCCTCGAGGGCATTAGGATTCTAGACCTTAGCCACACGCTTGCAGGTCCCTATGCAACGATGGTTTTAGCCGATCTGGGTGCGGAAGTGATTAAGGTTGAGCCTCCTGGAGGGGACGAAACGCGCTCGTGGGCTCCTCACGTAGGCGGTGAGAGCGCTTACTTCATGTCTATTAACCGCGGAAAGAAGAGCATCGTCGTGAACCTTAAGGATCCTAGGGGCAGGGAGATAGTCTATAAGTTAGTGCAGCGATGTGACGTAGTTATCGAGAACTATCGGCTGGGCGTAGCCGAGAAGCTGGGGGTCGACTACGAGACGTTGCTTAAGTACAACCCTAGGATCGTGTATTGCAGTATCAAGGGCTTTGGAACGAAGAGCCCCTACGCGCTGAAGCCTGCATACGATATCGTTATTCAGGCTATGAGCGGCCTCATGGCTACGACGGGAGAGGAAGGAAGGCCGCCAGTACGAGTGTCCTTCGCGCTCTTCGACGTGATCACTGGTCTTCTAGCAGCTACCACCATTCTAGCAGCACTGTTATCGAATAGAAGGCCCGTGAGGATAGAGATCCCCATGTACGACGCATCGATTTTCGCTATGTGCTACGTGCCCATGATATACCTCCTAACGGGTAGGAAACCCCCTAGAATGGGATCCGCCCACCCATCCATCGTCCCCTACCAAGCATTCCACGATAAGGACGGCAAGTGGTTCATAGTTGCAGCTGCTAACGATAGGCTATGGCAAGCCATGTGCAAAGCCCTAGGCTTAGAGCATCTAGCTAACGATCCAAGGTTTCGAACCAATCCGGATAGAGTTCGTAACCGCGATATCCTAATACCGATGCTACAACAGGTATTCGCTACCGACGCTAGGGAGAACTGGTTGAAGAAGCTAGAGGAAGCGGGAGTACCATCGGCACCCGTTTACGAACTAGACGAGGTCTTCAAGGATCCGCACGTAGTTAGCACGGGAATAGTGCAGAAAGTAAAGCACAGTAAGCTAGGGGAAATACCTCAGCTAGCACCACCCATCTACATAGATGGAGAGCGCCTACCACCATCAACACCACCGCCAACGCTAGGTGAGCACACGAAGGAAGTGCTTAGGTGGTTAGGCTACACCGATGAGGAAATCGAGAAGTTGAAGCAAGAGAACGTTATCTACTACTAGTATCAAGCCTCCTAAATGCACTTCGACTACGTTCTCGCGAGAACGTGGTTAGATCTGCATTAAGACCTCAGCATTTCATCAACAAGGATCTTACTCCGTTGACATTTTCATGAGCTTTCCCAAGAGAATAGTCGTTTAGAAGGTGGTAGCTCTGTGGCGGGCCCGCGGGGATTTGAACCCCGGACCTCCGGCTCCGCAGGCCGGCGCTCTATCCTGGCTGAGCTACGGGCC
>CAZRDH010000132.1:0-4503 GCA_964598805.1 uncultured Desulfurococcaceae archaeon | reverse complement strand
GGGGTCAGCGCTGGTAGCCCTCTTCACAAATCCACAACCCTGGAGGCTAGAGCGATTCGGAGCTACACTAGCCCGCGATGGAGCCTCGAGGCGGGGCCGAAACCTAGGTGGAAGACCTTTCGAGCCGGCTTAAGCCGTTTCGAAGCGTAAGAGCGACCCGCCGCTTTCCACGCCTAGCTACGCACAGAAGCGAATTCGTCTTCGTAATGCATTAAGAGCTATACACACGAGCACCACGATCCCAGCTACGCAAGCTTAAGCATCCCTGCGCCGCAATCCTTAACCCTACAACGCAGCAACCCACTTACAATGCTTAGCCCAACCACCGAGAACCACGAGCACTACTACGTCGATGCCTATAACTTCTCCATGGGAGTTTCGCGGTTTTAAGGCGGTGCGTCGCGCAGCTTATAAGCTCGCGACGATCTTTCTACTCCATTACGGAGAGGTTACGAAGGAGTGCTAACCGCGTTAATCAACGGTTTTCTCGGGGTATGGAAAGGGGGTTTGGATCTTGAGTGCTTAGCGGTGTTGTGGGGGTGCTTCGCTAATTCACGATCAACTACTTTATGCTTAGAGCCTTGCTCTGGGTTTAAATGCTGTTTTCGGTGTTGCTTGTTTTGGGTGTGTGTCTTGGCTAAGTTGAGGTGTCCTAGGTGTGGGTTCGTATTCGATATTAGCTATGCTCGCGCTGTTGCTTGTAGTGGCTGCCCTGCGTCGTCTCTTGGTAGCTGTGGGTATGTTAGGTGCCCTAGGTGTGGTTATGAGGGTAGCTACCAGCGGTTTGTTGAGGTTGAGTGATGAGGTTTAGCAGGGCGGATCCCGGGGATGAAGATCCCCGTGCACCACTGACTCTCTTCAACTCCATGAACTCCTCTACTATGCGTGGCCCAGCGCTAGTCCCTATCCTACTCGCCCCAGCTGCGATGAGGGCTAGAGCGTCTTCCGCATGCCTAATGCCCCCCGAGGCCTTGATCTTAGCCTTATCGCCTACGACCCTCTTTATCAAGGCTACGTCGTGTATCGTCGCCTTACCCCCTAGGAACCCGGTGCACGTCTTGACGAAGTGGGCCCCCGCTTCGACTACTAGTTGAGATGCTACCGCCTTCTCCTCGTCGGTTAGGAGCCCCGTCTCTATAATGCCCTTAACCACGGCTCCGTAGCCCTTAGCGACCTCTACGACCGCTCGAAGATCCTCTACAACCGCCTCCCTATCCCCTGCCTTCAGGGCGTGGATGTTTATCACGACGTCTAGCTCCGCAACCCCAGCCTCGAGGAGTTCTCGCGCTAGAACCTCGTTTGCTCTAGCGCTCGAGAACCCCATTGGGAATGCTATGACTGTGCAAACCCTAACGCCCCTAAACCTCGTTGCCGCGATCTTCGCGTGGTAGGGTGATAGGGCTAGGCAAGCGAATCCAAACCTCTTGTACTCCTCGATAGCTCTCTCCAAGTCGCTTAGGGTCGCGTCCGGCTTGAGCATCGTGTGGTCTATCATCTTCGCGAAGCTCTTGACGCTAAGCCCCTCCACGAGCTCGAGCCAGCTCGAGGCGCCTCACCGAATCGATATAGGTGTAGGGGGTATAGATGCTGGGGCCGGCAATGGATCCGAAGGCGGTTCTCGAGGAGCTCGGGATCGAGTTAGTGTGGTTCGATAGCATGGGGGCTAAGAGCGCTTGCGTAACGGCGTGCCGAGGACTCGTAGTGATAGACCCGGGCTCCGCAGAGATGCAGCCTAGCTACCCCCTTCCAAGCAGCGAGAAGAGGGCTCTGCGCAGGAAGGCTATGGAGAGGATCGGGGAGGCGTGCAAGAAGGCTAGGGTGATCATCGTAACCCACTACCACTACGATCACCACGCGCTTCCGAGCGACGGCGACGTCGATGACCCTAGGGCTTGGTTCTTAGGGGGCAAGCTCCTCCTGCTGAAGAACCCCAATACCTACATAAACGAGAGTCAGTGGCATCGAGCCCGCAAGTTCCTCGAGGAGCTACTCGCGCTAAGCGGCGATAGCCTTGGGAGGCACCTAGTCGAGCCTAGGGAGACGGAGTTTAGGGATCCCGTCGAGGAGCTTAGGATCGCTACGTCGCGCGACTTCGGGTCGTACCAGAGGAGGAGGGAGGAGCTCCTTAGGAAGGGTAGGGAGTGGTTCGAGAAGCTAGCTAGGTTGTGGGGGAGCGAGAAGTGGGTTGAGGAGGGTATAGAGCTAGGCGATGGAACGAAGATCCTCTGGGCCGAGGGCAAGTCCATACAGCTCCCGGAGTGCACCATCGAGATCCTAGGCCCTTGGTTCCACGGCATTGAGTACGATAGGACGGGGTGGGTAACCCCCGTAGTCATCAAGACCCCGAGGGGCGTAGCGTTCTACACCAGCGACTTGATGGGGCCGGCTATCGAGGACTACGCCTACGAGATAGCTAGGCTAAGGCCCCGCGTAGTCGTAGCCGATGGCCCCCCTACCTACCTATTCCCATACATGCTCAACAGGATCAACTTGGAGAGGGCTGTGAGCAACGCGGCTTACATAATAGAGGTTGCGCAGCCAGAGCTATTCATCTACGACCACCACCTGCTGCGGGAGAAGAGGTGGAGGAAGAGGGTTGAGAGGGTTTTCGAAGTGGCTAAGAGGGTTGGGACAGCGGTTCTAACCGCAGCGGAGTGCCTAGGGCTCAAGCCCTTGATAGACACGCTGTAGCGCGGCTAGCCCCACCAAAGCAGCTTTTACGCGTGAACCCATGGAAAAAGCGAATACGCTACCGCGATCGCTACGCTAAAGATCGGTTTAACACTTGTAACTCCGTTGTATATAAGCAAGCGGCTTGCTGTAGTGATAGTCGTGGAGGGTGGACGTCGTGGCGCTGGCGTACCGAGTTCTATTCGTGGACGTAGGCAATAGGAGCTGGAGGGTTAGGGAGTACGAGGTTCCCAAGGATTTGCTGGGGCCCGTTGACCTAGGCGTTAAGCTACATCTAGAGCACTACGAGAGCTGGAAGCACGACGTTTTCCACCCGAGCAACGTGGTTGTGCTAGGCGGAGGCATATTCATGGGCGCTAGGATGTTCGGCGTGCATAGGCTAGTAACCGTGTTTAGGAGCCCCGAGAGCAAGGTCCTCCACGTATCGACGATGGGTGGAGCCGCCTACAAGTTCTGTAGGTGTGGAGCCCACGCGGTAGTGATCGAGGGGAGGGCCGAGAGGCCGACCATAGTGATGGTTAGGGGAGGGCCGTCGGGCGTCGAGAGCGTCGAGTTCCACGAGGTTTACGAGGAGCAGCTCTGGGACGTCTACGCTTACTACGGTGGGTACCGCGGAGCCTACGCCTTGATCAAGTGGTTCGTCGACAAGTTCAGGAGCTTCGTCGAGTCCACCAACCCGAGGATAATCAGCGTTGGGCCAGCCGCGCTGAGGACCGTGTACGGAGCCCTAGTATCGGTGGACGTAGACCCGAAGACGGGTAGCTTCATCGAGGGTAGCGAGGACTTCGCCGCTAGGGGGTCCCCGGGTAGCGTGCTAGCTAGAGCCCACAACGTCGTGCTAATCGCGGGTGGCGGTAGCTGGGCTCCGCAGCCCCCCGAGAAGCTTAGGGACGTTAAGGAGCTCGACGAGATCGCCAAGAAGCTCCTAGGCAAGGGGTTCATGGAGGCCGTGACCGGCGCCGGGAAGAAGTATAGGTACGACCCCAGCATCGGCGCGGGCGGCACGTTCGGGGTCAACTACCCGCACTACCGCGAGCTCCTACCCATGTTCAACTTCAACAGCATGTACCTAGACAAGGAGGTTAGGAAGAAGATCGTCGAGTTCGTGCTGGAGAGGTACTGGAAGCCGTTCAAGGTCGAGGTATTCGATAAGGCTAGGAACTGGAGGACTTGCGGCGAGCCATGCCCATTCGCGTGCAAGAAGGTTTGGAGGGGTAAGAAGGTTGACTACGAGCCGTTCCAAGGCTTCGGGCCGCTGATAGGCATCGTCGATCTGGAGTACGGTGCGGAGCTCGTGGACCTAGCTGATCAGCTAGGGTTCGACGCTATCGGCACGAGCCACGTAGTGGCGTGGCTCCTAGAAGCGGTTTACCGCGGGCTCCTATCGCCCGAAGAGGTTGGGATAGCTACTAAGCCCAACCTAGACCCGATCATGGGCACCCCGGAGCAGTGGAGCGTTAACTACCTACTAGCTAGGCAGGTACTAGAGGGGTTGATCGAGCACAAGACCGAGGTCCTAAAGATCGTTGCCGAGAAGGGCATTAGGGCTGCGGCGAAGGAGCTCGATAAGAAGTTCGAGGAGAGGGTGAAGAGGCTCGGAGTGAAGTTCGAGGACCTCGCGGTGTACCTACCCTTCGGAAGCGATGGGTACATGACGCCAAACCTCTACTGGGCTCCAGGGTTCATAGCGCCCATAGCCATGAGCGGCAAGTACTGGACTTACTACGCCGCTAGCTTCGCCGAGCCCGAGGAGTTCGCCAAGACCGTAGCCCACCGAGCCCTAATGGAGTACCTCGACGATAACGCTGGGCT
>CAZRDH010000131.1:0-10695 GCA_964598805.1 uncultured Desulfurococcaceae archaeon | reverse complement strand
TTCGCTAGCGGCTAGCAAAGCCCGGTTCTTAATAGGGCTACTCCACGACAAACCTACACCCGCGCTCATCGCATACCTCCCGAACATTTCTACCTTCTAGGAGTAGCTGACGAAGCTTCTCGACAACCTCCTTCCAGTTACCCCCTTCAACAACTAGCTCCTCACCACCTCCCTCAGCCTCTTCCTCACCCCCCTGCTCTAGGTACCTAGCCATGCGCTCCCTAGCCTCGTTAGCTATCTTCACGAGGTCCCCGACATCCTCGATCTCGAAGCCGTAGAACCTCTCAACGAACCTAAGCTCACCCTCCTCAACGATTAGCACTACTACCTGCGGAGTCGCGTTCACTAGGAACAGCAGGAACGTATCGGAAGCTGTCTTATCGTTGCAGTCGAAGAAGAAATTGTGGCACTGCACAAGGGCTGGCACAGCGGCTATCTCCTCAATCCTATCCTCTATTAACTCGCTCCAAACCCTATCGAACGCCTTGCACCCCGGGCATATGTGGTTCCTAAAGTACGCTAGGTAAACTCCATCCTCCTTAGGCACCCAGGGACCATCCTCAACAACCTTCCTCCACTCCTTAGACCCCTTATCGAAGACGAATACCCCCTCCTCCTCGGGTATCATGGGGCCCTAGCCTATCTATCCCCAGAGCGCTAGTAAACTAGGCTTTGGGTGCTAGCATGCCTCAGCGAGTTAAGGGGCTTAGGTTTGGGCCTGCTGGAATACCCCTATCCACGCCTAGGAAGAGTACGGTCAACGGCATTAAGAGGGTGCGCGAGCTCGGGCTGGATGCGATGGAGATAGAGTTCGTTAGGGGCGTTAGGATGAGTGAGGCTAGGGCTAGGGAGGTTAGGGAGGTTGCTCAAAGCCTAGACGTTACGCTAACGGTTCACGCACCCTACTACATAAACCTGTGCTCGGATGACGAGTCCAAGGTTAGGGCTAGCATAGATAGGATTCTGCAGAGCGCTAGGATAGGGTACATAGCGGGGGCGTGGAGCGTAGTATTCCACCCCGGGTACTACGGGAAGCTACATAGCGCCGAAGCGTATAGGAGGGTTAAGAAAGCACTCGAGGAGATTGTCGAGCGCATTAAGAGCGAGGGCATAGATATATGGATTAGGCCCGAGGTAATGGGCGGGCTAAGCGAGTTCGGAGCCCTCGAGGAAGTTGTTCAGCTATCGGCAGAGATAGGCCCCCCGATCCTTCCATGCATAGACTTTGCGCACCTACACGCTAGGAGCCGCGGGAGCTACAATACCTACGAGGAGTTCAGCGCAGTCCTCGACCTGCTCGAGCGCGAGCTCGGTAAGGAGATCCTCAAGAACATGCACATCCACGTGAGCGGCATTGAGTACGGCGAGAGGGGCGAGACTAGGCACCTAAACCTAGACGAGAGCCAACTGAACTACAGGGAGTTACTGCAGGCGCTTAAGGACTACGACGTTGAGGGCGTAGTAATAAGCGAATCGCCAAATCTCGAGGAAGACGCGCTGAAAATGAAGAGGATATGGCTCGAGCTCAAGCCTAAGCCGAAGAGGGTGTAACTCGAAGCCCTACTCGACGTACCTACGATCTTTCTTCGGGTCGTAGGGAGGAGACGATACGAATACCACTATGAGCGGGTCCGCACCAACGCTCTCGATACCGTGTATAGTCCCGCGAGGGATGAAGGCTACGAACCCCTCCCCAACCTCGTAAATATCGTTGCCAATCCTCAGCCTAGCCCTACCCTGCAGAACCACGTAGAACTCGTCCCTCTCCCTATGGTAGTGAGCCCTAACCTTCCTACCCGCGGGCATGAACACTATGTGAACGCTTTGCGATTCGCTCCTCGCGATCTCCTTCATAGCGACGTCCTCTTCAGGCGGAGGCTCTAAACCCTTGACAAGCTCCTTAATGTGAGAAAGGAGGGGCGAAGCCAAGCACCCACCTCGCTAACTCTATAGCGAAGGAAATAAATAAGCTCATTCGACGCAAAGACAATGAAAAGCCTATAAGGAGGGGCAAGCAGAAGTGGTTTAACGGAAGCCTAGTCTGGGCCCGTAGCTCAGCCAGGATAGAGCGCCGGCCTCCTAAGCCGGTGGTCGGGGGTTCAAATCCCCCCGGGCCCGCCACACAATGGAAACGCTTCTTCCTCCACGTGCTTAGGGGTAGGCAATCGATGAGACTCTTCATCCCGCCGACTAAGCGCTACGATATTCGCGCGCTTAGGGATCTAGGCTTCGAAGTAGTTGACCGTAAGTGGCGAGCCGTTAGCGTTACTGGTAGGTGGTGCGAGCTCATGTGTAAGCACTGCTACGGGGTTCTCCTCGAGTACATGGAGCGCTTAACGAGCTTAGGCGACGCTATGCGCCTCGTTAGGGAGGGCATTAAAGGCGTTTTGATTAGTGGTGGATGCGATAAGCGGGGGCGCGTACCCTTCGAGCGCTCTCTAAGCGCCTTAAAGCTCCTTCGGGATTCGGGTGTCGAGCTCTACGCCCATACGGGTCTCCTCGATAGGGCTAGCGCTTCTATAGCTAGCGACCTAGGGTTTCGCGTATGTATGTTCGACGTATTCACGCCCCTCACGGCTAAGCTCGTTAGGAACCTAGACGGCTTTACCCTTAGGGACCTAGGCTCGTGCTTAGAGCTCTGCAAGGAGATGGGCTTGAGGTGCGCGCCACACATCGTTATCGGGGAGCTCTGCGGCAAGCCGAGTGGCGAGCTTGAGTTAATAGACTTTCTATCTAGTTACGATATCGAGCAAGTGAATCTCGTAGTCTTTACGCCGCTACCTGGAACTCCCTTCGAGGAATGCGACCCGCCGCCTTACGACTACATTATCAAGGTTTTGAGGAGGGCGCGAGAGATCCTTTCGAAATCCGCGCTCGCACTCGGGTGCATGAAGCCTAGCTGGGGTAGGTACAGGCTTTTAGAGCTCGAAGCCATCGAAATGGGTTTCGACGCGATTGCAGCGCCCAATATGGATACGCTGGCTAGGTGCCGAGTCCTAGGCATTAACGTTATCGAGGTGGGGTGTTGCTCAATGCTCGCGGGTGCCTCGAGTGGGTAAGAGGCATCGAGTCGTGAAGGACCCTAGACTCACTAACGTGGTTAGGAAGATAATCCGCTCGCTAGGCATGAGCTACATAGACGTGAATAGGGTTGCCGTTGTCCGAAACCTCGATTCTACGTCTTGCGCGTACGCGAGGATATACTCCGTTCCCAAGCCCATAGCCGTAGCCTTCGATACGGGGCCCCTATACGCGATAGAGATCATACACCGCAATTTCGAGAAGCTCGATTGCGAGTCCAAGCTGAGGGTCTTAATCCACGAGCTCCTTCACATACCCAAGAACTTTAGCGGCAGTCTACTGCCCCATAGGGCGAGCGTATTCTCTAGCTCTAGGATAGAATCCTTGCTTCGAAGACTGGAACTGCAAGAGCTTTGCAAAGAGCTCGAGTATAAGTAGCTTCTACCCGAAGATTGTGCGGGTGAGCTCGTGTTCGTAAAGATCATCGCTTCGATAGGTCCCGCAAGCTCATCCCTGGAAGTAATCGAGAAGATGGCTAGGCTCGGGGCAACGGGCTTCAGAATTAACTTCGCTCATGGGGACCCGGATCAGTGGAAGCAGTTCGTGGACGCCGTTAGGAAGGCCGAGGAGAAGCTCGGAAAGCCCTTAGCGTTGATAGGGGACCTAAGGGGGCCATCGGTGAGGCTCGGAGTGCTGGAGAACCCCATCGAGGTTAGGAAGGGGGAGGTACTAGTGATGAAGTTAGTGGATAAGGCTAGTGGAGGCGACGAGAAGGTCGTTCCCGTGCCCGTACCGCACTTCTTCGACGTGGTGGACGTTGGGGACCTAGTAGTCATGGATGATGGTAGGGTTAGGCTTAGGGTCGTCGACAAGCCCTCTAGCGACGAGGTAGAGGTGGTTGCAGCTACCGACGCCAGGATTACCTCGAGGAAGGCGGTAGTCATAAGGGGTAAGGACTACGATCTACCCGCCCTAAGCGAGTACGACATGAAGTGCCTAGACTTCGCGATACAGAACGATTTCGACTACATATCCCTTAGCTACGTTAGGCGAGCCGAAGACCTCGAGATCCTGAGGGACGTCCTTAAGAAGAGGGGGAGGGAGGATATAGGGGTGATAGCGAAGATCGAGACCAAGAGCGCGGTAGAGAACCTCGATAGGATTATGGACGTTGCTGACGTTGTTATGGTTGCTCGAGGAGACCTAGGCATGATCTTTAGCTTAGAGGATATACACTACTACCAATCGCTAATAGTCTCTAAGTGCATAGCACGCGGAAAGCCCGTTATCGTGGCTACCCAGCTACTCGAGTCAATGATAGAGAACCCCGTGCCTACGCGAGCAGAGGTAGTCGATATCTCGACCGCCGTAGAGCAAGGAGTAGACGCGTTAATGCTCACGGGAGAGACCTCCATAGGTAAGCACCCCATAGAGGCCGTAGCGTGGCTAAGGAGGGTCATCGAGCACACCGAGGCTAGGATGGGGAGCAAGCTGGAGGCTATAGCTAGGAGCGCTAGGGATAGACCCATGGACTTAGGGCACCGGTTCGTTAAGGGAGTTATAGAGCTCGCTGAAGACCTCGAGGCTAAGTTCATAACGTTTAGCATGAGGGGCAATACGCCGAGGATGATGACGGGCATGAGGCCGAGGATCAAGCTATTCGTCGCTAGCAACAACTGGAAGGTGCTTAGGAAGCTCTCCATTCTGTGGGGGATCCAACCCTTCTACGTAGAGGCGAATAGCTACGACGAAGGCTTAGCGAAAGCGTTCGAGGAAGCGAAGAAGCGTGGATACGTTAACATAGGCGATATAGCTGTCCTAACCTACGGACTTAGAGAGGAAAAGCAGTACGTCGAGATACTCAGGGTTACAGCAATCTAAGCAAAGGAGTGATCTGCCTAGGGGGCTCCCCCGCGTTCACGCACCCCTCTTCGGGGGCGTCGCGCGGGTCGCTAGAGAAGAGCTCTAGCGAGGCTTTTTGCCTTACGCTTCGACGACTTGAAGCATTTCCTTCTCGTCGAGCTTGATTACGCGGAAGTACTTCTCGCTAACGTTCTTAAGGTCGTTGTTGTCCCCCATGATCATGACCGATACGAGGCGTGCGGAAGATTGTTGGAGAGACCTCTTAACTAGGCTACGCGCTATCCTATCCTCGCCATCAGTAATCAGCACTATGTCGCTTAGCTCCCTAAACCTGTACTTCGATATGTCGTTGCACGCGGTTATTATCGCCTTGGATATGTCGGTCCCGCCGCCGCCCTTAACCGCCGCTATGTACTCGAGCATCTTTAGGACGTGGCTAGGCTTGGCGTTGGGCTTAATGCGTATTAAGTTGAAGGGCTCGGAGTCGAAGAACCTTATGTAGAATGGTCGCCTCTCCGCGCGGCTCCTAAGGAATAGCGCTAGAGCCGTTGCCTTAGCCCACCTAAGCTTCTCTCCCTCCATAGACCCGCTCTTATCTATTAGCACGTATATCGGTCCTAGCGATGCGTAGATGTACTTATCGTATAGCAGTAGCCTGCTATCAGCTAGCTTAGCGTGAAAATACACCTCGGGGTACGCTAGCTCCGTCGGAACGAGCCTCTCTAGATCCGATCCGAGGGTATAACCCTCGATAACGCCCTTGGGAAACGCATACTTCTTCTTCCTAGCTAAGCTCACTATGCTAGGCAACCTCTCTAACCACTTAAGGAGCTCGGAAATATCAGTGCGCTCAACGAGTTTAAGCACTAGCGCAACATCCTCGAACCCTAGGGTATGGCCTACGCCTGCGCGGTACCCGTAGACGAGGTTCTTGATTTCGCGAACGGCCTCAACCTTCTCAACAGCCTTCTCGACGGCTCTCTTAACGCTCTCCCTAATCGATTTACCCCCTCCACTATCCTCAACCTCCTCGTTCCTATCGGTCTCTACCTGCGAACCCCCAGCGCCCTCGCCTCTTTCGCCACCGGTCTTCTCGCTCTCGCTCTGCTCCTGACCGAGCTCTTCGAGTATGTGCATGAGCACTAGGGCTCCTAGGGACGTGGATAGAAAGCTATCGGCTACGGTGTAGAGCCTAAGCTTCTTCGTTTCGTCTAAGCTGAGG
This sequence comes from uncultured Desulfurococcaceae archaeon, assembly GCA_964598805.1. Classification (GTDB taxonomy): domain Archaea; phylum Thermoproteota; class Thermoprotei_A; order Sulfolobales; family Ignisphaeraceae; genus JAADCV01. The sequence continues at coordinate 4,589 of CAZRDH010000131.1, read as the reverse complement.
AGCGCGCTGATTATCTGGTAGTGCTTCTCGTGACCTATGGGAACCTCGTGCATTTCGACTAAGCGTGGAAACGGTAGGTAGAGCGAGTAGAGGATGTCTATGGCGAGCTCTAGGTCGACGTTATCTACGCGGTAACCCAGCTTCTTAACGACGTCTAGAAGTTTCTGACCCTTGTACCTAGTGAAGGGGTCCGAGTAAGCGATGTTCTTGAGTACTCCCGGCATTGCTAACCCTCTATCTTCCTCTTGATCTTGTCCATGACCCCGTCTATCATCTCAACGACTTCACAAACCTTCTTCCTAACTGCATCATCGTTCGTCTCGTTGAGCATTGCGAGCACGCGCTCCTTCGTCGACTCTAGGTCTCGGTAAATCTCTATCAATCGGTACTCAACGAACCTAGAGCTTATCGTTGGGAACGAGGATACGTAGCTATCAACCTCCTTAACGCTCGAAGCTATTTCCTCGAGCTCTCGTAGGTACCTATACGCGGTCTTTAGCTCCTCCGATAGGATTATGTTCACCTTCTCGAAGTCGTCGACGTCGTGAGGGGCTATGTACTTAAGCACGATTAGGTCCTCAGCCGTAGCAACCATCCTACCGTTGAGTAGCGCGTGAGCCGCTATCACCTTCAGCGCCTTCCCCTTTCTCCTATCGGTTAAGTGAATGTTCTTGGACTCTAGGACGGAGAATATCTTTAGCAACTTACTCTCTATGGGGCTTAGATCCACGTGGAATACGGCGCGATGAAGCTTCTCTAGCGTCTCCTTATCGATCACTATACTGGGCTTCGGATACCCCTCCTTCTCTATGCTCCACGCAGCCTTTAGGAGATCCTTCCACTTATCGTCCGTAACGGGCTTGACTAAGTGCCTAAGCAGAAACCTATCGTAGAGAGCCTCTAGCTCCGGATCCTCTGGAACCTCGTTGGAGGCCCCGAAGAGGCTCCAGAGCTTAACCCTTATCTCGGTGTAGCCGTCGTAGAACAGCCTCTCGTTCATTATCGTGAGCAACGTATTCAATATCGCTGAATTCGCCCTAAAGATCTCGTCTAGAAACACTATCTCCGCCTCAGGGAGCTTGTTCGCGGTTATCCTAACGTACTTACCTTGCTTCAACGCATTTATGTCTAGGGGCCCGAATAGCTCGCTTGGCTCAGTATACTTAGTTAGCAGGTACGTAAAGCACTTCATGTTTAGAATCTGCGCCGCCCTCCTAATGAGAGCGCTCTTAGCCGTACCCGGCTCGCCTATTAGAACCGCGTGCTCCTTGGTTAGCAACGCGAGTACTATTACCTTCGCCTCTTCCTCCCTAGCTACGAACGGCTTTGACAACTCGCTTAGTATCTTAGACGGTATGGACGATAGCTCACCGAGTATTGAGGCCATAGCTTCCTAACCCTCGCCTAAGCACCATCTTACGCGATTCCTACCGAACTTAAAATACTGAATACTTACCTATCGTTTAAGACCCCCGACAGACATAGTAGAGTGTATTGAGTATACTTAGGGTCTTTTCGTATGCTCGCCTCCACCCATCTATCCTCATCCCGGTAGGCACCTCGATAGTCCCGGGGTTCCACGGAACTACCCCGCTGAGCTCCCTAACCCCGGGCTTCGTCAGGAAGTTCTTGTCGATTGCGTAGCCGAATACCGCGGAGTTAACTACCCTAAGCACCTCCCTTCTAAGCCCTACTCGCTCTAAGCACCTCTGAACCCCCTTCACGGCTATCGATGGGAGTGCCCCTCGGTTGATGAGTTGCTTGCTAACTTCTAGGAGTCCTAGGGAAGCGAACCTCTCGACATCGATCCCGTCTACGATCTTCAGCACTTGACGCGCTAACGAAACCCCTCTTGCATACGATGAGGTGGAAACGCGATTCAGGTCGTCGAGGGTACTGTGGTAAATACCGTCCTCGAGCGTCGCCTCGAAGTTCTCGATGGTTAGGGTGGGTACGCCGAGCGCTGAGAATGGGAATGTGTCGTATATGAAGCCATACGGGTCTACGTCGATGCCTAGGTACTTAGCGAGCCCCACGGCTTCGAGGCCCGTAGCAGCTAACTTAAGGCTTCCGTAGGGCACGTCGATATTGATCATAATCTCGATTCTCTCCCCCACATCCCTCCAGTTATTGACGACGTGCATCCTCGATCCAACGGCCCAGTAGAACGGTGTTTCGCTTTCGGGAAGCCCTTCCTCTGCACTAAAGAAAGCTATCCTCAAGCTCTTTCTGAGTCGAAGCCTCTGTAGCTCCCTAGCTACGTCTAAAACCATTGCGACTCCAACGAGGTTGTCTATACAACCCCAGAACCAGTGATCGTGGTGTGCCGATAGGTATACTAGCCTCTCCCTAGACCCATGAATGTCGCCCACGACATTCATTCCAAAGCCCTTGCGCTTATCCGCCTCTACAAGGATCCTCGCCTTATTCCCAGTTTCGAGTAGTGGACTCACGCTTCGAGGAACGTGAACCGCAGGTACAGCTCGTCTCTTTGGGGATCTATAGCATGGAACGGCTTCGCTACAAACAACAACCCTCCTAAGAGCCTCTAGGGGGTCTACGAATACGACACCCAGCGCCCCTAAATCGCTTAGTATGGAAGTCGCTTCGGCAACGTCGTCGGGATCCTCAACCCCTTCCACCACGACGAGCTTGTCCTCAGCGTCTACGCGCTTCCTAAACACATCGTCGATCCCGACCTTAACGATCTTCGCCTCAATATCGATGCTCGGCGTAGGCGGGTGCGCGCTACACTCAACGATTTTTCCTCCCGCTTCAACTACGCAGTGCCTCTCGCTCCATACAGTAACGGGTACGTACTCGACCCTAACTTCGTCGCAGAGAGGCTCTAAGCGCGCTCGAAGCTCTTCAACCGCTATCTTCTCCTTCTCGCTACCCGCAACGGTTTCCCCGAGGCGATAGAGGGATTGCAGAATCGCATGGGGCAAGCGGTCCACGACGCCGTCCCTTCATCACGTTGTTCAGTCCCGGATTCCTACGTCATCCCTACGCTTTGCCACTTATTACGCTACGCGCACGCGGAAAAGAGCTTCAGCCCAGAAACCGTTCATCACTTACTCAGGTAATCTAGCCCTCATCACTCGCCCTCGCTCTCCAAGAGCTCGACGTACTTCTCCGGAGTTAATAGCTCCCTAACCTCGTCCTCGTTAACGACCTCGCCCTTAGCTATCCACCCCTCGCCATAGGGATCCTTGTTTATTAGCTCGGGCTGGGTTTCGAGGGCCGTGTTAACCTCCGTAACCCTAATGGTTATGGGGGCGTACACATCCTCAACACTCTTAATGGACTCGACCACGGCTAGCCTACCCCCCTTAGCAACCTCCTTACCAACCTCAGGGAGCTCGACACCCACGATGTTCTTCAGCTTGCTCTGAGCGTAGTCCGTAATGCCGACGATAGCGGTCTTACCCTCGATCTTTACCCACTCGTGGGTCTTAGTGTAGAGCCTATCCTTAGGAACGCGATACTTTCCGAGGGCTACGAGCTCCTGAGCCATGGAATCACCTACTCCTATAAACCCTCTTCCCGTAAATAAGCTAGTTATCGATTTCGCAACCTCTCTCCTCGAAGCCATAGCCCACAGAGCCTCAAACACCTTGAGAATGTCCCTGAATAGCTCCTCGCCTTCCTCGAGAATGATCAGGAGCTCTATGTTTTTGCGCAGCCCAACGCTCGTGAGGTTGACAGAGCCCACGAAGGCTAGGCTATCCACTATGAATAGCTTTGCGTGTAGGAGCTCTAGGAACTTAACTTCGTACCCACGCTCCTTGACGACGCTTACGCATAGACGTAGCTCCGACTCGGGCGACGTAAGGATCCTACCGTCCTCAACGAGCGGAAGTAGCGCCGCCACGCTACACGATATGTATGGGCAAGCAATCCAAACCCTACGCCTAGCCTTACGCAAGGCATCCAGTAGTTCGCGCCCAACGTAGGTACCCACCACTAGCCTCGTGAGCTCACCCCGCGTCACGTAGCTTATTTTACCTCGAGGGAGAGTACCGAACTGCGTGGTGTAGATGAAGTGGAGCGTAGACTACAGACCGTCTTACTCCATTCTGAAGGTTTCTCTAGACCCCGGTGAAAGCGTTACCGCTCAAGCCGGAGCGATGCTGTTGGTTAAAGGGGACGTCGAGGTTAAGACCCATACCGGGGGCTTCTTAAGGGCGTTGCTGAGGGCGTCCTTTGGAAGCGAAAGGATGTTCCTAAACACCTACATAGCTAGGAGCCGAGCCGAAATATGGTTTGCACCCGACGTACCGGGAGACATATCGTATATCGAGGTGCGCGACGAGCCTTGGATTCTACAGGATGCGAGCTACTTAGCCCACCACGGAGACATTAGCATAAGCGTTGCGTGGAGGGGGTTTAGGGGGTGGTTAGCGCAGGGAGAATTCGTTTGGCTAAAAGCTGAGGGACGCGGCGGGGTATGGGTAAACAGCTTCGGGGCCATAGAGGAGGTTACTGTAGGGCCCGGCGAGAGGATCGTAGTCGACAACCTGCACTTCGTAGCCATGCCTGCGTCTACGAGGTACAGAATTAGGAAGTTCGGTGGGTTAAAGACCTTT
>CAZRDH010000130.1:0-6011 GCA_964598805.1 uncultured Desulfurococcaceae archaeon | reverse complement strand
ACATTGGGAGGTATTATGCCTAGCCTCTGCTTACCACTTCTATCGAAGTTCAGGAATCGGTGCTCTGGAAACTCAAGTTCGTAGCCTTCTTCGCTGTGTAGCGCATTTAGGATCGCCGCTATACACCATATCTGGTACGCGGTCCTCATGTTCGTTCTAAGCGATGTTCGGAGCGCTGCAACGGCCTTGCGCACGAACGTATCGATGTCTATCCTACCTCTAACCAAATCGTATACGTAGTTAAATAGCTTCTTCCTTAAGTGTGCTCGCGGATCAGTAATGAAGGAATTGAATTCCCTTGGGTATGTAAATCCACGGAGCCCCAATCCGTCAACTAGTTGCTGCACCTCGCGTCGAACATGCTCAAGCCACTGCTCGGCTTCGTTAAGCGCATCCTTAAAGAAGCAGTCTATTAAGGCGTCCTTCAGCTTGTCTAGCGCTTCAACGGAGCTACTCGAGAACCTCGGTATGCCATCGCTATCAACCCTCACGCTTCTCCGTAAATCATCTAGTAGAGTCTTTACGATCTCCCTAACGTTTTCGATTTCCTTGCTCAGTCTTATCACCTAGCTACACTATTTGTTACCTAGGGCTATAGCCGATGAAGAGTTTCGACCACGCTGAGCGGTGAGGATGCGGTGGCTGGCTGAGGCCTCAATAGTAGTTTCCTAGCAACCACACGTTCTCTATGTAAACGTTTTCAAGGCCCGCCTCCCTAGCCCTCTTCAAGGCTTCCTCTGCATGCCTAAGGCTAGTAGGCGGTAGATCCCTTAGGTAGTGGTCTGGGTGGAACGCTAGGAGTATGTATGGAATGGATGGGTCTACGGAGGCTAAGAACTTAGCTATGTTCTCTACCTCGATTGGATCCACGTAGCCTGGTACGAGTAGCGTGCTAACGACGAGTAGCGGAACTTCGGGCCTTTCACGACCTAGCTTAGCTACGAGCTCGACGTTCCGCTTTATCCTCTCAACCGCTTTCTCGCCATCTATGCCCGTTAGCACGGTGTATATCTGCGGTGTAAAGCACTTCCAGTCTATCTTAACGATGCCCCCGCTCTCGAGGCTGATCAAGGCCATTTTCTCCATGAGGGCCGGGTTTACGAGACCGTTTGTTTCCCAGCAAATCCTCTTTATCGAGCCCTTACAGGTTTCGAGGATCTTCCTAGATAACTCGATTAGCTGGGGCGCGAAGGGAGTTGGGTCTCCCCCAAAGTAGCAAATGCACGTCACCTTAGGGTTGCTAGCGGCCTTCACTAGCTCCTCTAGGGGCCTTACGTAGCTTGGTAGCTGCTGTGAGAGGGCCTTCTTGTATACGTGGTTCTGGCAGAAGAGGCAATCGAGGTTGCAAGCCGAGAGGAATACCGCTAAGTTGTAGAACCCCTCTTCGGCGCCATTCCTAACGGCGTACTTAGGGTACCCCCTACCCGTAGCGCCAGGGCATACGGGGGTCGCTACGCAGTTCGTCGGTAAAGGGTCTAGGTAGTACTCGACGAACAGCTTATCGAATCCGAATAGCGGTTGAAGCTTGCCGTTGCGGCAGCACCAGTATCCGCAGAATCCGCGATAATCCTCTGGAATTGCGCACTCGTTTACGCATATCGAGCACTTTACGCTACCCTCGCGAGGAGGCGTCGCAGGTAATCCGTAGCGCGACCTGACCTTAGTGTGGATAGCGATCGCGATTTCCATAGCGCGCTCGTTTGGCATCGAGCGTAAGCAGTCGGCGCATACGCCTATGAAACTCGATATCGTTACCGATCGCTTTCCGCATAGCGAGCATGTACCCAAGTTACCCCCTTGAGACTCTAGCTCTAGAGGTTAAAGTGCTGGTGGAGAACGTGAGCGTCCCATGGATACCGAGCCCCGCGATAGTTGTTAACTATCTATTCGATATGCTAGGCGTTGCTGAGGGCGATACGGTAGTCGACTTAGGGTGCGGCGATGGGAGGGTGGTTATCGAGGCGGCTAAGAGGGGGGCTCGAGGTGTTTGCATAGAGGTCGACCGGGTTCTCTGCAACGTAACGGAGGTATGGGCTCGCGCGGAGGGAGTAGAGAACAAGGTTTCGATTGTTTGTAGGGACTTCTTCGAGGTAGACCTACGTAGCTTAGACCCCACTATAGTCTACGCTTACCTATACCCATCGACGCTACAGGAGCTTTCGCCACGGCTAGAAGCCTTGTCGCCAGGCACGATAATTGCGACGCTGGATTTCGCTATTAGAGGGTGGAGCCCCGTTTTCGCAAAGGTGCTCTTAGACGAAAGCGGTTTCGAGAGGGTCATCTGGCTGTACATTGTCGGGCTATCCAATCCCAGCGCGCGAAGAGCCGGGCTATCCCGAAACATCGACGCTTTTGTATCTAGGCTTAAGCACCGTATTATAGCGGTGTAGATCTTGAAGTCGGTTCTCGAGGAGCTAGCCAAGTCGATTTCGGATAGCGAGCTGAGGAAGTGCGTAGAGTCGTTCCTACGCAACCCGGAGATGAGTGTTGCGCCATCAGTAAAGCCGAGGGTGAGCCTAGATGAATCCCCGGCCGCACCGAGGAAGCACCACATGTATCGCGGCGGATTGCTTCAGCACACGGTGGCAGTAACGCTAATTGCGGAGCAACTCGCCTCGCTAATTCGCAGTGTTTACGGCGTTGAAGTGCGTAGAGACCTAGTTGTCGCTGCCGCCATACTCCACGACTTCTACAAGTTCTATCAATACGAATTCGACGAAGTCGAGGGAACCTTCAAGCCTCGGAGGGATTGGTACTTTAGCCACGACTACGCCATAGTCGCTGAAGCCGCTAGAAGGGGTTGCCCCGAGGAGCTACTTAGGGTTCTTAGCGAAGTCCACGGAACTGTTCCCATAACCACTATCGAGGGGCTAGTGGTTCACTTAGCGGATTCCGTAGATGCTAGGCTTGGCGAGTACCTGCAGTCCATAGCGCTAAACGTTTTGAAAGAGCTAGAGGAAATTCATGGGTGTAAGCACGGTAAGGTATTTGACGTCCTCGTATCTAGGTACGGGTTCAACAAGGTGCTGGAGCTAGCGGTTAAGGACGAGCTTAAGAAGGTTGCCGAAGCCGTTTGCATGGAGGTAAGGGGCTAGCCTCAGCATATCGACCCTTCGTCACCGCTCGGTCTACGTCGGCATCATCACGGGCTCGCCCTTGCTCCGCTTAAACCTCGTAAAGCTTCTTCCTCACTTCCTCGGGTAGCACAGCCTCCCTAATTACCTCGGCTCGCATAGGGGGCTCTCTAACTTTTGGACCCACGACTATGTATCTCGAGGGATCGCTCTCCGCTCTCCCCTTCAACACCCTAACCTTTACGTACCAACCATCGCTCCTCTCAACATAAACGTACTTACGGTGCTTCAGCGCCATGCTCAGCCCCCGAGAGAGATTATGAGAACCCTATAAAAACGACGTTGATGGGAAGCTAGAGCTAGGTGGGGGGTACGGAAAGGCTATTCAATTCGTGGGACGAGCTGGAGGAAGCCATTAAGTCGTGCACGAAGTGCCCCCTGCACAAGAGTAGGAAGAATGCGGTTCCCGGGGAGGGGCCTAAGGACGCGAAGGTTATGCTCATAGGCGAGGCTCCGGGGGCTACGGAAGACGAGCTGGGTAGGCCCTTCGTTGGCGCGGCGGGCAGGCTCCTAACAATGGTTCTCGAGAGCGTTGGGCTACCTAGGAGCACTGTTTACATAACCAACGTCGTTAAGTGTAGGCCTCCTGGGAATCGAGAGCCTCGCGAGGAGGAGATAGAGGCTTGCTCCCCCTACCTCGAGTCGCAAATAGCGTTGCTAAAGCCTAGGGTGATAGTCACCCTAGGCAATGTCGCTGGGAAATGGGTGTTCACTAAAGGGGGGCTTAGGTGGGGCGGCGTAACTAAGATGCGCGGTAGGGTATACAAAGTGAGGATGCTGGGTATGGAGATAACCGTGGTTCCCACGATCCACCCCGCGGCAGCGCTATACAACCCATCGATGAGGAACGCCTTGGTGGAGGACTTGAAGCTCGTTAAGGAGCTTGCGGAAAGCGAGCAGCGCACGCTAGCTAGCGAGAGTAGTGTAGCTCCTAGAGGTCCTCGAACGCTTTTCGACTACCTCAAGAAGGGCTAACATTGCTAGAGAAGCGATTAGTGCTACGCTACTCGACGCGTAGAGCACGTAGGCAACTAGATTCCTCGGCGCTACCCACTGGAGTGAAGCTCCGTGTTGCGTAGCGTTTAGCAAGTGCTCGACCTCTATAGTTGAGCTCGCTACTAGATCTGCTAAGGAGTAGAACGTTATTTGCGTCGACACCGAGATGTTTCGATACCTTCTCAAGTCATTTGCGTACACCACGTATAGGTATGGAACTATCCTCTGAATCGGATTGAGCTCAGCGAGGTTAATGCTTAGGAGCTTCCTCAAGTCGCTTAGAACCCTATTCTCAATGCTTTCGTTGTATAGCGATGATAGGTACCCCCGCGTGGAGGCTATGGTATCGAGGGAGAGCGGGGCGTACTTCCTCCAGAGCTCTATCGCATTGGATACGAGGTCTAGGACCCTCCACGAAGCGTCTAGCACGAGCTTAGCGTCAACGTAGGGCCCACCGCTCGAATTAGCGAGCTCCAACATCCTTAACCACGTTTGAGCAGTAAGGCTACGCCCATAGGCGTAGGAAACTAGGGACGCAATGCGGTTCTTAGGCACGATGCTCATGGGCATCGATGCTGTGAGGTTCCTAAACACGTTAACGAAGTACACAGCATCCTTAACCCTATTGAGCACCACGAGTACGAACGGAATTGCGTTAACGCTTATGGTTCGCGATTCCTCTAGCTCGTCGTACACGTCGTTGACTATGTTGAGCGCTTCACTCGCTAGCTTCGTGATGTAAGTATAGTTGCTGTACGTAAGGGTCGCGTTCATCACGTATAGGTATAGAGCAAAGCTCTGGCTAGCAGCGCTATACACATGACCTTCCCGCAGCAGGCTAGTAATCACCTTGAGGTACTTACTGACCTCGGGAGAGAGCCTAGCCCTAACGCTAGTCGGGAGCTTGCTTAATGACTCGTTAGCTAGGCTAAGGAATCTCTCGACGTCGTGCTCTAGCACGCTGTACACCTTCTTTAGCACCGCCGTACTCACGTTCACGCTGCTAGCGCTTGGGTTCGAAACGGCGAGCTTCTTACAGACATCGAGTATCGTGTCGATGTACAGCACATGAACACCGTGACTAGTAGCGTTCCTAGCTTGACCATAGTTAAGCAGCGGCACGACAACTTCCTTAATACCCTTAGAGGATGCTGCTTCAAGCTTGTACTTAACAGCACCAACTGGATCCACGAACCCGTCTATCGATAGAACGCCAGTTGCGGACCTTATGCCTACGACCCTAGACGAATTCGTGAGCTCTAGAACTGCGAGCGTGAGTAGGAGCGATCCGCTAGCACCCTCTATCTGGAGATTCCCTGGGAACTCGATAACGACCCTAAGATGCCATAACTCCGGATTGCATATCCTTGCCGCGGTGCTTAGCGCTAGTAGGAAGGAGTCTATTACGCTCGGTCCATAGCGAGCACCGAGTATCTCGATTGTGAGGTTGGAGCTCGGGTACAAGCATATTCTTGCGGGAACGACCGAGCCGCTATGGCTCTTGCTATCGTAGGCTAGGAAGTAGACGTTAATGCACTTAGCGCTAGCGCGAAGCTCTATCACAGTGATTAGCGACTGCAGTAAGATTAAGGCTAGCAGCGATAACGCTATAACGCTCCTCCAATTCACGCGCTTCACCGATTCCGTCGATACACATAAACCTATTTCAGCACTAACACGTGTAGTAGTAGCGGTCGTGATGACGCGGGCAGCCTTGGACCTCCGGGGATGAAGAACCTAGTCTCACTCTGAACCGCGTTAATCACGATGATAAAAAGTGGGCTAGAAGACGAAGTCCTCGTACGTAAGCTTCCTCCTTCTCCTAGTCGTTCCCACAGCTTCTAGCTCCGTCTCAACAAGCTTCTCCTCTTCTTCGGGCTT
>CAZRDH010000129.1:0-9009 GCA_964598805.1 uncultured Desulfurococcaceae archaeon | reverse complement strand
GAAGGGCCTCGATGTGGGTGGTGTAGAGGTTGTTGCTAGGTATCGAGGTGTGTGGAGGGAGCTCGCTAGGGAGCACGGTATTCCCCTAGGCATCGCTAGAAAGCTATCGATTGAGTGCCACAAGAGGTTGAAGAGGCTCGGTGTTGAGCACCCGAATCGAGGGTTCGCGAGGGTGGTCGGCATCGCTAAAGGCGCTAAGATGCTAAAGCACCTCTTCGTGCACGGCTACCTCGTTGAGGAGGTTAGGAGTAGCGTACCCAAGGAGATCTCTAGCAGAACCGAAATCGCTAGCCTTACGCTAGCGTACCTAGGCGTATTCACGTACCTCGAGCAAGCATCGCTGTACCTCCAGGCAAAAGGCCTCGATAGCCATGTCGATAGAATGGAGAGAGTCTTAGAGAAGCTGTGCACGCTAGCCATACTCCTAGGGCGAGTTGACTACGGGGAACTCCCAATGCTAGCCATACCAGCCATCTCGCTACACCTATTCAAAAACAGGGTCTCGACAATCATGAAGAGGGCAACCGCCTTACCCTCCTCGCAACCCTGAAATACCTACAGGTCTTCGAATGGCGATGCTATTCTCCTATCGATCTGAACAGCCTTGACGTAGTACTCGACGAGCTTCCAATCCGAGTGCCCTAGCAACCTCCTCACGGTTTCAGGGTCCTTACCGTGGAAAAGCATGTATAGTGCAAACGCATGTCTAAGTGCGTGTGGTCTGAAGCCCGTCTCCTTCCTTATGATTCTCCAAGCCTCAGTTCTGCTTATAGGGAACAGCCTGTAGCAAACTCCATTGTATAGGATGTAGTTCTGTAGAATCGCTAAGAACCAGGTTGGTATGGGTATAGCTCTCTTAGCTCCCCTACCGCTCTTCAGCGTAACTACGTAGAGAACAACGTTGTCATAATCGATATCGGCGGTAGTAAGCTGTAGGCACTCCGATATCCTGCAGCCCGTTAAGCACACGGTTAGTGGAAGGACGTAGTCGATGATGGGCCTCTTCATGGCTTGAAGCTTCAGCCTCCTCACCAACTCCTCGAACTGCTTTATCGAAGGCACGTCGTCGAGCTTAGGAGCCTTGGAACCCCTCCCTGAAACCCTTCCCATCTGAACCCACCCAAACTGTTCAAGACAGCAGTAGCCTAGCGATGAGTGGCGGTGCAACGAAAGGACCCGAAAAGTTAAGAGAAACGCGTTTGCTAAACAGGCTTAACCAGGTATATCTCGAGGTCCTCGACGCTAAGGTCCTCAACTTCCTGGCCCCTAACGGGCTTTCTCAAGGTTATTACTGCGAGCTTATCGCTAGGCCTATACCTGTATAGCTCTGCGCTAGGCTTCAACTCGATTCCTAGCAACCTCGATAGGATTTCAATGGTTGCCCTATGCCTAATGAAGCAAGCTACCTCGCTTACCTCTGAAACCACTTTCTTCAGCTCGTCAACTCCTACCCTCTCGATTACTAGCTCTATGAACTCCCCCTCCTCGAGACCAAAGATGTTGAGGGGAAGAGCATTTAAGAGCACGAGCCTCACGCGCAACGCACCAACGACAACCCCGAGGCTCGGGGTATAGCCGATAGAGCCAACCAGTAGTTTCGGGGGCGTAGCACTAACAACCACGTATTAGTTAGAGAGCCGCGTTGCTTCGCCCTCGCTAAAGCTAGCTAAAGTCATTTCTTTAAAGATGTTTAGTCTCTCAATAGCCGCGTTTAGTCCGCATAAAAGAAGCGATTATACCGCTCATCGAAAGAGTCGAACCCTCGCTTCAACCACACGCTCTTTTACATAAGCTACGAAAAGAGTGTAGTTGTTACTGCCGGTGCTCTCCATGTTCATCTCTATGCTCGTTGCGGAGTCGAAGAACTCCGTCTTTGCATGGTGGGCATATCAACCGTGCAATATGCTTTGCGAAGAACCGTGAGGAGAGTTGTGGAGGGATGGAAGCCTTTCTATTGTGTGGCGGGCCCGCGGGGATTTGAACCCCGGACCTCCGGCTCCGCAGGCCGGCGCTCTATCCTGGCTGAGCTACGGGCCCACTGCCGATTCTGATCTTCTTTGGGGGCTATAACTAGCTTTGCTTCCTGGGCTTGGCTATGAGTATCAATCCCTTTGTTGGTCCGTAGCCATGAACTTTTGCGTGGCTTTCAATAAGCTTAATCAGCTTCTCAATCCTTCCTCTCCACGTATTGGAGAGCTTTCTACATAGCTCTTTAGTCGTTTTACCCCACGAGCTTAGGAATTTCTGGGGTTCTACCCATGGGGACAACTCGTATACTCGGTGCTCGATTACTTCGAAGTGCTTAGATACGAGCTCTAAGTACCTTGAGGGTGTTTGCGGCAAGAGGGCTGGTCTAGAGAGTCCCAAAAGCTCTTGCACCTTATGATATACGTACTCCACTATATACGGAAGTGCTTCGGCGATGGAGTGAGCCCCTCCCCTCACCTTATCGACCATGAGTAGCGTTCCATCGGCTTTCAGCGCTCTAGAGATTTCGCTAAGCGCATCGTCTACGCTATCGCGTGGAAGCTCGTGAATGGTTATTGCCGCGAATGCGAGGTCTATGGAACTCGATCTGAGGGGAATCATAGAAGCTTCGCAGTTTACGAGCTCTACGCCTATGCTTTCACGCGCTAGATTCTTGAGCTTCTTCAGCTTATTGAAGTCGATATCTATCGAAATGACGTAGCTAGACCTACAGACCTCCGAGAGAAGCTCTGTGGAGTACCCCGAGCCAATGTCGAGAATCGCTACGGGTTTAGCGCACGCGTAGCTCAAAAACAGTGTTGCGCTCAAGGGAGGAATCCTGAAGGGGCTTTACTTCTTAAACGCTTTAATGGCGGCTTCAGCCATCTCCCTAATGACCTTCTCAGGGTCCTTAGCCTTCATGATCGCTGAGGCGACTAGGACGCCAGCCGTGCCTAACTCGATAGCCTTAGCCACGTCCTCAGCCTTAGAGATGCCTGCGCCGGTTAGTATAATAACCTCCTTATTCACTTGCCTAACTAGATCCACGGTCCCTGTAATGACCTCGGGTTTGGCTTGGGATACGGCTATTCCAGTGCCTATGAGCTCAGGAGGCTCGACTGCTAGGGCCACGGGCTTAATTGCTGCTACGGCGGCTGCTGTTTGCGGTGTATCTGCGCAAACCAGCGTTTCTAGCCCTAAGCTATGAGCTTTAAGCACGGCTTGAACTAGCTCGTCTAGCCTAATTCTATGCTCGCTGTGGTTTAGCAGAACTCCCTTTACGCCGATCTCCTTGAGGGCCGGTATGGGTAGCCATCCAGTATGGGCACCGTAGTCGAATGGGTCTCCGTGTTGCGCGAATACTGGTATCTCAACGTTCTCAACGATTTTCCTCAGCTCGGTAGCCGGGGGAATCACTATGATCTCGATGTTTCCAAGCTCCTTAGCGACCTTGTCAGCTGCGCGAGCTATGGCAAGACCCTTTTCGCCGAAGGCAGTGGGGTAGGTCTTGAAGTTTATGGCTAGGACAGGAACCTTCAAGCCCTTCACCGAGAAGAAGTTGTTTGTGGGAACAAAAATGCGGTGTGATTATAAAAACTAGTAGCGTTATTGATCCACGGGGGCGTTTTAGCCTAGGAGCTCGGTCTTTACCTTGGGTCCCTTAACTTCGTATAGCTTAGCCTCCTTGAACCTATCCTTGAGCTTCTCTAGCACTTCGGGTAGCGTTGTGTACTCCATCTCCTCCGGACCTAGCCTGTGCGGCATGAATGGTCCGTGCCTCCTCATGTAGTCGGCAATCATCTGGGCGAGCCTCCTCGTTTCGTCGAATGCTGGGTCGTCGAATAGGTCGGCCGGGCCAATGAGCCTGCCGTTCTTTATCTGGAACCCTAGGCCGACTAGCCTTGGAGGACCGTCGAACCTAGTGCACTTAGCATGCCTCTGCCCTACGGGCATTAGAGGCCCGTGATGGCTTCCCCTCATCCACCCAGCCACTAGGTGTGGGAACGCGAATGCCTCTAGGATTTCACCTAGGGCTGGGAATCCGCTCTGAGCCCTAACAATGCACACAGGGTCGTCCTTACCGACATACCTGCCGGCTATCAGGTTGAGCCTCTCTACGGATACCACTGCGGCGATCTCATCGTCGCTCTTCCTATACACCCTCCTAATGACGAACCTACCGGGCGTGCCTATTAGGGCTAGTATGTCATACATCTCCTCGGGGGCGTTCATGATGACGTACTTGCCCTCCATAACATCGTAGATCTCGAACTTGAACCCGCTGTGGAGTTTAGGGTCTATCACTAAACCAGCGGTATTGAATGGATCTGCGAATATTCTGAACAGCGGTAGGTTGAACGCTCCAGGCTCGGTCTTGTCGGCCATGAATATCGCTATGGGCTCTGAGGGCCTCTCAACGATCTCCATCTCAGCTACTCCAGGGCCTAGACCTCTGACGTTGCCGGAGAAGGCTTCGGATAGTAGGTCCTGGCCAGCTGCGTATAGCCCAAGCTCCTTAGCGACCTTAGCAGCCTCCTTAAAGGCATTCCATGCCACTTCGTGGACCTCGGGAGAATCCACGCCCTTGCGGTGAGTCATTATGAGCTCTAGGTCGTCGCCTACGTGCGTTACGTAATAGTCTATTATTATGCCCTTGCTCTTCGCCTCGGCAAGCACCTTGGCAGCGGCAGCCATGCAGTCTGGATGGACTATGTGATGACCCGCTAGCGATCCAATGTCTGCCTTAATTACAGATATCGTTGTGCGAGGCCTCTCTTGCGACATGAACCCACCCAACTTCCGGGGCTATAGTCGGTGCCCCGGCAAAATATTGCTTTGATAAGAACCATAAATAATGTTAAAGTTGGTTACACCTCGAAGCACTTAGTAATACCGGAGTTCCACTAGGAACCACCGTTTTCCTCCACTGGCTGCGCGTAGAAGTATGCGCCTATCGACTTCTGATACCGATCTAGATAGCTACCAGGCTTATTCATTCTCGGGCGACCGCTCCTGGGATCTCTCCTAAAGGTGATTCCGAGCTCCTTAAGGAACTCGTTAAGCGCTTCAGCTATGGGTCTAGGCGAAAGCGCCTTGCCATGCCTTCCAGGCTCGCCTAAGAATACCATTGCCCTATCGACAGCGTAATCCAGTATCACTAGGTTGTGGTCAACAACGAACGCAACGGCCTTACGCATCCTGATTACGCGCTTAATTGCACGCGCTAGCGATAGCTGATCCTCTACATCTACGTGCGTAGACGGCTCGTCGAGTAGATACACATCGGCTTCCTTAATCAAGCACGCAGCGACGTAGAACTTCTGAAGCTCACCCCCGCTTAGCTCATCGATCCTGCGCTTTAGGATTCTATCAACGTTTAGGCGCCTAATTACTTCGTGAAAGAGCCACGAACTCGGGTTAAGCGCCTCCTTATTGACCTTCGATAAGCATTCCTCAACGGTAGTGCACGAAGTTATGGATCTTTCCAAGTACTGGGGTTTGTAGCTAACCCTAAACATGGACGAGGTTGCGTACCCATCGTCGGGCTTCAGGATCCCAGCGAGGATCTTAACGAAAGTTGTTTTGCCAATGGCATTAGGTCCTAGAATCCCAATTACCTCTCCTTGATACGCTGAGCCAGGCTCTACGTCGAGCTGAAACTCGCCGAGTCTCTTGCTCAAGTGGCTCCACTCGACTAATGGAGCACTGGTCTTCCTAAGGTACTCAGCATCCTCCCTCACTTCATGTAAGGAGAACCTGACTGCTTCACCCCTAATCCTCATGTTTTCCGATGGTAGGTAGCCCTCAAGGTAGAAGTTTATGCCGCTACCGGTTGCGTAAGGCTTAGAGAACATGCCGTAGACGCCAGGTTCCCCAAACCCTATAACGACGTTATCCGATACATAGTCGAGTACTACCAAGTCGTGTTCAACGACTAGGGCGTAGGAGTTCCTAGGTAGGTAATCCTTTATCACTGTAGCAACTCTAAGCCTCTCGCGAATGTCTAGGTAGCTCGTAGGCTCGTCAAATATGTAGACGTTGGCATCCCTTGAGAGCGCAGCGCAGATAGCTAGCTTCTGTAGCTCGCCCCCGCTCAACTTATTCACGGGCTTATCCATCATGCGCTCCATGTACAAATCCTTCGCTATGTCCTTGGCTACCCCCCTCTCGTCTACGCGCTGAAGAACGTCCTTAACCAGGGTGCTTCGCAGCAAGCGAGGGATCAACTCGATGTTTTGAACCTTGTGCACGACTCTAAGGTTCTTAGAGTACAGCTTGCTGAAGTAGTCGTATAGCTCTGTACCACGAAACCTCTCCAGAACGGCGTCAATGGACGCTTTCTCGTTGAACTTACCGAAGTTTGGAATAAGCTCGCCGCTCAGAATCCTCATAGCGGTAGTCTTACCAATACCGTTCCTGCCTATGACACCAACAACCTTTCCCTGCACGGGTGTTGGTAACCCATATAACTTGAAGGCGTTTGGTCCATACCTATGTATTAAGCGTTCTTCCATTTCGTCGGGAAGGTTAACGATTTTTATCGCCTTGAACGGGCATTTCCTAACGCATATACCGCACGCAATGCAGAATTCCTCGCGTATAACGGGCTTATTCTTTCGCTCAGGGCTAAGCTCAATCGCTTTATATGGTCTAGTCCTATTTATTGGGCAGAAACGTACGCAGGGAGTACCGCATTTATCAGGTCTACAGAGCTCGTAGTCCACGACAGCAACTCTCACCATAGCTAAACACCAGCGCGTAGAACGACAAGGTTCTCAAAAACATTAATGGGGCGCGATCCTTACCATTCCTCCTCTTCCCACTCCTCTTCCTCTTCCCACCATTCCTCCTCTTCTTCCCATTCCTCCTCGAATAGTCTCATAACCAATCACCAAAACGCTGGTCTTCGAAGAGGGTGTCTATAGGTGGATATAAAAGTGTTCGTGATCTAGGTCTATAGCTCGACATTCGTTAAAGCAATCATCGGGACCTTTTGATCGATTTTCGGTATTGCAAGAGCTTGATTACTCTCACAAGCCTTCAAATTGCATTCCGAGATCCTACTCAGTAACTCGCTCGAGTTAACATCGCGATCCTTCGTTATTGCAACTATAACGGCCTTGCGTGTAGACGAGAACGTCTTTCTAGCCAAGTCGATAACCTGCGATATCTGTCTGTTAGAATAGATCCTTACTAGCACCTCTAAGCCAAGTTTCCTCGCTACGTTGCGACCCCTCTCGAATGCGAGAAGTGCTGACATGACCGCTATGGTGTACGGTACGTAACTATCAGTAGGCTGGGCTGGGATGACGATGCACTCAACGCCTACCTCTAGGCACTTACTGGAAACGCATTGGGCAACGTCATCAAATGAAGGCGAGCTCGATTCAACGGGTATCAGTAGGAGCTCCCTATCCATGGTGAATCACGGGGATGATGTCTATCAATGCTTCTCTGCAAATCGTTGCCTTCTCCATAGTTAGAATTCGGTAATCAATGCCATTCACGAATACCAGGAACCCGGGCTTAACGCTCGGAGCTTCATTAGCAACCTCGAATACCGTCGAGAGCTTCTCATTGTTTGAAATTACTAGCTTTATGAGACTTCTCACATCTAGGCATGTTACATCGAGCTCAAGCTCTAGCGTTCCGAGCTCCCTAGATATATGGCCTAAGGCCCTTACCGCGATCTTCATGCCGCTTCGGCCGCTTGCTGCTGCTTCATCCTGAGCTTTACGAGGTGCGTAATGTAGCCAGCAATTTGGTTCCTTAGCTTCTTCGAGGGAGTGATGAGTAGCGCCTTAACGATCTGCTTATTGTGCTCGAAATCAGTCGTGAATAGATTAGGGTACATCTCCAATAGTTTTCTAGCGGTTCGCTTAACGAGTCTCGTCCTCACCTTGCCCATGGTTAAGCCCTTGAGGTACTCAGCGAGTTGCTCCTAAATTTGTTAATGGGCTAGCCAGCATCAAGGTTTATATAGAACCTCCGACTAACACCCAGCGGGTGCCTTGGTATGGCGCAGACCGCGCCAGCTTACGAACCCACGGGGATCCCAGTGATAATACTGAAGGAAGGAACCACTAGAACCGCAGGTAGGGACGCCCTCAGATCCAATATGATGGCCGCTATAACTGTAGCCGAGATAATAAAGACCACCTACGGTCCCAAGGGAATGGATAAGATGCTTGTAGACGCTCTAGGAGATGTAACCATAACCAACGATGGAGCTACGATACTCGACAAAATGGACGTACAGCACCCAGCCGCCAAGATGCTGGTTCAGGTGGCTAAGGGTCAGGACGAGGAGGCTGGCGACGGTACTAAGACCGCTGTGATATTCGCGGGTGAGCTCCTAAAGCAAGCTGAGGAGCTATTGGAGAAGGATGTACACCCAACGATAATCGTCACCGGGTATAAGAAGGCGCTAGACTACGCTATTGAGATCGCTCATAAGATTGCAGAGGATGTGAACATCGAGGATCCGTCGAGTGATGAAATACTTAAGAAAGTCGCTAGGTCCGCGCTCACTAGCAAGGCTGTTCATGGTGCTAGGGAACACCTAGCTGATATCGTGGTTAAGGCTGTGAGGCAAATCGCAGAAAAGAGAGGCGATAAGTGGTATGTCGACCTAGACAACGTCCAGATAATCAAGAAGCACGGCGGTAGCCTACTAGACTCTATGTTGGTGTATGGTGTTGTTCTTGATAAGGAGGTTGTTCATCCTGCTATGCCTAGGAGGGTTGAGAATGCTAAGATCGCTCTACTAGACTGCCCACTAGAGATAGAGAAGCCCGAGATAGATGCTGAGATAAGGATCTCCGATCCAACGCAGATGAGGAGGTTCCTAGAGGAGAAGGAGAATATCCTGCGCGATATGGTTGAGAAGATTGCTAGTGTTGGTGCTAACGTCGTAATTTGCCAGAAGGGTATTGATGACGTTGCTCAGCACTACCTAGCAAAGAAAGGAATTCTAGCCGTTAGGAGAGTTAAGAGAAGCGACATGGAGAAACTAGAGAAAGCAACCGGAGGAAGAATCGT
>CAZRDH010000128.1:0-3089 GCA_964598805.1 uncultured Desulfurococcaceae archaeon | reverse complement strand
ACCTCCTTATCCACGCTCCGGTCTCGCTGAGTATGAATCCGAAAAATGGAATTGAAAGGTACTTTCCTCGCCATTCCGCAACGCTAGTGTTGCTCCTCCCTATCTCGGAATCCGAAAAATGGAATTGAAAGTTGAAGCGTTAGCCCGGCGCCAGCGCTAATCACTTCGTGAGAATCCGAAAAATGGAATTGAAAGCACGAGGGTGACGTTGCCTAGCTTGAGCGGCACCGTAGCGCACCCCGGGAATCCGAAAAATGGAATTGAAAGTCTTCCACTCCCTGAACTGCACGAGGAACGGGTAGAACATTGATGAATCCGAAAAATGGAATTGAAAGCACGATCTCCGTGTAGACAACGACTAGCTTCCTCCTAAGCCCCTCCGGAATCCGAAGAATGGAATTGAGAGTGGATTTATATTCCCCCTGTGTGCACCTCCTAGGCATTGAGGGTGTGGCTATGGTTAGGTTCGTCTCCTTAATCCTGCTAGCCTTAGCCTTATCGATGGTTGTACCGCCTCTGTGTGCGGAGGGGAAGCCGATTGTCGTAGCGACGACTAGTGTGTTGGCGAGTATCGTGAGGGATTTGGCTGGTGATAAGGTTGTTGTCGAGATCGTCGCTTCTCCAGCTGTGTGCCCAGCTCACTACGATGTTAAGCCTAGCGATGTGGAGAAGTTTAGGCGTGCCTCGCTCATACTGTACCACGGCTTCGAGCCGTGGGTCAAGGACTTGGTTAAGGCTAGCGGGACCCGGGCTCCCCTAGTTAGGGTCTCGGGGCCGTGGAACACTCCTGATAGGCTCAAGAGGATGTACGTAGAGGTGGCTAAAGCCCTCGAGAAGTACCTGGGTATAGATGTTAACGAGAGGCTGCAGCGTTGCCTAAGGGCTATCGATGAGACTGGTAGGTGGCTTAAGGAGTTTGCTCGCGAGCACGGCTTCGTTGGGATCCCCGTCGTGGTGATGCTGTGGCAAAAACCCTTCGTTTCCTACCTAGGGTTCAAGGTAGTTGCTGTGTACGGGCCGCCGGAGAGGGTTACGCCTAGCGAGCTCTCGAAGGTTATCGAGAACGCTACGAAGGCTAGGGCTCTGCTAGTGATAGACAACCTGCAGAGCGGTACGGATTTAGGTAGGAAGATAGCTGAGGAGGTTGGGGCTATCGAGGTAGCCCTAACGAACTTCCCGGGTGTAGCTCCGGGTGTAAGCAACGTTACGGAGATGATGAAGTACAACGCTAAGCTCCTAGCCCAAGCCCTAGAGGCTGCCGGGTGGAGGAGTAGCGTTAAGGAGCTTCGCAGTGAGGTTACGGAGCTTCGCCACGAGCTAGCGCTCGCTTCGAGCGAGGTCGAGAGCTGGAGGATGGCTTTCGTAGCTTCCGCGGCCGTAAACGTCGTGCTAGCGATAATCGTTGCGATCCTCTACAAGCGGCTTAGGGGTGCATAGCCGTGAAGTGGGGTCTAAGCCTCGAGGAGGCTGCTAGGCTCCACGGGCACTTAGGTCCGTGGCTAGCGATTGGGTATAGGGCTGGGTCGATAGCTAGGCGAGAGCTCGAGCCTAGGGACCCTCGCGAAGTGCTGTGCATCGCTAGGATACCTGCTGAAATACCCTATACGTGTAGCCTAGACGGGCTACAAGCCTCTATCGGGTGCACGGCTGGGAAGCTCAACCTCGTTCTAGAGAACTCTAGCGATTTCGAGTACGTGTTCATTCACAGGGGTAGCGGTAGGAGGATCGTGTTGAAGCTGCGTAGGGAGGTTATAGAGGCGCTGAAATCGGTTAAGAGCCTCGAGGAGGGGGCTAGGTACGTAGAGGTCCTCGAGCCATGGGAGCTATTCGAGCTATCGAGCTAAGCAACGTCTACGTCGCTTACGCTGGTAGCGGTAAGCCCGCCCTACACAGCGTTTCGCTAAGCGTTGAGCTCGGGAAGCTCGTCGTGGTTACGGGCCCTAACGGCGCTGGGAAAACCACGTTGGTAGAGACGTGCCTAGGGCTCCTCAAGCCGGTGAGCGGCTCGGCTAAGCTCCTAGGCGTCGATACACGCAGCACCCAAATCTCGAGGGTTAGGAGGAGGTGCGGGTACCTACCCCAGAACTTCATGAGGCCTCCGAGCGAAGCGTATACCGCTCGACACGTGATCGCGATGGGGCTAGCCTCCCTCAAGCGTGTTCTAGAGCCGCTAACGATAAGCGATTTGGAGAGGATCGAGAGGGTCGCTAGGGAGCTAGGCATAGAGGACCTACTCGATAGGCCGCTGGGGAGGCTTAGCGGTGGTCAGCAGCAACGGGTTTTCCTCGCGAGGGTATTCGTTCGCGAGCCCCTCGTAGCGTTTCTAGACGAGCCCTTCTCTAGCCTAGACCCCGAGGCGAGGAGCGTAGTAGCTAGCTACATACGTAGGTACGTCGACGAGAAGCGCGCTACCGTAGTCGTTGTTAGCCACGTCCTGGAGCCCCTCGAGGAGCTAGCGGATATGGTCGTAGAGCTTAGGGATGGGAGGGTAGCGAGGGTGAGGTCGAGGTAGTTGATGGAGCTAGTCTACGCCTCGGGAATCCTCGGCGGAGCCCTACTCTCAGCGCTAGGGTTCTACGCATCGAAGCTCAGGCTATCGACCATAACCTTCGCCGTCGCCCACGCAGCCCTAGCCGGAGCCGCGCTATCGCTAGCGCTGAACGTCGATGCCCTCCCCCTAGCCCTCGCCCTCTCCACCGCTACGGGGGTCGCGCTAGGCTGCTTACTGCCTAGGCTAAGCGATGAGGATAGGAACAACGTGGCGATGACCTTCTTCGCCTTCTTCAACGCCCTAGCCCTCCTCTCCATATACCTCGGAAACACCGTGGTCCTAGCAACCTCTAGAGTAGGGGGATTGCTGTGGGGAAGCATCCTAGCCATCACGCCGACTAAGTTCGCCTACCTAACCATCCTAGCAACGCTCTTCGCAACCTACGTAGCGGTATTCAGGAAGCAGCTAGACGCAATAATCTTCGACCCCAAGCTAGCCGAAGCAGAGGGCATTAACGTGGTTCTACACAGCATCGCGATCCTAGCGCTGCTAAGCGTAGCAATATCCCTACTACTCAAGGTGCTAGGGGGCTTCCTCA
>CAZRDH010000127.1:0-3427 GCA_964598805.1 uncultured Desulfurococcaceae archaeon | reverse complement strand
ACCTCGGACATCGAGAGCGTTTGTAGCGAGATCCACGGCGTTTACAAAGCTGTTGCCGATCAACTCATCGACAAGTATGCAGAGGATCTCTATGTAAATGCCAAGCTATCGGAGCTAACGGGACTCTATGGAATCTCTCGCTACGCCCTTAACAACACTTGCCGCTCAATTACGAAAGTATCCGCTAGAGGCGTGAAAATGGATCAGTGGAGCGACGTCGTTGATAGAGCCTTTAGTCAGTACCTAGATAGATGCATACCACAAACCTTAAGAAGCGTCAAGAAGTTTAGGGATACGCTAGCGGGCGATTTCGAGAACTGGCTGCGGAAAGCAATAGATGAGCTCTGTAGGCGAGGAGTAGAGAGAGTCTTAGTGCTAACGCACGACGATGGGGTCGAGGAGTACGGTAAGAGCATATGCGAATGCTATGCTAAGTACATTAAGTGTCGATTAGAGGTTAAAGTCGTTAGGGATAGTTGCGAGAATAGCTGTGCTGATCTCCTAATCAAAATGATTAACTAAAATGACAGACGCGTGAATACCGGGAGCTAGAAATGAAGATTCTAGAGCTTTACCAAAGCTTGCTACCGGACTTGCTGTGCTTCGAGGATAGCAGTAGCAAGAGAGTACAGCGCGTACTCCGCGTAAACTACCTTGGGTGCAGAACCTACGCTAATGTTCCTGGTAACTGCATAGACTTCTTAAAGACCGTGGGCGAAGCCCTCTTAAAGCTCGTAGAGCTCGGCGAATCCGGGGTCGAGGAGCGTAGCTATACGAGAGCTCTCCAACTAACGTACCTCCTCTTAGTACCTAGGATCGCAGATAGAGCTACAGTGCTAATAGAGAAAAGAGGTCGCAAAACCGTATTTAGAGCCCAGTTTAGTAGGCAGGTAACTACCGAGGTCCCGCGCTTAGACTTAGACGTACCGCAAGTCGCTTCAGCCATAATTCGCGCGCATATCCTAGACCCCTCGAAACCCCTTTCAAGGCTACTAATCGCATGGATTTACGGTAAGGGCACCTCCACTCAGTACGAGCACTTAGAGAAGGATACTGCACTAATGCTCGAGCTCATTGATAGCCTACGCGCTAAGAGCTTAGACAATAAGTGGCTATGCTTATCGATTCCCTGCACGTGCAGAAATTACGAACCGATTAACGGAGGAAGGGGTAGGATATCGAGAGACGTAGTGACGACGATTCGCGTACTGAGCATAGCGACAATTCCCTTACTTTGCTTCGTTCTAGGAGGCGTAGCCACGATAACGAAGAGCGGCATAGCTACTATTCCCGAGCTAACCCATGGGGTTTCCAAAGGATTGAGGAAGTTCTTTGAGTATCTATATGCAGCACCGTTATTAGACGTGGTTCCAGTACTCGAAAAAGCGCTGAAGGTACTCTACGAGGAAATGAATCGCGAGAAATTGATAGAGCTTTTACAGCATAGCCCCGTAAAGACAATGCGATTAACAGCGTACCTCATAGCCACGCTTTAGAGGGACATTAACAAAATAGCTTCGTAACGCACGTAGATTCCGGGCTAGCGAATGGTCTACACAGCTGACGAACTTCGCTGCCACGAGCTACTAGATACGAAGCCCCACGAAACGCACCCATGGAGGGACCACTACAAAAGGGTGCTGAGAAACCTTGTGCTAGGCTCATCATCGCTAGCAGTGCTTCAGGGGCTGTTTGGATCGGGTAAAACGCTCTTCATTCGCTGGACCATAGCTGAGCATAGCTACTACTTCACGTCGATGATACCCATATACCTTAAGATGAGGGATCTGCCCAATCTACTACTTAGAAGGAAGCACTTAAACAACTTCGAAGTCAAGGACGTTAAGAACGTTGCTAGCCTCATACTGCTAGCGCTAAAGTACACAATCCATAGATGCGCTAACGACGTAGAATGCGCATCCAGTACCCTAATCAAGGAGGCTAAGAAGCTCATCGAGGAAATCGAGCGATTCGAGCAAGCTTCGGAAGTAGATACTATAGAGTTGCTAGAGAACCTCGCTAGCAAGAGTAAGTACATAGTCGCGCTACTAATCGATGAATTAGAGTACGTTGCGTGGTTAGCAGGATCATCTGTAGGGGATGCACTAATGCGTAGATACGCCGTAGCGACGTACCAACTTCTTCGAGATGTATTCGACGACCTGTATAGGCTCCTACATAGAGGACGAGACTACGTGATAGTGATAGCCACTTCGCTTAGCTTTAAGGACCTTCTCATTACAACACTAGACAGGAACTTAGACCTACGGAGTCGAAGCCTCGTTCCACCAATGCTCGTCGACGCCATTAGTAGCTTCGTCGAGACCATAGCAAAGTACTACGGCTTTCAGGGTTTAGTTGAGCGCATAACGAGCTCTCGAGATATCGACGAAGCTAGGAAGCAGCTAGATAAGCTTAGGAACGCCCTTCAAAGGAGCATCGAGCCAGGGGTATACACGAGATTAAGACCGAATCTCGTGGAGCTCAATTACTATAGCCAAGACTACTTAAAGATACTAAAAGCTAATGCCGTAGGCATAGACCTAGAGTCTCCACGGAATAGAGTAATAATTGAATACTTTGCGAAACTAGCTGAAAAAGCAAAGATACCCCCACGCACGTACATGTTCATAGTCGATCGCTACATCAGTAACGACAGTACGTGGAGAGAGACTCTCAACGCCATGAATGCCCTTAAAGCCATTGCATACACAAACAAGAAGCTTAGGAACGAGATACTCAAAGCCTTAGAACCCATAGAATCAGCACTACGGAGTACAGAAACGAGAGAACGCATTAAGGCACTATGCATAGACTTCGACAAAATCGCTAACCTTAGCGATGACGTACTACGCAGGGTATACGAATCCATAGTCTACCTAGACGAAGAGGGAAAGGCTTGTTACATACCAAGACTCGAGATACTATCCGCCCTATTCGAAGGATTAAGCAATAACGTTCCGAACCCTAGAAACCCGCTAGAGAATATCAATGAAGCGATAACGAAGCTACTCGCGCTATAAACACAAAACCTACCTAGTTCTCATCGATGCAAGCTCTATACGCGATCAAGTTCTTACAATGCTTCCTCAAGCCTTTCCCAACCATCCACGACCCCACGCTATCCCACCACCTCTCCTTTACACATCAGTACTCGCTTTCCTTGATAAGCATGGTCATAGGCGGGATCCGCTAAAGGTAATCTCGATGCCTTCAAATAGCGTTACTCTAGCGCTAAACGAGGGTTGTTGCATCGCTACATAAATGAGATGAAATGCGTTTATGTTGTAACGCGCTTCTCAGCGCCATCGATATAACTATGTTGGGAAGCTCCTTCTCTGCAATCTTTGCTAGCCTACGATATAGCTCGTCTACGCTATTCATGCGTTAGAGCCTCATATCTCTCTAAGTAGGTTGATAAGCATCC
>CAZRDH010000126.1:0-3741 GCA_964598805.1 uncultured Desulfurococcaceae archaeon | reverse complement strand
CTATGCCGAGCATTCTGGCGATCTCTCTCGCTATCGCTATGTGGTCGCCGGTAATCATCTTCACCCTAACGCCCATCTCCTTGAGGGTCTTGATTGTCTCGGCGGCGTCTTCCCTAGGCGGGTCTAGGAGCGGTACTAGCCCTACGTACACCCAATTGCCGTTGTTATCGGTCTTAGCGACCCCTATCATTCTATAGCCGTGCTGCGCGTGCTCATCGACTATCTTCATGACTCGGTGCCAAAGCTCTTCGTTGCCTCTAACTAGCTTCAGGATTACTTGCGGAGCACCCTTAGCTACCCAGAACCTCTCGCCGTTAGGCCCCTCGACGAGGGCCTCGGTCCTCTTCTTGACTGGGTCGAACGGGTGGAACTCTATCTGCTTATACTTCGAGTACTCCTCTACTAACCCATACTTCTCGAGGGCTCGGAGCACTGCTAGGTCGATCGGATCCTGATCCTCCTCCCTAGATGCTAGCGCTGCGTACAGCACGACGTCCCTAGGCGTATAGCCCTCTGCTACGGGCACCGGATCCTTGGCTACGGTTAGCTGATTCTTCGTTAGGGTACCCGTCTTATCCGCGCAAAGCACTTGGACCCCGGCTAGCTCCTCTACGGCCACTAGCTTCGTTACGATGGCCTGCTTCCTAGCGAGCTCGTAGGCACCTATAGCCATTGTTATCGATAGGACTGCCGGTAGCGCGGCCGGGATCGCTGCTACGACTAGCACTAGCGAGTACTTGAGCATGTCTAGCCACGGAACGCCCCTAAACACGACCTCCTCAACTGATAGCAGCGCTACGAGCGCTAAGGTTAGGATTATTAGGTAGTTGCCGACAGTGATAACCATCTTCTGGTACTTGCTAACGGTCTTCGCCCTCTGAACTAGCTGAACCGTCCTACCGAAGTAGGTCCTGAGCCCCGTCGCTATGACTACGGCGGTCATCTCGCCCCTCTTCACTATCGACCCCGAGTACACTACGTCGCCAACCTTCTTCTCCACGGGTATAGACTCTCCAGTGAGCACCGACTGATCGACCATGAGGTACTCGCCCTCTATCAGCTTGGCGTCGGCGGGAACGATGTCTCCAAGCCTAATCCTTATGATGTCTCCAGGCACTAGCTCCCTAGCCGGTATGGTTCCCCACTTACCGTCCCTAAGGACCCTCGCGATGGGAGATAGCCTCTGCTTTAGGTACTCGATGATGTTCTCAGCCTTGTGTTCCTGCCAGAACCCCACTATGCCGTTGACTAGCAGTAGCGCTATTATCATCCAGAAGTCCTCCCAGTGGTGTATAACGAACGATATCGCGGCGGCAGCCTCGATCATCCAGGGTATTGGTCCCCAGAAGTGTTTGAGGAACCTTATCACGGGGTGAACCTTCTTCTCCGGGATCTCGTTCGGTCCAACTACCTGTAGCCTCCTCCTAGCCTCCTCGGTGCTGAGACCCCTCTTCGGGTCGGTCTTGAGCTTCTGAATCACCTCCTCGACGCTCATCTTAGCGGCTTCGTCAGCTCTAATCCACAACTGCTCTGCCTCGCTAATGGCTTGGGCCCTCGCCATACCCCTGTCACCTACCAAAAGCTCGGTATTTGGTAAAGCGCGTATATACGCCTAATCGCATACAGAGATCGGAGCAGTCTTAATCAACCAGTTCGCTCCCCCGCAAACCCCGATGCTTACGACGGGCGGCCTGAGCAAAGCGATGATGACCCATTGTAGCGAGGAGGGGGCGGAGGGGATTCTCAACAACCTTAATAAGCCCATACCATACCTCCACAGCTAGGAGATGGGCCCGTAGCTCAGCCTGGTTAGAGCGCCCGGCTGATAACCGGGAGGTCGGGGGTTCAAATCCCCCCGGGCCCACCACACAACTTCTCACATCTTGCTACACCTCGCGCATTCACCGCAAAGCGTTGGGGTCTCGAGCCTTAAGGCGAAGAACCCCTTTAACGCCCGCGTACACAGAAGTAGCTACGGGTAAGGTGCGGGGGTGCCCGAGCCTGGTCTAAGGGGGCGGGCTCAAGACCTTCCGGCTCAGGTGGGAGACCCGCTGGCGTAGGCCTGCGTGGGTTCAAATCCCACCCCCCGCACCAACAACGCTTATCTTCTCCTTGACCCTAACCCGACTACCGAGGGTGGGAACCCCTCAGACACCTCGGAGCCCGAGGAGGATGAAGAGGGGAGCCAGCGGGGTCATACAATACTCCCCTAGGTGAAGGTCGTTGGGATGGATACTGCGTTGCAGGGAGTGCGGCACTATATGGATTCTGGAGGTTAGCTTCGACATATCGGATATGGACAAGGTCTATCACTACTGCCCTAAGTGCAAGAAGAACACGTTTCACGACGTTCTAGGGCGCAGTAACGAAGCGATGCAGCGAACCCCTTATAAACCCCAAGAGCCCGGTGGAGCGCGTGGATAGGAAGGGGGGCCGGTAGCTCAGCCTGGAAGAGCGCTCGGTTTGCACCCGAGAGGTCCCGGGTTCAAATCCCGGCCGGTCCACCAACACAAATCCTTGTTCATTCCCTAGGCCTAGCGCATTGCTACCAGCGCGAGTTAGTGACTCGCTTCGCACGCGCTTTTGCATAACACCGAGCCTCCGAGCGACTAACGGCTAGGGTCGCTGCTCTCGACCTTTGGGGCTCGTGCGAGGCATTTTGTTGGCCGAGAATAAAACCGGGGGTGATAAACACGGGGGTCCGCGCTACACCTTGCGTAGCACTTGTAAAACAAAGCTTTAAACCCCCGTAGCATACAGAGGGGTCTCGGCGCCTACGCCCGCGGCTCCCGGCGGCGGCTGGGCCCGACGCGGAGCCAAGCTCCGTGGGTGAAGGGCCGTCCTCCAGCCGCGGGCATAGTGAGGCACCAAAAATGAATCTCGTGGGGGCCCGATCCAACCCGGGCGCCCTAGCCCGGGGAGGTCGGGCCCGACGGGGTGGTGCGCTCCCTAGAAGGGGCCGCGAGCCGGCCCTACCCGACCGCACCCCGCGGCCTTGCGGCCGCGACTCCGGTTGATCCTGCCGGACCCGACCGCTATCGGGGTGGGGCTAAGCCATGGAAGTCGTACGCCCCCCTAGTGGGGGGCGTGGCGGACGGCTGAGTAACACGTGGCTAACCTACCCTCGGGACGGGGATAGTCCCGGGAAACTGGGACTAATCCCCGATAGGTGGGGAGGCCTGGAACGGGTCCCCCACCGAAAGGGTCGGGCCGCAATGCAGGCCCGGCCGCCCGAGGATGGGGCTGCGGCCCATCATGGTAGTTGGCGGGGTAACGGCCCGCCAAGCCGATAACGGGTAGGGGCCGTGAGAGCGGGAGCCCCCAGATGGGCACTGAGACAAGGGCCCAGGCCCTACGGGGCGCACCAGGCGCGAAACCTCCGCAATGCGGGAAACCGTGACGGGGTCACCCCGAGTGCCCCGAAGAGGGGCTTTTCCCCGCTGTAAAACGGCGGGGGCAATAAGCGGGGGGCAAGTCTGGTGTCAGCCGCCGCGGTAATACCAGCCCCGCGAGTGGTCGGGACGATTATTGGGCCTAAAGCGCCCGTAGCCGGCCCGGCAAGTCCCCGCTGAAAGCCCCGGGCTCAACCCGGGGACGGGCGGGGATACTGCCGGGCTAGGGGGCGGGAGAGGCCGAGGGTACTCCCGGGGTAGGGGCGAAATCCGATAATCCCGGGAGGACCACCAGTGGCGAAGGCGCTCGGCTGGAACGCGCCCGACGGTGAGGGGCGAAAGCCGGGGG
>CAZRDH010000125.1:0-12957 GCA_964598805.1 uncultured Desulfurococcaceae archaeon | reverse complement strand
TAGGGAGGCGCTGGCTTTCGAGGAGATGCAGCTCGATGAGGAGGACGAGAGGTTGAGTAAGCTCGTGTACAGGGTGGAGACCATCGAGGGGCTCTGCCGAGAGCTCGAGGCTTAGCGCTACCTAAGGGCTCTCCACCCAATAACTATGCACGCTGCGCTAGCCACGGCGCTTACCCAAATCGCTTCCCCGCCTGGGAGGGCTCCGGGGGCCTCGATTCGCGGGCTCCAAAAGATGGAGTAGAAGGTTATCGCCGTGGATAGGCATATACCTAGCTCCCCACCCCACTTCCTAAGCCTCCAGATAGCCGTGCTAGCGAAGATGCTTAGCCCACCGAGGACTAAGCCCGCTATCGCTAGCCCAGCGGGCACCGTGTATACGCATAGGGAGTTTAGGCACACCCTGTAAGTCGATGAGGGGAAGCACGTAGCGAGCCCCGATAGCAACGCTAGGAGCAGCCCTAAGGCGAAGAGGATTGCCGCACCGAGCTTAGCGACTCCCTCGAGCGAGTCGCTGCTCATGGCCGCACCTACTATGGCTATCGGAGCTAGAGGTACTTATAGCTACGTGGAGTACGACACGTAGAGGGCTACGGGCGTTGAGGAGCTCGGCGCTTAGGAAGCCCCTCTTCGTAGCTAGCTACTTAGCGACAGTAGCTATGTCCGCAACCCATGCGAATAGCCTAGGCCTCCCTACCTGGGCTCGAATCGCGGGCTTGGTGGCAGCGGTGCTGAGCGCCGTCGCCATGGCTAGGATACACTCGATGTACCCGCCTAGACACGACGAGCCCTCGGACTTCCCCGAGCTACTAACCGAGGGCCCCTACGCGATCTGTAGGCACCCCCTCTACGCCTGCACACTAGCCAACCTGTTCTCGATAGCCATCGCCTTCGATAGCTCGTGGGGGCTAGCTACGTGTGTAGCGCTCTTACCGCTGTGGATAGCGTTAATCAGGTTGGAGGAGAGGGAGCTCGTGGAGTACTGGGGGGAGAGGTACCGCGAGTACGCGTCTAGGGTCCCCGCGCTCATACCCATCCCCAGGAAGCGCAGGCGCTAGTCGACGAGCATCTCTATCCCGATCCTAACCTCGGGAACCTCGAAGCACAGCACGTGCCTACTGGTTTTAGGTGGAAGTAGCTTGCCGCTGAGGCCAGCCTCCCTAACCATCTCCTTGCTGACCGCAACCCGCTTTCTCCAGCTCGATACCGATACGCAATCGCTATCGTAATCCACTAGTAGCGCGGGTACGTAGCTAGCTCCTAACCTCTTTAGCGCCTCGACGCGGTGGTGCCCATCTAGAATCACCATAGTCTTGAAGTCCGCGACTACGGGCTTCAGCACTGCGCCCCGCCACTTGATGTCCTCTAGGAGCTCCCTAACGCGATCCTCGATAACGGCTTCGTGGGGCTTGAGAACGCTTAGCGGGACCAAGGCTACGAGAAGCTTAGCACGGATAGAGCTATTAATCGAGACGAGCTGCAACACAATGCTATCAACCCCGGCAAACCTCCCCGACCCACGCCTTAAAGTCCTCCGTCTACGCTTAGCCGAACGGAATCGCTAGCGATATAGGCTTCCGCACAGTATGTACCCGCGGCGATGCGGATGACCGTGCACGAAGTTGATGTGCGCGAGCTCGAGTGCCCCAAGGCCGTCGCGAAGGCCATGAGGAAGCTAGCTGAGGCTAGGGTTGGGGACGTCGTGATCGTCGTGTCGAACTCTAGGGACTGCGTAAAGAGCTTGGCATCTAGCGTAGTTAGGCTCGGTATCGGCACCGTATCGCTATCTAAGGAGGGCGATTCCTACGTTCTAAGGATCGTTAAGTCCTCTCAAACCGCTACACCCTCAGACTATGCGTGCTAGCGTAGCGTAACAACCGCTTTAAGCGAGGGCTTTAGCGGTTCCTGCGGTGGTTCAGTGAGCTTAAGGAGCGTTGCTAAGGGCATACTCATACTGTCGATAGCGTGCGTAGCGTGGGGAGCCTCCTTCCCAGTGATAAAGGTGGTTATGAGCTACGTCGACGTGTATACGTATCTATGGGTTAGGAGCTCGATAGCCCTAGCCGCGCTAACCCCCTTCGTAGCGATGTCAGCGCTACGTAAAGGCAAGGCTGTTACCCGGAGGTGCGTTGTTGGCGGGTTAGCGACGGGCATAGCGTATACTGCGGGCCTAGGACTGCAAGCCGTTGGCACGCACTTAACCGAAGCGTCTCGAGCTGCGTTCATAACGGGGTTCACGACGGTTTTCGTACACGCCTACGCATCCATGGTTGAGAGGGCGTATAGCCACGAGCTCGGGGCTGCGCTCGCGCTATCCATAGCTGGGCTATACCTAATGACGAAGCCTAGCGGCGGGCTGAGCTTCGGGGACGCGCTGATACTGCTCTCGGCCGTTGCGTGGGCAGCTCAGGTAGTCCTCGTGTCGAGGTATAGCGAGTGCAACCCAATGACCTTCGTGTTCTTCGAGAACGTGCCTCCCGTAGCCGCGTTCCTACCCCTAGACTACGCGCTTACGGGCGGTCCACACGGCTTAACGAGCGTTTCCCTAGCTGGGCTATCGTTCCTAGGAATAGCCTGTAGCGTAGCGGCATTCGCTCTACAGGTAGTTGGGCAGCGCCTCGTCGACGCCGCTACCGCGGCCGTGGTCTACCAAACGGAGCCCGTCTACGCCGCGCTGATAGCCCACGCAATGCTGGGCGAGTCCATGAGCTTAATCGAGTGCGTAGGCGCATCCCTAATACTCGCGGCTACGATACTCGCCGGCGTGGGCTCGGCTAGGCTCGCTTCTACCCATGCCTCGACCAAGGCTCTTCGCAAGTAGGGCTAACCATCCTCTCGAGCTCGCCCCCAATCAGCTTCTCGATAACCCTCGAAACCCTATCCCTCTCCGAAACCCTCCAAACCACTATCCTATGCCTAAGGAGTAGGGCGTAGGCTATCTCCCCCATCCTGTAGACCACTACGTCGCTAACCCCCATCCTAGCGAGGTACTCAGCAATCGATGCCCCCACCAACCTCTCCCTACCGCCCGAAGCCTCTCGGCTCTCGACGAACTCGACTCTCTCTATCCTATCCCCACGCACATCGACTATCGCTAGGTACCTAGCCCTAGCGAAGTGCTCGGAGACTAGGGAGTCTAGGCTAGGCTCGTCGCAGGGTATGCAAACCCTTATCCTCTCCCTCCTCCTAGGCACGAACATTGTGGAGACGCTCACGATGTAGCGAATCCTGCTAGAGATCTCGAGCTCTATCCTCTTGGATAGAGCGTGTAGGTCCTCCACTACGGCTAGGGGCGGGGCTTCGAGCACGAGCTCGACGAATAGCGCTGGCCCAGCCCACCTACACCTAGCGCTCCTCAACTCGAATCCGGGGGCCACGTCCCTAACTATGCGCTTTATAGCCTCGAGCGCCTCCCTATCCACGGGGAGGTCCAGGAGGGCTAGAATCCCATCCCTACCCGCTTCGTAAGCAGCGTAGCAAACACCCGCAACCGCTATGGCGACGGAGGCTCGGTAGGCTACGGGCGTCGATAGGTACGAAGATAGCAGGAGCCCTATGCCGACCCCGAGCGCCTCTATGGAGTCGCCAACGGTGTGAACGGCATCGCTCCTAATCGCGGGAGACGCAGCTTCCCGAGCCGCAACGAACTTAACGAGCGCCGAGCCCAACACGAGCGGAACCGAGGATAGCTGGGCTACGCCAGCGATCAACGCTATCCGCGGTACGGGACCCGCTAAGCCCTCGATACCTAGGCTCACCGCTAGGTAAGCGAGGGCAATCGCTATGCCAAGCGAAGCGAGGTCCTCGAGCTTATACAACCCATAAGGAAGCCTCCTAGCGAACCCAGATCGAGAGAGAACCACCGCGGCTACGACCAAGCCCGTCGCAACAACGTCCGTAGCCCCGTGAGCAACCTCTAGAGCGAGCGCAGCCCCACCACCATACATAAACGCCGCCCTAACCAGGGTAGCACCCAGCATCAAAGCCATCGACAGCGCCATGAGGTACCCAAACCGAGAGCTAGGAGCTAACCCTATGCTTCCACCTCGCAACACAAGCTAGATGACGAAAACCAAAAACCCTACCCCCGAGAACCCCGATAACGCTACGCAACTCCGCACCCCTTCTACAGAGACCCAACGTTTCCGTACACGTGGATCCCAAAAACATTGATTACACATAACAGGAGAGTTGTGCTTGGACCTTCCAAAATACTCTCTCAGGTGCGTAGCATTGTACGAATCATAAATGTATATATACCCCACCCCCCGGATAGGAGGCGGTAGCACCGCCCCCACCCCGCGGGCGCAAAGCCCGTGGGGGACGAGCATCCCCGGGCGCTACCCGGGGGCGATGAGATCCCCGGGGGTGGGGGAGCAGACCCATGCTCCTTGTTTGGTGGGATCATGGGCCTCGGGTTCCGAAACAAGTTGAAGGGGGTGGGGAGGGGCCTTGGGAGGCCTCGGATGAGCGAAGGGGTTGCTAAGTCGATCCATAGAGCGCTCTTCGTGTTGTTCGCTGTGTGCAGCGGCGTGCTGTGCTCGATGATCGTTGCGTTCCCGAGCGTATACATAGCGCTAGTGTTCGCAGCGATGCTCTCGCTAGCGACGTGCTGGAGCTTCATGCTGGTAGCCCTAGAGCTACGCGACTTAGTTAAGGAGCTCGAGAAAGCTCGTAGGTGACGTACATGGCCTCGGTTAGGAGCATCATTGCGGCTATGTACATTGCCGAGGCCCTTGGGTGCGCGGCGTGGTTATCGATGCTGTTCACAGGGCCTTCGCTAAAGACGCTCGTTACCGCCGTTGCGCTAACGTGTTTAACGAGCGTACTCCACGTATACGCAGTGCTCGCCGACGTTAGGGAGAGACTCCGTAGGATAGCGAGTTACGCAAAGTAAGCCCCTCCCCATTTTTGAGGTGAGTAACTTGATCTTTCCGAACCTAGAGGTATTCACGGCGAGAGAGCTTCATGCAATTAACGTCTACGTTGCTTGCCTCGACGGTAACTGCATCGAGGTTACAGCTCCTAAGAGCGTAGGCCTCGAGGAGTTGAAGAGCATCTTAACGAAGTTATGCTGCTTCTACCTCCCCCTCGACATCGATGTGCAGCTCTTAAGCGATGCGAGGAGGTTTGGAGGAATCGAGGAGCTGAACTTCTTGGTGAGGCTCTCCGTTAAGCACGGAGCTAGGAACTGGGTTGATGAAGTGTACGGCGATGTCAGGGTTAAGGTCGTTAACGCGCTTCCACGAGCTTCGGTTCGCGGCTCGAAAACTACGTTGGTAAGCACGGTAATGATTCGAGCGCCCCTCATCGTATACCCCTGGATTAAATCGATAAGCAACCTATCTCAAGCGTTCGAGGACGGTATGAAGAAGCTCGTTCAGCGATTACCCCAGTGGTGGTTCTCGCACGTTAGGAAGCTATGGATATTCATCGAGGAGGGAGAGACTATGAGGTGGGGGAAGGTTAGGAAGTTCAGGAGGTTATGGTATAGGGCTCAGCTATCGAAGTGCGTCGAAACATCGTTTGCAACTGCGTGCCCGCTAGAGTACCTAGGGTTAGTCAACGCGATGCTCAAGATCAGGACCCCGCTCGCAAACGAGGTACGCGTATCCGTAGATAGGTGCGAGGCGATGTGAAATGACGTACTTCCTAGCATTTGGCTCCCCAACTACGTGCCACATACACGAGGATCTCGTTAAGAACCTTCGAACCCTAATCGCCTTAGCTAAGCTCCTTCAGAGAGAGGCTCCGGGAAGCGAAGAAGAATTGCTAAATAGGGTATTCATCGCCTTCCTAGTCCCCGCAAACCAAGCTCACAGCGTTAAGGAGCTAATCAAGCACGTAGACTTCGCTAAGGAGGCTCCCGAGGCCGTACTCAACGAAATTCACTATCGAGAGCTCCACAAACTCGATGAGAGGATCGCGCTAGTCGAGGTACCGCTGAGGATCTTCATCCACGACTGCTTCGAGGAGGTACTTAGCGGCGAAATACCTATCGAGCTAGCCGCGGAGGAAATCGCTAAGAGGATAGAGTTCGTCGACACCCTGGTTAGGGGCTCGCTTAGGTAAGCCCCTCCCCACCCCAACTCGATTTCGTTTTTAACCCCATTTCCCTACGTAAACCCTCTACGGGATCCGGGCCCCGCTGATACCCGCGGTCCGCGGGTACATGAAGCGGGGTCGGCTCCTACCCGACTCACTTGGTGATCGCCTTGAGCTTGGATAAGGTGGTTAGGGAAGTGCTTAGTCGTAGGGATCCCCAGGGGATGTTCGTTATAGTCGCTGATGCTAGGGCTAGGGACTTAATCGAGGAGTTTAGGGGTTGGGGCGTTATCGCTGAGGAGGTTGGCGACGAGATAATCTTTAGGACGAGGTCTAGGAGCGTTGCCGAGAGGCTCGCTAGGGCCTTGGCTAGGAGGGGTTTGCTGAGGAGCGGGTAGGGATGCTCCTAGATGATTTACGTAGGGAGCTCCCTAGGTCTAGGGAAGTGGTTTTCACGCATATACGCACCCCCTTGCTAGATCCCTGGAGCGCTTTGACGGCTCTAGAGGCTCGCGCAAGGGGTTTTCGCGAGGCTTCGGTATCGCTAGACCTATGGCTCTCGATGAGCCTAGCCCTAATCGAGGGGGATGAGCTCGTTATCGAGTGGAGTCGCGAGACCCTATCGATAGACTTTGACTCGCTTGAGGAAGCCGCGGAGTCCACGAGCGTCTACGCATTGACTCGCCGAGGCCTAGAGCCCGTAGCGATGTTTAGCGATGCGAGCTCTATGTACTGCAAGCTCAGGTTCGTAGCCCCCTTCAAGCCCCCGACTGTGGAGATAGGGGGTATCCACATGCATAGGATAGAGGGTTGCGACCCCCTTCAAGACGCTGTAGCTAAGGTTCGCTGCCTCGGGAGGAAGCTTCGTGGTGCGGTGCTAGATACGTGTCTAGGGCTTGGGTACACGGCTATAGCGGCTCTATCCCTAGGGGCAGAGCTAGTGGTTTCGATAGAGCTCGACCCCGCGGTCATAGCCATAGCCTCGTTTAACCCGTGGAGCAAGCCCTTAGCCCTAGCCCGCTCCCTCGGGAAGGCGATGGTGCTCCTCGGGGACTCCTCGGAGGTAGTTAGGGAGATGCCCAGCGACTTCTTCGACTACGTTATCCACGACCCGCCTAGGTTCGAGCTAGCGGGGGAGCTCTATAGCTACGAATTCTATCGAGAGCTCTTCAGGGTAATGAAGCCCGGCGCCAAGCTCTTTCACTACACGGGGGAGCCCCGCAAGCATAGCGGGGTTAGCATAGTCAAGGGTGTGAAGAGGAGGCTCGAGCAAGCAGGCTTCGAGAGGGTTAGGTGGGTCGAGGGGGCCAAGGGCTTCGTAGCGATTAAGCCTAGGTAGGGAGCGCAAGCAGATGCTGTTAGAGTAAGGCGCTAGACCCCTCAGGGACCTCCTAAAGCGATTACAGTCAAAGCGCTACACCAGCTCGCTAGGTATTTCGCTGGGCTTGTAGGCCTTCAACGGCTTGAGCCCTCTCTTCCTCATGAGCTCGACGACGTGGGGATAGAGGAAGACGTACTCCGGGTCTATGCACTTAGTTAGCGCTTCGTCTATTTCGCGAAGCTTCTGCATAACGTACTCAACGGATTGAGGCGTAGAGAAGCTGAGCATTATGGCTGGGTAAACCTCTTCGCAAGGCTCTAGACCCTCCCTAAGCAAGTTCCTTAGTGCTCGAAGCTGGAGGCTCCACGCATCCTCTCTAGCACCAGTTAGCCTAGCGAACTCGCTTGGCGTACACCCCTTTATCGATACCCTAACCTCGATACCCCTACCGCTAAACCTAGCGATCTCCCTAGCGATAGAGGAGTCGAAGCCTATGAGCACCCCGTTCGTTTCCAGCACGAATCTAAGACCCCTAGCTACGCACCCCTCGATAACGCTCAGCGTGTGCTCGAAGCCTATGGTGGGCTCCCCACCACTCAACCTAACCTGCTTATACCCGCGGGACCTAGCAATCGAGACGAGCCTACTCACGACCTCCTCGGGGCCGAGAAGGTACTTTCCTTTCGTAGCCCACGCGTATCTCCACGCCCAGCAGAAGCCGCACCTAAGGCAGCAGCCAACGGCATCCCCCGTCGCTATGCCTCCGTACCACCTACCGCCCCTGAACCTCCAGTACCACCGCTTAACCACCCCGCCCTCCTCAACGGTAACGAGCTTCTCAACCCTCTTAGCGAGCTCTATAGGGTCGTAGCCCTCAGCGAAGTCCAATTACATCACCCCGATTCAGGACCCGGACTCCTCATCACCGAGAAGAAGCTTAGTCTCGCCGTGTATAAGCTAACTACCTACGCGAGAAGCCTCGCACAAACCACGGTGGAAAAACGGTTTCGCTTCGAGGCGCTTGCCTACGCGCTACCTACTCTCCCTAACCGCCTTGCTAAGCTCTATGCACACCGGCATGGGTAGCGCTACGCATAGCACGCTGGGCTCCGCGGTTATCGGCGCCTTCCTCTCCTCCTTCCTCTCCCTTCTCCTCCTCCCGAACACCTCCTCCACCCCACGCTTTTCTCGAGCTCCACCCGCTGTAGAAACTATACACCCCACGCTGCAAACGGTAGAAACAGTTATACTCAGCAAGAAACGCTCTTACTCTCTAGCACCTGCGGAAAACAGCGTTGATTGCGCCGAGGGTTCGATAAGGCTCTTCAGTAGATAGCCTGCTAAAAGCCTCGCTTAAGCACCAACCCGCCCTCTTAGCTACGTCCACTAGCTCGTCGAGCGTATAGAGCCTAACCCTAAACCTAGCCTCCCCCATGTATATCAAGTCCCTACCGCGCTTCCTGTAGAATACTTGCGTCGAGAGCGCTTCGCCCGTAGCGGGGTTGAACCTAGGGGTCTCCACGACAACCACATCGCCGTAGTCCGTAAACCAGCTCGCTCCACCCACGAAGTTGCTTAGGAACGAGATGAAGTCCTTGCTAGCCGTGTCGAGGACCATCAACCTGGTTCGCTCGTGGCTAAGCTCAGCGGCTTCCCTAAGGATCTCGACGTCGGTATCCCTATCGTAGTACCCGATGACGGTCGTCCAGACGAACACTATCGCGTCGAAGGGGGCGTACCTAGATACGCACTTACTCATCTTCCTAGCGTCGCAAACAACGAACTTAGCCCTATCCGAAACCCCTAGCTCTTCAGCCTTCTTGCGCGCTATAGATACGTAGAGGGGGGATATGTCTATCCCCACGACGAAGGCCCCTCCGTAGGCGAGGGGTATGGATACCCTCCCCGTTCCGCAGCCAACGTCTAGAATCCTCGGGTTCTCGAACCCCCTCTTCCTAAGGTAGTTGAGTATTGCGGCCGCTAGCTTCCTCCCTCTCTCCAGCATTTCGCTCGACTCCATAACGGGGACGAATAGCTCTCCGTGCTCAACGAAGTACTTCCTAGTCCAGTCCCCACCTTCCAAAGCGCAGCACCTTGCGATCCACGATACGGTTCATAGGCTAGGGATACAAATCGCTTAGGGGATGATGAGGGTACGGGCGCTAGACGGGTGAAGAAATCGCTTTTGGGCTCCTACTGACCGCCAGCACAAGCGATATATACCTCCCATACGTAGCTAGGGAATGCAACGCGGTCTCGGGTGAAGCGATTGTCTAGCTCGGGCCCTAGGGACCTACTTATCGAGGGCGTTAACGGCGTGTACAAGTGGAGCCTAGCCAACTTAATTAGCTCCATAGTGCTCATCGTGGGAGCAGTCGTCGCGATTGCCGCGGGCGTTAGCACGATGAGCGTGCTCGCAGCTCTCGTCAGCATTGGTATAGCGTTCGTCATCGGGTTCATCATAGGGCTCTTCGCGCTGTACTTCCTCTACACCGGGTTTAGGAACCTGAGGGACTACGATAGGCATGTGTTCGGCACGGGCTTTACCGGAGTCAAGCTGATCATAGCAGCGTTGATCCTCGTGATCGTCGGCATAGGGATCGCGATAGCCGCGGCGCTTAGCGCTGCTGGCCACACTATAACGCTCCCCATGGGTAGCAGCCCCGCCGAGGTGATTAGGGCTGTAGGCCCCGCAATTGGGGGCTTACTCGCTGGCGGAGCGCTCATAATCGTGGCTGGGATCCTCGCACTCATAGGCATAATAATGGTCGCCATAGGGCTCTGGAGGCTAGGCGACGTAGCTAGGGATGGTACGCTGATAAAGATCGGTGCTGTGCTCCTAGTCATAGCCGTGATACTAATGATATTCAGGGTCGGGGGGATTCTAGACCTCGTAGCCACGGTACTCATACTCATTGGCGCTAAGAGGATGCTCAACGAGCTGAGGACCTCAGCGCAACCAGGGGCTAGCCAGGTTGGTGTAAGCACATCGCCTCCGCCTCCCCCGAGCTAGGGTAGCGGCGCTATCGCGACGACGAGGTCCAGCAGTACTAAGGCTAGCTGGAGGGCCAAGCCCTTCCTCGAGTAGAGGGTTTTTGGCTCGAGCCTAAGGGATTTCACCCACAGCCCTTCCTCCATGAGCTCCGCGACCTCCTCGCTCCTAACCAAGGCCATGGCTAGGGTCCTCGAGGTCGGTACCCCCTTCAACTTGTGTATCTCGCACATATCGGCAACCTCCTTAACTAGCACCCCCATCCTCGCTATGGCTAAGGGCGCTAGAGCGGCTTCGCGAGAAACCTTGCTGAGGACGTAGGAGAGCTCCGTTACGTTAGCCGCGTGGAGGAGGTAGAGGGCGTTGAGCGAGGCCATGGTGTACCTAGCGAATACGCATAGGCACGCCAAGGGGTTTAGGCTATGGGAAGCGATTTGCGTGGCTAGGGTCGTGAGCCCCATCCACGCGCCGGGGATCGACGCTAGGATCCCAGCGTAGAGCGGGAGCCTAGCCATGCCGCACGCAGCGTAGATAGCCACTAGCCCCGCGGTCGCGATCGCGAGCCCGAGGATCTTGCCCGCGGATAGGATCCACATCGATAGAGCTACGTGGGCTACCGCTAGGGCTGTCGAACCGAAGCGCAGGGGCGTTGCCCCGTAGAGGAATAGCGCTCGGTAGACGTACCTAGTCACGATCCCTAGGAGGGACCTCATAGCTCTACCACCCTCGTACCTAGGAACCGTAGGTAGGGGTCGTGGGTCGCGATAACCACGGCGCTACCGCTTCGAGCTAGGTGGGAGACTAGCTTAGCGACCGATAGAGCGCTCCACGGGTCGAGCCCTACGGAGGGCTCGTCTAGGAGCAGTAGCTCGGGGCTCCTACGGTACGCCGAGGCTATGGCTAGCCTCCGACGCTCCCCACCGCTTAGGAACGCTATTGGGGTATCCAACCTATTCGCTAACCCAGCTACCCTCGCTAACCCCTCGTCGCCCCCGAGCTCCTCTCGAGGCGTCGGGCTAGAGATGTAGAGCAGCGGGTTCTCGGGAACGAGCTGGGGCTTCGCGCGAGCCTTCACGAAGCCCCTAGAGGCTCGGTAGATCCCCGCCAACACCTTCAGCAAGGTTGTTTTTCCCCGACCGCTCGCACCGCGAATGACCAGTACCTCGCCTCGAAACACCTCTAGGCTAAGCCCCTCGATCACGAACTCCCTCGAATCGGGGTACCTAAACCAGGTATCCCGAGCTTCGAGAACGATCTCGCTGGAGCCCCTAGGCCTAAGGGATTCGAGCTGCTTGACCACGCCCTTGAACTCCCTAGCGTACTCCTCCACCACATCGTCGCTAACCTCCTTAGCGACCCCACCCTCGACGAGTATCGCCTTGGTGTACGAGCCCCTCCACGTATCGAGAACGTGATCCACGACTATGGCGGTAGCCCCTTCCTCAACTAGGTCCCGAACGAGCTTCGCGACGACGCTCCTAGACCTCTCGTCTAGGTAGCTAAGGGCTTCGTCTACGAGCAGAACCCTCTTCCTACCCAACCACGCTTCGGCGATGAGGAGCCTCTGAATTTCCCCGGGGCTTAAGCACGAAGTGTTTTCGTATAGAATCCCCTCGATGCCTAGCTCCCTAGCCACGGACTCTACATCCCGCTTGGTAGCCGGGGTAAAGCTGAGGAGCTCTGTTATGGGGTAGGGGCTCGCGATGGCGCTCCACGGCTCCTGGGGTACGTAGCTAACGAACTCCTTAAGCACTTCCCTAGATAGCGTCGAGCCCCTTATCGATACGCTACCCTCCACCCTAAGCCCGAAAACCCCTTGGGCTACCCCCGCTAGGCACCTAAGAATCGTGGTCTTCCCGCTCCCAGACCTACCGAACACGATCGCTAGCTCGCCCTCCCCAACGCTAAAGCTAGCGTCGCGAACGATGGGCTCGCCCCTTCGGGAAAAGACCCTTAGGCTCTTAACCGAGACCCCTAGCCCGCTGGACAAAGCCGATCACTGCGTGCGCAATCACTATGCCTGCAGCGAACTGACCTACGTTCACGGGTATCTCGAATACCGCGGCTATGGGCGGCCTACCCGTTAGGGGGTTGGACACGAAGTACTCGTAGAGGAAGTACCCCGTCACCATAATCATGCCCCCTATCGCCATGCAGAGGACGTAGGGCCTATACCTAGAGGTAACGACCGTGGCAATCGATAGCGCTACGACTAGCCCCGCTATAACGGCCCACACCGCGGGGGGCAAGCTTATGGATACCGTTGGCAGCACTATCTCGAGCCCAGCGAGCTTAATGGGCGTCAACCCGAGCTCTACACCCATACCCCCGCCTCCAAGGGATAGCGTTGCTATCGTAGCCGCAATCCCTCCCCCAACCACGGGGGTTAAGACCCTTAGCCACAGTGGCGTCGAGCCCTTCTCCCTAACCATGGATACGATGGACATGAGCTTCGAGACCACGAAACCCTCGCAGAACTTGATTACGAAGGTAGCTGGAGCGAATATCCCGTAGCCAAGGGCCAGATCCGCCATCGCCGAGCCTAGCCCAGCCGCAATAGCCGTAGCTAGCGGGGGTGCGAAAGCCGCTATGGAGTATATAG
>CAZRDH010000124.1:0-4046 GCA_964598805.1 uncultured Desulfurococcaceae archaeon | reverse complement strand
ATTTAGTGCGCTAGGTACGGGCGAAAAAGGCTTATTAGCTTCCTCGAGCTTAGCGTGCATGGAATTGAATGGTGTTTGCCGATGGGTATCTACGTGGATCGCGGTTATCGAACTAGCCTCGGAACTCCTTTCTATGACCGCGTGCGTGAAGTAGGTGAGCTCGAGCGGGCTATCGATTCGTGGAGCCTAGTCGTTGTCTACGGCCCTAGGGGGTGCGGTAAGAGCGAGCTCGTAAAGTACTTCGTTTCCCGTAGGCGCGGTAGGGGTATCGTTATAGACGTTCGCAAGAGGGTTCTAGAGGACTTGACGGGTGTTGAAAGCGTTGAGGAGGTGATTAGGGGTTTCGCTGAGTTGCTCGGCTTGGGTAGGGTTATCGACTTAGTCGAGGTCGTCGAGCGCTTGCGTAGAGCCCTCCTCCACCGCGTTACCGAGCTAGTCGTAGCGATCGACGAGTACCACCTACTCTACCCCGATAGGCTTACGGCTATCGCTAGACTCGAAGCCGTCGCCGGGCTACTCGCTAAGAATGTGCAGCTCGAGAACGTTAAGCTCGTACTAACCTGTAGCGAAGGGTTCATAGCCACGAACCAGGTTGCGACTAGGTTGAGGGGGTACTTCGCTAAGTACATCCCCATCGATGGTCTGGATGAGCAGCACTTCGAAGCGCTATACAGCGAGTACTCGAGGCTTAGAGGGTGTAGCGCGAGCCTCGAACTCATAGAGTTCATAGCCGGTACCAACCCCGGGTACCTACCAAAGCTATGCAGGTTGAGCATAAACGACGTTGCTTGGCTAATCGAATCCGAAGCACGCGTACTCGAAGAAGCCCTCAGAACGATACCACCAACGCTAGCTAGGGAATTCGATAACGTAGCCCAAGCGGTGCTGGAGACCATGGACAAGCCGATCAAGCCAGCGGCAAATCGAGAGCTATACGAACTCGCAAACCACATGACCCTACACAACGTGCTGTACCCAATACACACGCCGAGCGGAGTAATACACAAACCACAGATACCGCTATACCGAACGCTCATAGAGCTACTCGCAGAAAAGAGGAGGGACTCAGTGTACGACGTACTCAACGAAGCGATAGAACGAGCGACAAAACTACTCTAACAAAGAAACAATATCAACTTCGATGGGAAGCTCCTTATCAAGCTATTCAGTATCCCTAAGTACTTTAGCGATGCTCTATTCTACAACCTAAATCAAGATTGAGTTGCTGCCTAACGATGTACGAGATAAAGCTGTAGCCCATGAGCGCCTCTAACGCGAAACGCTCGTTAAGCACGCAACCGCATTTTCTCGGCAAGGCGTTTCAAAGTGTTAACGGGATTTCACTTAGTGAATCGCGTAGCTATGCGCTTCGCAATGGTTGAGGAGGGGTCTCTTCGTATAGTTGAGGCGAGTATCTATCCATATCCTCAACGCGTTTACGATTCGAGTTGGCGCGTTGCTGGGCTACAGTATCGGTTCCTCTAGGCTCGAAACTATCTCCTCTAATACCTCGTCGATGTTT
Organism: uncultured Desulfurococcaceae archaeon; assembly: GCA_964598805.1. Lineage (GTDB taxonomy): Archaea > Thermoproteota > Thermoprotei_A > Sulfolobales > Ignisphaeraceae > JAADCV01. Next base: position 2,524 of record CAZRDH010000124.1, on the reverse strand, counting down.
AGGCTCTTTACGTATCGAACCATCTTTTTGCGTGGGTTAACCTCGACGAACTCCTTTTGTAGACCTCCGTGCGCAATCATAGTCCTTTTATCCGGTTTAGGAACGGTTCTACACTCCCCGTATACTTCGCATAGCTTTACCCACTCATCGACGTCAAGGGCTTTCTCCCTCAGTGCTTGCTCGATCCTCTTAACTTCGTCGTTAACGAGGATTTCGTAAGCTTCGTCGACTAGCCCATAGAGCTTAGCGAGGCTCCCGAAGTGCTCTAGCCCTACTTCACTACCCTTAGCCTCCTTCTCGGTTACGAAGCGGCAAAACTCCTTCGCGACGATGTATGCGTACACGGCTTCCGGTACTAACCTAACGAGCCTATAAACGCTCTTACCCTCGATGACTGCGCTATCTATCCACAGCTCGTATACCTCTCCGAGGAGATTCTCGTCGCTAACCTCACTACACGTAGCGCATAGCGCTAGGGGTAGGGGCGCGCTCGTAGCTAAGTAGATGTGCGCGTACTTCTCGTACCTACGGTTAAGCTCCTTAACGCGCTCTAGAACGCCCTTTTCAACGCTTCGATTCTCGATAGGCCTAGGCTTAGCGATTACCTTAGGAACGGCGTCTAGCCTATGAACGGCCTTCACACGCTCTCTATAGACGACGTTTAGGCTTAGCTCGGGTTGCCGAGCTGATGGTGGGTAGGGATCGCTATTAACCACGAGGAGCTCTAAGTACCTAGAACCACCGTTGTCAAGGAGCTTCCTAGGTAGTAAAGCGCTTAGCAAAAGCCTAGATACGTACGCGATCTCCGTAGGCATGTAGTTAACCCCGTGAGTAGTATCGACGATTAGGAGGTCGGGTACGTAGCTCTCCGCAATCCCGTAGAGCTTCATCATGGACACGGCAGCGAAATCCCTTGCACCACCACGAAAAACCCACTCCCCACCAGGAGACCCTATAGCCGGAGCAACGACGATGCTAACGCGATCGCTATCGCCAAGCAGGCAGCGAATTACATCCCTCGAGAGCCCCTCAACGAACTTCAGTAAGTCTCGATAGCTACCAAAACCCTCGAACCCACTTAAACCGCTAAACGCATTCTCGTAACACTCAAAGCACTTCGAACCCGTAGGCCTCCCCCTATACCTATCCACTAAGCTATCGAGAATAACCAACGCAACGCGGTAATCCAAGCCAACGCCCTTCAAAGCATCCACTAGAATAGATAGGCTCGTACAGCTAACCCTATAAAGATCGCTAGAACCTCTACTACCGATCAACCTCCTAACAAGATCCTCGCCAAGCACATAGCTAGCATCCCCCCACTGCGCAGGACAACCCCACGTAGCAACAACGAGAACCTTCTTCAAGCTCACACCGAGAACCTTAATGAGCACGACAAAAATAACGATCTTTAGCAATAGCGCTTAGCTACCATCGTCATACATCTAAACTCTGTAGCATTGCGATGCTACCTAAAATGCTTGAACTTCTCGATGAACTTGTTGAATGGGAATGGCATAGCTATGCACACACCTACGAAGCGACACTTCTTACTCTTGGTCTCCTTAGCAGTTGCTGAGTGTTGCGTCTGCTCTTGCGATGACGAATCACGATCCTCATCAATAGCCTCCTCGAATATGAAGGCTATGCCCCTATGAACAGACGTCAGCCCCGCATGAGCAACTATATCGCGTAGACTCTTCTGTGTCTTCATGGGTGTCACAAAGTAGAAACTTCTGCTCTCGTCTTTGCTCTTATCTACCTTGCAGTGATCGAACTTGAGATTCGAGCACTTTTTGTATCGAGCTTCCTCTAGGGATTTGAATATCTGTGGTGTTACGTACTTAAGCCTCTCTACGTAATCATCTAGCCACTTATCAACTTCGTGCTCGAATATGAGCTTAGCAACATCTTCTACGATTTCGCTTAGGAACATCTTTTCCCAGCTACGATCTTCTTCGCTACCCCTGACAACATCCTTCAATTTCTCGACGTTGTAGCACCTTATCCTCGATCTATCCACTAACCCATCCCAGCAATCTACTTGAGGCATCCTTACGTGATGAAGCACTCTGTCAACGCTCTCCTTAGCTAGTTCAGCTAGCCAAAAGCCTAACGTTCTTAGGAATGCGAAGCGCGCCTTGCTACGTGGTATCGTTGACTTATACGATACTCTCACTCCTCCACAACGCGTAGACACTTCGTAGATTACGAGGGGCTCTAGTCCCGCGCCTAACGAGCTTCCCTGAGTTAGCGCATTCTTATCAACGGTTTCGATTGCGTAGAATCCCCACGGAATTAGCCCGTGGTTTATTAGGTAAACCCCTTGTAGAACTTGGAGAAGCGCTTCGTCCTCGCTAGAGCTAAGCTTCTCGCTAGCTAGTACGAAGCTCTCGACTTCCCTCACTACCTGCTTTAGCGATCCGAAACCCTTAGTGATGTAGTAGTAGCTAACGTTCTCCCTCCACGTTCTATCCAAAGCCTCGTCTCTTCTCAAGCCCACGACGGGATCGCTATTGTAGAA
>CAZRDH010000123.1:0-4948 GCA_964598805.1 uncultured Desulfurococcaceae archaeon | reverse complement strand
GCGGCTAGGCTACTCACCTTCTGCGCAGTGCTCTTCACTTGCTGCGTTAGGCTCTTGAGGGTGGCTACGGCCATGCCAGTCTGTATACCGACGACCTTCTCGGCGGGCATCGCAACCTTGCTACTGAAGGCAATGACTATCAGGGTGTAGCTGCTGAACGGCGATAGCTTGGCTGTCTCCTCGGGGCTCAGCTTGATTAGGGCGGTTGGCGTAGTGGTAGTCACGTTGCCCTTGAGTACGAGCTGCATGGTGCTCGGGTTGATTATTAGGTACTCGATGGTTATCGGGAACTCGCCGCTTACGGTAACGGTGATTACCGCGGACGCGCCTGGGTTAATCGTTGGGACGCTTAGCGACACTATCTTAGTGAACTTCGGTATGCCGAAGTACACGTCTAGGTTCTTAATCGGGTAGCCGCTGTAGTCGAACCTCTGTAGGATAAGCTTCTGCTCGTCCTTGTTGAAGTACACTAGCATGAACGGGCCGTCGCCAATCCAAGCTAGGTTGTACTTCTTGATCCAGTTGATGGCCATGTCGATGAACTTGAAGAACTCGTCCTTGGGTAGCGTGTACTGGCCAGGCACGGTGAAGAACTTAGCCGCGTACTTATAGCCAGCGTCGCTCTTTAGCGCCTCTAGAGCCTTGATGATGTCTGGCATCTGGCTACTTAGCACTAGGTTGAGCTGCGGAATGCCCTTAGACCTAGCCCTAGTGTCGCTAAGTGCGTACTTCTGTAAGTCGAAGGCTAGGTACTGCTGCACGAAGTTCATTACGAATGGGTTGCCACAGCTGGTGACTACGGCCATGTCGGCAATGTAGTTCTTGTCGAAGAACCAGTAGTTGATGTATACGTACAGCTTGTTGTTCTTAAAGTCGGGCTTGATCGCGACGATGGGCTGTAGCGTGTATTGAGCAGTACTAGCTATCGATGGCTCCATGCTAGCCTTCGTCTTGTTGTAGGCTATGTCGAACCACAGAGCCCAGTCACCTAGGATGTCAGCCCAGGTAATGGGCTGGCCGTCGTGGTACTCCTTACCGATCATGTTGCTTAGGTCGAAGATTACGACGCTCTTAGCGTAGTGACCGCTACCAATCGGTACCCAGCCCTTAGCTGGATCCCACTTTAAGGCGTCGGGAGGCACTGGAATCTTGCCGTTCGGCCCAGCGGTTTGCACGGTGTAGGTTACTCTAAATGGCATTGGCTCTCCGTTGAATGGGTTCCTCCAGATCCATGGGTCTACGGTTGCGTGTACTGGATCCCAGCTGTATACGTCCGTGAAGCCTCCGTAGTTGTTCCACACGGTTCTGCTAGTCCAGATCCATAGGTGACCAACGTCTAGGTAGTCCTTGCCAGGTACATACCAGTTCCTTAGGTTGAGGACTATGTCTCTTAGCCCGCTACCTAGGTTGAGGGTTATGCCCGTGAGCTTGCTGGAGGCTGGGTAGATGGTTAGCGGGGTTACTACCCAGATCCTAATGGCTTCCTGTAGGCTCATTAGCACGGCCTTCCTTAGGTACTCGATCCACTGAGCCTTGCTAGACACCTTACCCAAGCAAATGGCTTCAGTTAGCTTGTCTAGGGTAGCGTTCCTATAGTTCCAGTAGCTAGGCTCTAGCCAGCCCGGCATGAAGCCAAACCATGGGGCAGCGAACTGGGCTTCAATCCATGGATCCCACCTATCGATGCTACCCTTGCCCCAACCCTCGGTGTAGATCATCCACTCGAAGTCCATTGGGTCGGTAGCGTAGACCTTGGTGATGGCGGGGCCGAAGGTTAGCTCTAGCCTGTTGACTACGAAACCTAGCTTCTCTAGCTCGGCGGCAAACATCTCGCCAATGATCTTCCTCTCGTCCTCGACCCTAATGATGAAGGGTATCGTTATGGGGCTACCCTCGAAATACCACTTGCCGTTGATCTTCTTGGCCCCGACCTCCGTTAGGACCTTAGTTACTGTCTTGTTAGCGTAGTCGGGGTTGTAGGTGAACATGAACTGGGCTACTATGTCCGCAATTACCTGGTAAGTTGGGTCGGCAGCGCTGTAGGGCGCGTACATGGGTATGGCGTAGCCCTTGAAGACGGTGCTGACTATGTACTGCCTATTGACTATGTAGTTCATGGCGAATCTAATCTGCTTGAAGCAGAACGGGTTGATCTTTATGCTGCTGGGAGCCTGCTTAACTACCTTGAATGGGCTGGGTACGCTGCTTAGCCTAATGCACACGTCGACGATGCTAGCCTTCTTCTTGGGATCCCAGTAGATCTGCGAGATCGCTATCTCGGGTATGCCTAGGAGCTTAGCAGCCTCAGCCTTGGTCAGGTTCTTCCCAGCGTAAGCTAGCTCCATGACGGGCGCTGGGTTGAGTATCAAGTCTTCGATGCCCGCGGGAGCGGAGTAGAGCTTTATCGCGGGGTTGCCAGCTAGCTTAGCAGCCATCTCGGGCCTAATGCCGAATAGGTACACGTCTATCTGGCCAGTGGTTAGGGCGTAAGGCACGTTCTCTTGTGGAACCCTGAACCAGTAGACCTTCTCCACCTTGGCTATCCAGCTATAGTTAGCCTGAGCGTAGACAGAGCTATTGACTATGATCGCGGCAGTGCCTAGGGCTAGAGCAACCAGCATTACGATGGGTACAACCTTAGCCAACCTCATGTAACCACCCGAAGCTCGTGAATCACAAAACATTAAGAACCTATTTAAACCTTTTAGCCTTTTTAACGCCTATGCAAACCGTAACGGTCACGACTATGCCTAGAACCGCAGCTAGAATCCACGCGTTTCCCCTAGCACTAGCGTAAACCCCGCTAATCGACGCTACGACGCTTAGGAGCCCGCACCTATACTCGAGGAACGTCTTGACGTACTGGAACGGCTCCACGCTACTCACGTTAATAACGCACTTACCCGGGTTACAGGCGTAGGTACCTGCGAGCCTACAGGAAACCCCGTTGCATAGCTCGATACCTACCCTAACGCTCTCGTTAGCGTAGAGAACTATGTGCGCGAAGCGGTACTCGGGCTTAACCACGATTGTCGCGGTAGTCGAGGTCCCTGGGTAGAAGTACTGGAATACGTACCCCCGGAGCTCTGGATCGTACCGAGCGCTCGAGGGCGGTAGAACCCCGATGCTTCGCTCGCCGATATCGACTACCAGGGTCATGGGCCCCACGAAGCGAACGACCTTAACCACGTCGTGGATCCTCACGCTACTCCCATTGAATGCCCCTAGCGGGATCTCGACGCTGTGGTTAACCCCCTCGATCAGTATGTAGGGCTCTAAGCGCTTAACCCCGGGAACGCTCATATCTAGGCTAACGACGTTCACGACCAGCTTGCCGACCCACAACTGCCCGATGGGCTTGGCGAGAGGGGGTCTACACGCGCTCGCTGAAACCGGTACTTCGACGTTTATCGCTAGGGGCACGACTAGGATCGCGAGGACCTCTAGGGCTATCGCGATCAGTAGCCCGCGAACGACCTTCTTGCGCAGCCAGCGGCGCTGGGGCTTCAAGCTAGGCACCTAGGGCTCGGTATGGGAGAAGGGATTATTGAGGGGTTGGTGGGCCCGCCGGGATTTGAACCCGGGACCACGGGGATCTCCGCCTTGAGGGGTCCCGAGTCGGGCGCCACCCCGGGCGGGGCTTGGCGAACCCCGCATCCTACCATGCTAGACGACGGGCCCACCGACCCTTGTTCGGTGGGGAGAGGGATTATAAGGATTGGAGGGGCTTTGCGTTGGGGGCCAAGGAGTTGAGGTACATGGTGGAAATCGTCGCTAGGAGGATAGCTGGAGACGTCGTTCTAAGCGATAACCCTAGCGCCGCGCTTAGGAAGTGGAGGGAGCTATTCGGCTTCTCCCAGAGCGAGGTCGCTAAGGCGATGGGGGTAGCGCCTAGCGTTCTAAGCGACTACGAGAAGGGTAAGAGGGCCCCGGGACTCAAGTTCCTTAGGAAGTTCGTCGAGGCGCTGATTAGGCTTGACGAGGGTAGGGGCTTCCAGACGCTGAAGAAGCTAGTCGGCAACTTGAGGATCGTTGGGGGCGCGGTCATCGACATGGGGGAGTTCTCGGAGCCCATGAGGCTCGACGAGGCTCTAGAGATCGTTAAGGGGGTGCCGGTATCGGGCATCGTCGAGGATAGGCTCGTGTACGGCTACACGATTCTCGATAGCGTCGAGGCGATTAAGAACCTTAGCGGCAACGACTTCTGGTACATCATGGGGCTAACCACCGAGAGGATCATGGTCTTCACCCGCGTGTCCATGGGCCGCAGCCCCATGGTCGCGGTGAGGGTAGCCCCCGTCAAGCCCGCGATCGTCGTTATCCACGGCCCTAGGAGAACCGTCGACCCCCTCGCCATAGCGCTAGCCGAGCGCGAGGGCATTCCCCTAGTGATCTCGCTCGCCGATAGCGTTGAGGAGATCGTGAGCGCCCTAAGGGAGCGCGCGATAACCCTCTACTAAGCCCGGGCCCCACCACCTAGTTTATAGAGGGCGATGCACAGTAGGTACCGAGGGGTAGGCCCATGGCTAGGAGGAGGAGCAAGTGGAGGAAGACCACGATGATAATGAAGAAGCTCATGCAGGAGGCTAGGAAGGCTAGGGCTAGGGAGAGCCTTAGGCAGTGCCCCGTATGCGGAGCCCCGAGCGCGCTATCCATAGACCTCAAGGAGGATAGGTGGACTGGCATAAAGACGGCGTTCGTTAAGTGCAGTGCGTGCGGCTTCGAGATGAAGCTCGAGAACCTACCGCCTATAGCCGACGAGTTCTGGGTGTACTCCAAGGTGCTAGACGCGGTTAGGGGCGAGGTAGCTACCGCTAGCCTGGAGGGCGGCGCAACGGAGGTTGCTGAAGGCGGTGGAGAGACGGAGGAGGGAGGGGAGAAGGCGGAGATAGAGTTCGTCGAGGTTAGCGAGGAGGGTTAGACCCCTAGCCTCCCCCTAATTAGGTCT
>CAZRDH010000122.1:0-8857 GCA_964598805.1 uncultured Desulfurococcaceae archaeon | reverse complement strand
ATAGCATTCCCGGGCTTATACCCCATGTATCTAGAGGTGTTAAGATTAAGGGGTTGTGAGGCTCTTCTAAAGCGCCTTGGAGGATATTCGGGATGTTGTTTTCGACGAAGATTATCGATATGGTGATGCGAAGGGCTTTAGCGATTGTGTTAAGCGTGCTCAAAACGATTAAGCTCTTTGTGCGCGGTGGTTGCGGCGTGGGTGTTGCGAATTTTGTGGGTAGTGCTTTAAGTGCTATGGATGCATATGGGTCTTGGCTAGGATCTATCGATACGTTGAGTAGGTAAGCTTCGAGAGTGTTGTTAGGGAAGTACTCCTTGACTACCTCCCTAGCCTCCTCAACGCTGAGGGGTGTCGGTATTTTGCTTGGTAGCTTGATGTATATGCACTTCGGGTTTACGCTTGGTGTCAACTCGATTAACTCGATTGGCTTACTACCGTTTTCAACAGCGTAGTACGCAGTCTCTAGCTTTAGGGATGTTGCTATGGGTAGCTCAACTAGGTGATTACCGATAACAACGTATGCATGTAGAAACCCACTCTTAGCTAACTCAACTAGTTTAGGTACGCAAATCTCGACGAACCTACCCGCTAAATACCTATACGCAAACTCGTTGAAGATACTCAAAGCCTTTAAGTAACGAACTTGCGTACCATAGCCAAATATCGTAGCCGTAGATACGATTACGAACGCTAGTACGGCAAACGCAATTAGTAGAGATGCAGCCCTAGAACCAATACCCAAGTTCAGCACCTCATAAACATATCCCTGCAGTCGACAATATAAAGCTTGCTATGTGTTAGAGAAACGGAATTAATAGAACAAAGAACGAGACTAAATACAGATTCACTTAAACACTTAACGTAGCGCCTATCCACAGAATCGAGGGTCGTGAGTTCAAGGGCTTTAACCCCGGCTTCGAGCGCTTCTTAGGGGATGAAGAAGCGTTCCAACGCGGAGGGTGTGAAGAGCTTTCGCCCCTGCCTGACCCCAGGGGGTTAGACCCGCTACTTTATGGATTCCCCAACTGCTTAGCGCGTGGGTGTCTGTGTGTCGTGTAGCGCTCCGAGGAGTGTTGTGTGGGTGTTTACGGCTAGGTGCCCGCTTAAGTGCGTTCACTGCTATGCCTCGATGTACGTTGGTGAGCGGGAGCTTAGCTTAGCTGAGGCTAAGAGGGTTGTCGAGGGGTTTGCGGAGCTAGGTGTTGAGCACGTGCATATCACGGGCGGGGATCCGGTTGCGGTTAGGCCTAGCGATGTCGTTGAGATAGCTAGGCTGTGTAGGAGCCTCGGGGTAGGGGTGTCGGTGTTCACTAGCTGCGTAGCGATTCCCCGACCCTTCCTCGAGGGGGTTAAGCTACTCGATGCGGTTTACACGAGCGTCGATGGGTTCGATAAGCGTAGCTTCGAGGCGGTTAGGGGCGCTGGGTCGTGGGATAGGTTTCTCGAGGGCTACAAGCTGGTTAGGGATGCCGCTAGCTACGTCCACGTGAACATCACTATCAGCGCGGTTAACCACGGGGTCGTCGATAGGGTGCTGAGGTTCGTAATCGAGAAGCTCGAGCCCAACTCCGTTTCGGTGATTCCCGCGATGGACTGCGGTAGGGCTAGGATCAACGGGGTTGCGATAGACGCTCAGCGCTTCGCTAAAGCGCTCGAGAGGGTGGATAGCGTTGCTAGGGAGCTAGGGGTCTTCGTAGAGTGCTGGTGCACTCCCTTCGCGAAGCTAATCGGTAGGAACCTCGTGTCATCGACGTGTCGAGGGGCTTGCGTAGTGGACTTGACTCCGAGCGGGAACATCGTTTTGTGCGACGTGATTAACTACGTCGTTAGCAACGTCGTGGAGAAGGGGGTTGAGGGCGCTTGGGGGGAGTACGTGTCTAGCGAAGCCTATAGGAAGGCTACGTCGATACCCCGAGCGTGCGCGAGGTGTAGGTACTTAGCTACCTGTGGCGGGGGTTGCTTCGCTCGTAGCTACCTAGCCTACGGGGAGCTCGATCGCGGCGACCCCCTCTGCCCCTTCGCTAGCTCAGCCATCCCCTAACCGATCACCGAGTCACCTGCGGAGAGGTATCATCATCGCCTCGACCTCGATCTAAGGGCGGTTATGTCTAGCACCGCCTCCGCTATGTCTATGCTGTAGGCTAGCACCCTCCTAACCCCCTCCATCAACATCCTCAGCGCTGGCTCGGAAACCTCTACGCGCTGCCTAATCTCCTTCTCGAGCCTCTTCAGCTCGTCGACCATCTTAGCCACCTCTAGCGCTAGAGACCTATTCATTTCGGCTAGCGCCTTACACGAAGTCTTAAAGACGTCGAGAGCCTTCGACACTAGGTCTAGGTACTCCTCGGGTATCGGTGGAGAGCCGCCCATCTCCAGCAGGGCTTTTGCCATGCCCGTAGCGTGGTCCGCTACCCTCTCGACGCTCTTAGCCGCCATCACCACGTGTATGGCTTCGGGCGGGGTTATGGGGCTCGATACGTCTAGCCCGAGCAACGACTTCGTTATCTGCTTGACGACGAGTAGGTAGAGCTTGTCCACGAGGTTATCCCTCCTAACGATGTTCTCGAGGAGCTTCCGATCGAAGCTCCTCATAGCCTTGATCAAGTCCTCGAGCATCGACGCGGCGACCCTCATGAGCCTCTTGACCGCGCTCCACGTATCCATGAACTCGGTGTCGATGACGCTGTGCAGAGTTATCGAAGACCTATCCTCGTCTAGCACTTCGAGCCCCATAACCGTGCTCTGGATCGCCGAAACGACTTGCTGAGCGAAGCTCTCGTCCACGGTATCGAACTCTATCTTAATCGCCTTGTACCCAGCTAGGTAATACGAAATCACTTCCCTAACCACGGTATTGACATCCCTATCCCTACCGACCTTAACGACCGCGAGCTCCTCGCCTCCCTCAACTACTCGTCCCGGAGGAACTATCCTAAGCGAGCCATCGGGTAGAACCTCTAGAACGAGCTCGGTACCCGGCTCTATACCCACCTTCCTAGCCCAGTCCTTGGGTATGGAGATCGTTAGAGTGGATCCGCCAACGAGTTGAACTCTCCTCCTGTACCTAGGCTCCATACCCTACGAGCACCCTATAGAGCTGTACCGAGGCACTCTAGCACTCTACACCCCGATATATACTAACGTTGGTTCAGTTCAAAGGGGTTAGTATAGGAAATGTTGTTACCGGGTGGAGCCCGTGATTAAGGCTATAGCCAGGGTCGCGCTGCTTGCGAAAGCCGTTTCGAAGCCTCTCTTCGACGAGTCTAAGCCAGCGGTAGAGGCTAGGGGTCTAAGGGTTTGGATAGAGGGTAGGGAGGTGCTTAAGGGAGTTAGCGTCTCTATACCCCCTAGGAGGATCACGGTGATCCTAGGTCCTTCGGGGAGCGGTAAGAGCACGTTCTTGAGGTGCGTAAACAGGTTGATAGACTTAGTACCGGGGGCTCGAGTCGAGGGTTCGCTAAGGGTTTTCGGCGTCGATGTTCGGGAAGTCGATCCCTACGAGCTTAGGAAGAGGGTGGGCATGGTTTTCCAGGTTCCGAACCCCTTCCCGCACATGAGTATCTACGAGAACGTCGCTATCGCTGCTAGGATGAGTGGGGTAGCTAGGGATAGGAAGGAAGTTGATGAAGTGGTTAAGTGGGCTTTGGAGAAGGCGATGCTGTGGGACGAAGTTAGGGATAGGCTATTCGAGCCCCCGACGAAGCTTAGCGGTGGTCAGCAGCAGAGGCTATGCCTAGCTAGGGCCTTAGCCATGAAGCCTAGGCTGCTACTCCTAGACGAGCCTACGGCTAACATAGACCCCGAGAACAGTAGGAGGATCGAGGAGTCGATAAGGGCTTTGGTTAGGGAAGAAGGGGTTACGGTCGTCTTCGTAACCCACTCGCCTCACCAAGCCGTTAGGATTGCGGACTACCTCGTGGTTATCTACGGCGGTCGCGTAGTCGAAGAGGGCTTCGCTAAAGAGGTTGTCGAGTCCCCTAGGCACGAAGTGACGAGAAGGATCCTCTGGGGCGCTATCTAGCCTAGCTACCTAGGCAAGTCGACGAGGCTTCCAAACCTCCACTTCGCGACGCCTAGGCTACCCAGGCTCGCTACGCCGAAGGAGCGTAGCAGCGCTAGCACGGCGTTAACCCCCTCGACGTACATTCTGTCGAGGAACTCGGTTATCGCCGAAATCGATAGGTTCGCGGGGTTGCCGTAGGTCGCTGCGAAGCTCGCTACCCTAGACAGTACGTACTCTACGGGTACCCAAAGCGCTTTCGCGACCTCGTTTACGCGCGAAGCCGGTACTACGAACGCTATCTCGGTAGCGTTGAGGGTTAAGCACGTCTCCACGAACTTACTCACCTCGCTCTCGCTAACCCGGGTATCGTTCGTGATCTCCACGATTATGAAGGGGTACGCTATGTAGCTACCAGCGAGTAGGTCTACGGAGAGCCAGCCGAAGGGGGGTACGTAAGCGACTACGAATGCGTGGGGCCCAGCGTTGGGTAGGACGAACGTTAGCTTCCCTAAGCTACCGGCTAGGGGCTTCGTTAGGTTGAGGACGACGAAGCCGTAGACCATGAGCGCCGGCACGCGGTAGAACCACAGTAGCTCCGTTAAGACCCTCGACATGTCGTCGCAGTCCCCCCGCCTACTCTTCACGGTCTCGGTAACGCTGTGGGGTATCGCCGAGGGGACGTACGTTATGTACACCCAGTAGATGAAGAGGGCGGCGCGGTAGGCTAAGCCACCCACGCTAAGCTCGTAGAAGGGTACGCCCTCCTTTCTCAGCCACGAGGTGAAGGCCCTAGACACGTTCACTATTATGGGCTCGGGCTTCCCAACGTACTCCCTAAGGATCTTCGTCGGCACGCTCTCGTTGCGGTAGAGGTTTGGTATCGAGAGGAACGCCCTAACGAGCCTAATCATCCACGTGGAGTTGGGGTAGCAAACCACTACCCTAGCAACGATGTACCTAACCCCGGGGGTCGAGACGTTAGCTACCCACCCCCTCGAAACGTTAACCGCTAGGACTATCCACGAGCGCTGCACTATGTTGCCTAGCGACGCATTGATCGGCACGTCGAGCCTAACCCCGCTTACGGCGCTAGAACCATGCGAAACCCTGATTATCTCGAAGAAGTAGTACTCGTGGCACTCCATAGGCACCGAGAGGTGGTTAGGGCTCGAAGCGTGGGTAGGGATCGCTACTTGGGCTAGGGCTAGAGCGAGTAGGAGCGTCACCGAGATCGAAACGCGTTTACGCAGCGCGCTCACCACCATCTATAGCGGGGGCCCGAACCATTATAGCTACTGCGCGTAGGCTAGAGATGAAGAGACTTGGGTCCGTCTGAGAGGTGATGAGCCATCCCGATGCGGATTCGAAGCGGGTAGCCCTTCAAAAGCGCTCGTGAGGTAGGCTTCTACGGGGGGTAGCCACGGCGAAGAAGGTAGTGCTCGAGGTTATCGACGTGTATAGGTACGAGGGGTTCCCCGAGAAGCGCATTAGGCTAAGGCTCGTCGGGACGAACATAGTGTTCAACGTTGTTGCGGATAGCGTTGACGAGGCCGTGGAGAAAGCGCTTAGGGTAATCAAGCACCTCAAGCTCCAGAGGCTCGTTCCCGACGAAGGGAGTAGCGAGCAGTCAAAGCAATAGATTTTCACTACGACTTGCATCGTGAAGGCGTCCACGGCTTACATCGCGCCTTCTTCCCTCCTTAACGTTCATCTAGGATCTCTATGGGTATCACCGAACGCGTATACGTATGTACAAGCTTGGTGCACTCGTATACGGCTAGCTACGTACCCCCATGCCCCCGCACCCTAAGCTACTTGCCGGGGATGTGTAGGGCAGTACCGTAGCCACCAACGTGGTTTAGACCGCTCTCGAAGACCCTTCTAAACAATTTTTAATCTGTTTCGCTGAGTAGTGCTAGGGTGTTCCGGAAATGACTGCGATTATAGCCACTCTAGGCTTCGATGAGAGGCACATAGTTAGGTCCATGCTCAGGATAGGCTTCGGGGGCGTGAAGAAGATCGTGCTCCTCGTGCCCCGCGGAGGCGTTGACGAGCGCACTCAGAGGGCTTTCGAGGAGGTTAAGAAGCTCGCGTCGATGGCTGAGGTAACCGACGTGAGCATGGTGGAGGTACCCATCGAGTCGTTCAACGACGCTGTCGCCGACATTAGGAGGCTGGTATACGAATGCGTTGCGAAGTTCGGCAAGGCCGTGGTGTCGCTCGGGGGCGGCATGAGGGCTCTAGTGGTCGAGACGCTGATAGCCGTATTCACGCTCCCGCCCAACGAGAAGAGGAAGGTCGATGTCGTAGTGGATCTCGAGACGGGTAAGGACGGGATTAGGTTCCCAGCGTGGATACCGCTAGAGCTTAGGCTAAGCGATGTCGAGTCCAGGGTGCTCGAGTACGTAGTCGAGAAGGGCTCGGCTAACCTAGGAGACGTAGCTACGGAGCTAGGCGTAGCTAGGTCCACGGCGTGGAAAGCTCTGGAGAGGCTCGTTGACGCTGGGCTGCTATCGAAGAAGGAGTACACCTACGAGCCTACGGACGTCGGTAGGTTCGTCTACGCGCTAATAACCAAGGGGATCCCCAAGGAAGCCTCAGGCTGATTAAGGGGCTGGCCCCCATACCGCAAAGGTAGTGAGGTTTGGGCGAGGAGGTTAGGCACAGGATTTGGAGATTCGTAGAGCTAGGGATAGACCCTTACCTAACCGAATACCGTTTTCAGGTTACTGCCACCACCACCTTCATCAAGGATAGGTACTCCTACCTAGGCCGAGGAGAGGTCGCTGACGATAGGTACGCCCTAGCAGGAAGGATAATGGCTATCCGTAGGCACGGAAAGATAGTCTTCGCCGTCCTCCACGACGGCTACGACTCGATCCAGCTCGTGCTCAAGTACGATGTTCTCGGAGAGGAGAAGTGGAGGATCGTCGAGCTGCTAAGCGTTGGGGATATCGTTGGTGTTTGGGGTAAGCCCACGAGGACGCTAAGGGGCGAGCTATCGATTCTAGTCGAGGAGCTTAAGGTTCTAGCGATTGCGTGGAGGGACTACCCCGAGAAGTGGCACGGGTTGGTGGACGCCGATAAGAGGTATAGGATGAGGTACTTAGACATGATGCTGAACCCCGAGGTTAGGCGAGCGATAGTAGCGATGTATCGGATCGAGAAGGCGTTTAGGGATTACCTCGATTCCCGCGGGTTCATAGAGATCCACACCCCTAAGCTACAGCCCATCTACGGCGGTGCTCTGGCTAGGCCCTTCACTACGAGGATGTACGCTCTAGACAATAGGGTCGTGTACTTAAGCATAGCGCCCGAAACCTACTTGAAGAGGGCTGTGGTAGCGAACTTCTTTAGGGTCTACGAGATAGCGGTCTGCTTTAGGAACGAGGACATCGATGCTCAGCACTACCCCGAGTTCGTCCAGATAGAGATCTACCAAGCTTTCGCCGATTGGAACGACATGATGAGGCTAGTCGAGGAAATGGTTTCGTACGCGATTAAGGAGGCTTTCGGGGACTACAGGGTCGAGGTTCGTAGGGGTGGAGAAAGCGTTGAGATAGACTTCAAGCCACCGTGGAAGAGGATAGGGCTCGAGCAGGCTATCGAGGAGATCGGCGGGGTTAAGGTTAGGGGCTTAAGCGACGAGGAGCTTAGGGAGAGGGCTAGGGAGCTAGGGATCGAGGTAGCGGATCCGAGGAGGGGTAAGGTCCTCGAGAAGCTGTTCGAGAAGCTCGTCGAGCCAAAGCTCCTAAACCCAACGTTCGTAACCCTATTCCCGAGGGACATATCGCCGCTAGCTAGGCCCTATAGGAAGGATCCGAGGTACGCTGAGAGGTTCGAGATCTTCGTCAACGGGCTGGAGGTCGGTAATGGGTATAGCGAGCTCAACAACCCGATCGTGCAATACTACTTCTTCAAGAAGGAGGAGGAGCTTAGGGAGAAGGCTAGGGAGAAGCTAGGGGAGGTAGAGTACCACCCAATGGATAGGGACTACGTTAGGGCTTTGGAGTACGGCATGCCCCCCACGGCGGGCGTCGGTATAGGGATCTACAGGCTGATCATGGCGGTCACGGGGCTCCCGAGCATAAAGGACGTAATACCCTTCACCATCGTCGAGCCCGACCAGAGCCCAACGATAGCCGAGCAGCATCCCGACGTGCTTAAGTACTACGTGGAGAAGCTAGGGCTCGAGTAGTCAGCGAGGGACCAGGTTCATCACTTCCTCAGCCGATTGTCGGTTCATCACGGTGGTGCGAATGGAGCTCCGGGTGGATACCAGCTTCGTGGACGCTTGCGTCGATGGGTTTCAGCAGATGGCTATAGACGAGGCTATGCTCGAGCTCCGGTCTAGGGGCGTCGTAGGCAACTGGCTAAGGGTCTACAGGTTCTGCCCTTCGGCCGTATCGATAGGGTACTTCCAGAGGGTTAAGAGCGTCGTTAACCTAGACGCGGTTAAGGAGCTAGGCATCCACTTGGTTAGGAGGTTCACTGGTGGGGGAGCGGTTTACCACGATAGCGAGGGCGAGCTAGTTTACGCTGTAGCCTTAGAGGCTTCGAAGCCCCTAGACGACGTGGCTAAGAGCTTCGAGATCATCTGCAGCGCTATTGCGGAAGCCCTTAGGGAGCTAGGGATCGAGGCTGAGTTCAAGCCGCTCAACGACGTAGTGGCTGCGGGTAGGAAGATATCGGGTTCGGCTCAGGCTAGGAGGGTCGGGGTCGTTAAGGCTCTTCTACAGCACGGAACCCTGCTCATCTCCACGGATCTAGGGGTTATGGAGAGGGTTCTCAAGCCCCTCGCCGATAAGCTAGCTAGGTACGGAGCTAAGAGGATTAGGGATGCCGTTATTC
>CAZRDH010000121.1:0-12969 GCA_964598805.1 uncultured Desulfurococcaceae archaeon | reverse complement strand
TTAGCAATGCTAGGATAGTATTTAACTCGACGATAGTGGAGGGAGTCATAGGAACGATAGGGGCTTTCGGTACTTACCCAAAGATATCGGTTTACCGCAGCTCGATAGCAGTATCTAGATCGATACTGCTTCAGGGAATAGCTATTGTAGCTCGTAGGACCAACATTACTATATTCGATAGCTTCCTAAGGGGGTTAACGCTCAATCTCTATGATAACTCTCATGCCATCATTAAGAACTCCTCCATAGCTTTTGGCTATGTGCTCAAGCTAGAGACGGATAGGAACTCCAAGATAATAGCTAGGAACAACATTATCTACAACATCGATTACGTATATCTGAACCCGACGAAAAGCTTTGGCGAAGCACCGAACGCTGTAGACGTAAGTTATAATTGGTGGGGTGATCCGTCCGGACCCTACATATCCCGCTTGAACCCAGAAGGTAAGGGGCAGAAAATCGATGAGATTAACCTCGACGTCACTAAGGTTTGCCCATGGCTCGTAAAACCGCCTAAGACCATACCTAGGTACAGGGTCGTTATAGAGCCTCCTATCGCTATAGCGGGGTACCCCATCAAGATAGGCATCGAGTTACCGAGCAATGTACGTATAGTGCTCAGCTACTTCGAACCCCGCCCACAGACCCTCTATGTAACACGGAGTAGCATCGTGACGTACACGTATAGGGAAGGGTATATAGAAAGGGGCGCTCGATACAACATGGTGTTCTTCGTCATAACCAGCGACTTAGTGCCTATCGGTGTAAAGATGCCTATTACGGTTCTACCTAAACCAAGGGTAAGACTCCTTACGAGCATACGCCCATTAGCATACAGTAACGGTCGGCTGTACGCTACTTCCTCTAACGTTAGCATAGAAGCTACGTTGACAATCGATGACTGGCCGATTTCAGAAGAGACGAAGAAGCTTATAGATTGGCTCGTCAACAATACCGTAGTCGAAGCACGCTTAGGCAATACCGAGCTTAAGCCCTTCAAGATCATAGCGATAGGAGATGGGATCGTATTCAGGTTCCGCACAACGTTACCGGATGGAGGTCCTTACAGGTTCCAGATCGGGATCAGAAACATCTTCGGTAACCTAACATCGAATACCAGCTTCTATGTAGATACAAAGCCTCCCAGAGTAGAAGAGTTCAAGCTCATCAAAGTCGACGTCTCGCGATCTATTGCTGTATTCAAGCTAAGAGCCTACGACCCAGCGGGAGTCGTACTCTATGTATACGTTAACGGAACTAGCACTAGCTATAGCACGAGAGGAGACTACGTTAAAGTATACCTGTGCCCGCGTAGACCCTGTAGACTTTGTAACGTAACCTTCGTTCTCGAAGACCACCTACGCCATAAAACAGTGCTACAGAAGATGATTACCCTAAGCATAAAAACTAGCACTAGCACTCAGCGCACAACTCAAGACAACGCTAACTACTTCCACGCTGCGCACGCAATCAACAACCAGGGTGAGAACCACATCGCTATCGAGTACATCAGTCAAAACCACTCCATCCCCAACTACAAAGACGGTAATGCCCATATACATCGTGGTAGTACCGATATTGGTAGTGATAGTAGCAATAGCGCTACTAGCGTTCTCTAGGAAGAAGCGATAGAGTCTCCTTCTCCTAACGCAATTATTTTAATGCAAGCCTATAAAAGCAGGAAGCAGGCGATTACCGTAGCAACCATCTGCTTCGAATAGAGAATAACTCTTAACGCTTTCGACAATAGCGTCGTCCCAAGCCAGAGATCCCGGGTTCAAATCTCGGCCACCGCACCAAACAATTGACTAGTTCCTACACTTCTAGACCAACTCTCTTGAAGCACTGTAGAAATTGTTTGTCGCCATGGACGACTATCCATGCAATCGCCTTCAGCCATACGCATCAGAGCTAGTAGCCCTGGATCTACATGGATTACGGCGTTCCCTGATGTATTGCTTAAGGTCTTGGATGCGCTAGATTTATCGCGCTTCACAGCGTAACTATGCATAGGGTATAGAGTATGGCTAGGGTTATTCGTGCTAGATACGAGAACGGTGTTTTGAGGCCATTAGAGAAGTTGGATCTTAGGGAGGGAGAAGTTGTTGAAGTTATTATCCGTAGAGCGCCAGCTAGCGTTTTCGGTGCTCTCTTCCGAGGAGACTCGATCTTAAACTTGAAGACGTCGATAGAGTTATCGAGGAGATAGAGAGTGAAGGTATTCTTTGACTCTAATGTCTTCCTCAAGTACCTAGCTGGTGACGAGGAAGCTAAGGAGCTCGTTGAGAGGGTTGAGCATGGTGAATGGAGAGGTTATGTAAACGATGTTGTGGTTAGCGAAGTTGTCTATGGATACCTAAAGGGGCTATGAATTCTCGGTGTAATTGCGAAAGAGGCTCAAATCTTTATATTGATATCTATGTAGGAGATTTAGCGGAAGCTTTAAAATCAACAACGCAATTGCATAAGAGGTGCGTGTTCGTGTCTACGTTAGTTAACGAGTATCGTGTTGCTGTATCGATGGTTTTCTGGTTGAGCGTTCCAGAGCCTACATTAAGGAGGATTCTACGTGATGCTGGGTTTTCTGAAGCGCCTGCTCCCCCTCCCACTATTTCGTTAGTGCCCGGAGTCGAAGTAGTCTTAGGTCCTCCTAGAAAGCTCCTTGCGCTCTATAGGTCTGTTAAAATTAGTTGGGATAGCGCGAAGTTCCTACTTATTTTTGAGGGTGTAGTTAGGGATGTAGTTGAAGCGCTAAAAGCTGTCGAGCCTTCGTTTAGTAAACATGGTTATCCGCTAAGCAAAGTGTGTCACTATTACGAAGCGAACTTCGTAGCTCAACCCCTAGATATAGATAGTTTTGTTAGTAAGCTCCGCGAAAAAGTCGGTATAGAGTTGAAGATAGGTAACGAAGTGTTAATGCCTTTCTCTATATCCTTTAGTAACGCTGAAGAGCCTATATCTAGAGAGCATTTCTATAAGTGGCTACACATAATCATAAATCCTGACGTTAATGCTCCACAGAAGAGGGTATTCGTTCAGATAATTAAGCGTGATACCGATTTTCATTCTATTCTAAAGTTCGTAGAGGGTATAGGTAGTGTACTGGAGCTACTAAGGAAGTTCTTTACGTGAGCGAAGCGTATTGGGGGCTATACGATGGTGTACAGCGTCTTTAACTACATTCCCTCGCCATATATTTGGGATGCACAGTATGCTATGGTTGTTGCTTCGGATGCTACTCTTGGAGTAGCTTCAATACATGAACTGCATTGGAGCATGCTAGAGCAAGTAACTAGACTCAGAGTCCTTATGCTAAGAAGTGTTTTAGAGCAGCTAATAAATAGAAACGCGATATATGTAACTGAGGGTTTTAGGAATTTAGCGGAGAATACCTTGCCTTTATGCAGCCAAATCATAGCGAGCATGGATATCTATCTCAGTGCTAGGGGTGTTAATGTAGCTAAGTACGTACTCGACGTCTACGATCTAGGCGAGGGAGAGTACTCCGAGCTAAGGCCGTTCATAGAGGTATACGTACGCGTTGAGGATGTTAATGAAATGCTGAAGATTTGGGAGGATACTATAAACTTCCTAAAGGCTACGCTAGGGAATGGCGTGCTAGAGTACATCGACATATTCTTCACGAGGGCATAGCGATTTGCCCTTCGACCCTAAGGACTTCCTAAAGCTCTCAGAACAGCTATACGCAGATAGGGGATACCAACACCTTAGGGAGGCAGTATTAAGAACTACGATTAGTAGAGCGTATTACGCTGTTTTTCTAGCTACGAGGGAGTTGGTTAGGGAGAGGCTATCGGAAACACAACTAGCATATCCATTCGAAGATATTTCTACATCGGGGCTCATTCATTCATGTATTAAGAGAATCATTGAGAGAATCGATAAGTACCTAGGGAATCTATACGGCAAACTATTCATGATGCGAAAAAGAGCTGATTACGAGCTAAACGCAGTCATACTCGATAAAGATGCTGAAGAAGCCATGGGAATAGCTAGAAAACTAATGGACTCGTTGACTAAGATACGTAACTCTATGGAAATTAGCGAAATCTCGTCTATCATACTGAATTACTATCAAAAACTGAAGAAGAGATCCTAAGCTTGTCGCGATAAAGACGTATTGCATTTTAAGGTAGCTAATGCAAAGCGTAGTTCCTCAATGTTAATCCTAACGCTAGGTAGTAGCGCCAAGGACTAAATTGAGTACATTATCATTTTCGCGCTCATTGCTAAGCAATAGGGTTGCGCTATCCCTGATCGTTTGGCCGTTTCTAAGTGGGATTGCATAGCTTCTGCAGGTAGCGTTACGATAATTATCCACAGCTTCTCATTGCTTAATATGCAACGAACTGCTATACTATTGACGAGCAGGGTTTGACTCTCAAGTTGAAGGTTGATAGGAAGTGGGTACATAATACTGCCTAAGGCTATTCGCAAAGCGTTGGCATTGATGAAGGTGATGAAGTCACAGTTGGGATTAAGGGATGGTATTGTCCTTAAACATGGTAGAGGAAATGTTGATGTAGAGAAGCCTTATATTGATGCGCTTGCATTTGGTTAGCTAATCTACATCTCTTGGAGGAAGTACACTATTCCGTATAGCGTTACGATAGAGTTCGTGTAGTCCACAGTCCTACTACACGTAATAGCGCTTAGCCTAGGCGAAGAGGGGCATCACCATGTTGCGAAGATTTTGCTAGAGTACGATCTCAAACCATTTAATGCACTTCGCATAGACGTTATGACGGTTAGCGGTATCGATACCGTGGTTGGCGAAGATAGGAGTCTCGACGATGTATTGTCGATAAGGAGGCTACGGATTCTGCTATGGGTATCACCATACGCAGTGTTAGGATCATTTAATTGCATTCCTCAACCCGAATTAATAGTTCGTTGTTAGGTACTTAGAGCCTCGTTATTGGCTTTAGAAGCCCTTGAACAAGCGATTCTCTATGCCTAAAGCATTAAATCGCGATTTCGCACTACCTAGAGGCGCTAAAGTCTGGTGCATATACGCAACCGTTTTCTTGCTTCTTGCGGAGAAGTTTAGGGGGATTGTGGAGAGCGCTAACATTGAACAAGTTCTCGATGAGGCTACGGCGTTTTGGCGTCGTGTTGCCGATTCTAACGATGGTGCTCCGCGTAGAAGGATATTCGTCGAGAAGCTTGTTTACGGCGATAGCGTTGCAACTATTTTCCGTAGTGTTAGGGATAGGCTTAGGGTCTTGGGTACGGGGTTAGCGAACTACGTTACGTACGAAGCTGGTTACGACCTTGTTCAGCGCATGATTTCGAAAGGCGATATTCGTAGCCTCGACGACGTACCTCGGGTATTCGCGTTGCTAGGTATAGGCGTTGTAGACATCGTTAGGGAGAGGCTTAATCGTAGCTATGTGAGGATCTATGAGTGTCTAAGTTGCTTTGGTTCGAAACCCATCGGAAAGAACATGTGCTTCTTCGAGCTCGGAGCTTTAAAGGCTGTTTTCGACTTTATCTACGGGAAAGTTAGGGTTGTTGAAAAGGAGTGTTGGGGGTACGGAAATAAGTTCTGCGGTTTCGAAATTGTGGCCCTCTAGGTGTAGCTAATGGCGTCGACGCTCATACTACGCCTCTACTCTTCGTGTAGTGGCTGCGGCTTTCCATGCCCGTTCGCATCGTTTAAATCGGAGGATGCGCTACCGCTCAATCCGTTACTAAAGCTTCTCGATTCGCTCGATACTAATGCACGCGAATGCGTCATTCTGTGTTCGTCTCCTACGAAGCACCCCAAGCTATTAGACATCGTTGAAGCGCTAACTAATCGATGCAAGAGGGTTCGACTGCTCGTGCCCTTCACCGAAGCGCTCCTCATCCCGCGGAAAGTCGTTGAGGCTCTCGACGAGCTATGCATTGTTAGCTACGTAGCAGAGCCTCGCGCGGTAGAGGCGCTAGATAAGCTCTTTAGGGTACTTTCGTCGGGCGGCCTCGAGAATATAGCTACGTACCTCGTGATAGACGAGAACTCTCTAGAGATTGAGAAGCTTGTTGAGGTAGCTCGAAGCTACGGTGTTAAGGTACGCGTAGGCGAAGCTCCATACGTATCGCCTAAGCACCTAGACGTAGTGAAGCTCTTAACCCGAAAGGGCATCACCATCGGGTTACCCTACGGGGATCTCTATGGGTATCGCGCATGCATAGCCTTCGTTAATGGCTACCCAATCACAGTGCTATTCAAGGATTTCGAGAAGTGCAACTACCTATACCTAGACTACGCAGCTACGCTACGTAGATGCGCGTTCAGCTCTAACTACGTAGACCTCAAGAGCTGCAAGAACCCTGAGGAATCGCTGAGAAAGCTAGCGCGGGAATGCGTTTACAGAGCACGTAATGCCCTCGTAAAGCCCGTGGTAAGGATAGAAATTAAGGTTGGAGACAAAGTACTTCCGAGCGAAATCCTTCAACTCCTAGACATCATAGAATTCGTAGGCTCGATAAGGAAAGCGTGCATGTTCTTAGGGCTATCACTATCTACATGTATAGACAAAATCCGTAGAATCGAGAGCGAGCTAGGCATGCAACTCATAGAAACTCGACGAGGGGGACGAGATCATGGTAGAACTACGCTAACGGAGTTAGCCATGAAGATACTCGAGAGTTATAGAGCAACTCGAGAGAAAATACTTCACGCACTAAGCATAGACACGGACTTGTAGAGCGCAAGCAACTAAGTGATTGTAGTACTCTATTCCTCGCTACTCGATAGCTATTCGAGCACGCTTTGACAAAGCGTGCTCGGAGCTCCCTAGCTCGAATTGCTTAAGTACCTCTTGACGCTACTCACGATGGGTGTAAGTCATAGCCACTGTTGAGAGACTCTCTCCTCAGCAGTACGTAATATACATTGATCCAGAGCGATGCATGGGTTGTCGGAGTTGCGAAATTGCTTGTGCAGTTGAGCACTCACTTACAAAGAACTTGTTTACAGCTATCTTCGAGAGACCTCGCCCCATGCCTAGGATCAAGGTCGTAGTCGTCGATGAATTTTACGTACCTCTACGATGTCAACACTGTCGCGATGCTCCATGCGTAGCTGTGTGCCCGACTAAGGCCGTGCATAAAACGGTTGAAGGTTTCGTTGTTGTGGATCCCGTTAAGTGCATTGGGTGCTTAATGTGTGTCCTAGCGTGCCCATTCGGGCATCCGCGTTATAGCGAAGAGCTTGGCTCTATCGTAAAGTGCGATTTCTGCATGGATAGGGTTAGGAAGGGCTTAGTACCTGCATGCGTCGAAGCATGCCCGACGGGCGCCCTACGCTTTGGTAAGCTAGAGGAGGTGTTGAAGGAGGTTGCCGAAGAGAAAATGCGTGCACTGCTAAGCGGTCGTGGCGTTAGCCCTGGTCTCGTGCTCGTAAAGCCCGTTAAGGAAGTTACAGAAAAGCGTGAGACCGTTCCTTCAATACCCATGCTTCGAAGGATGTACGGATCCGTGAGGGTAGAAGTTTCTTAGGGTGTGGCTCATGGTAGACAGGATTCGTAGGAGGGTTAGTGGTGAAGTCTCGATAGTTCCGGGAGTTAAGGAGCTCATTGAGAAGGCTGAAGAGGAAGGAGTTGAGTTAGTATGGCATAGATTCCAAGCTCAGCAACCCCAGTGCGGCTTCGGCTTACTGGGAATATGCTGTAGGAACTGCAATATGGGTCCGTGCAGAATCGATCCATTTGGCTATGGACCTCAGAGAGGTGTTTGTGGAGCCGATGCCGATACCATCGTCGCTAGAAACCTCGTTAGGATGATTGCTGCTGGCGCTGCTGCTCATAGTGATCACGCTCGAGACATTTGGAAGGTATTCAAGGGGGTTGCAGAGGGCAAAATCAAGACCTACAGGATTACTGATTCGGCTAAGCTTAAGTGGCTAGCTCAAGCCCTTGGGATTCCCGTGGAGGGTAGGAGCGACTTAGAGATAGCTAAGGATGTTGCAGACGTACTTGAGAAGGAATTCGGTAAGCAAGATGAGGAACCGCTAGCTTTAGTAAAAGCGTTAGCACCTAGGAGAAGGCTAGAAGTATGGAAGAAACTAGGTATAGTCCCTAGGAACATCGACAGGGAGATATGTGAGTGCATGCATAGGACCCATGTTGGCGTTGACGCCGATCCAGTCAGTCTGCTACTTCATGGCGCTAGAACCGCTCTCGCGGATGGTTGGAGCGGCTCAATGATGGCTACTCTCCTAAGCGATATACTGTTCGGAACTCCGAAGCCCGTGAAGTCCGAAGCAAATCTAGGAGTCTTAAAGGAAGATTACGTCAATATCGTAGTTCACGGTCACAACCCCGTGCTCTCAATGAAGATCGTGGAGGCTGCAATGAGTGAAGAAATGCAGAAGCTCGCTCAAGAAGTAGGCGCTAAGGGCATTAACGTAGTCGGCATGTGCTGCACCGGAAACGAGGTGTTGATGAGGCTTGGAGTGCCATTAGCTGGCAACTACTTAATGCAGGAATTAGCCATAGCTACGGGCGCCGTGGAGGCTACCATCGTGGACTACCAGTGCGTATGGCCATCGCTTGTACAAGTAGCCCACTGCTACCACACTAAGGTGATAACAACCGAGCCTAAGATGAAGATACCAGGCGCTATTCACATAGAGTTTGAGCCCGAGAAGGCGGATGAAATCGCTAAAAAGATCGTTGCTATAGCCGTAGAGAACTTCAGGAATAGGTCTAAAGCAAGAGTTAGAATACCAAAGCATCGCATGAAACTCGTGGCTGGGTTCAGCGTGGAAGCGATAGTTGAAGCGCTTGGAGGCTCGCTAGACCCATTGATACAGGCTCTAAGG
The DNA here is from genome assembly GCA_964598805.1 of uncultured Desulfurococcaceae archaeon. Taxonomy (GTDB): domain Archaea; phylum Thermoproteota; class Thermoprotei_A; order Sulfolobales; family Ignisphaeraceae; genus JAADCV01. The sequence continues at coordinate 4,139 of CAZRDH010000121.1, read as the reverse complement.
GACGGCACAATAAAGGGCATCGTAGCAATTGTAGGCTGTAACAATCCTAAGGTTAAGCATAATTACAGCCATGTAACCATAACCAAGAGGCTCATCGCTAACGACATACTCGTAGTAGGAACCGGTTGCTGGGCTATTGCGGCTGCTATGGCGGGCTTACTAACACCTGAAGCAGCAAAGCTTGCTGGCCCCGGATTGAGAGCAGTTTGCGAGAAGCTCGGCATACCACCATGCCTACACATGGGTAGCTGCGTAGATTGCTCTAGGATACTCATAGCGTTAAAAGCGCTTGCAGAGGCCCTAAACGTCGACATACCCGATCTACCCGTAGCAGGCTCGGCGCCAGAGTGGATGAGCGAGAAGGCTGTGAGCATCGGAACGTACTTCGTAGCTAGCGGAGTCTTCGTGCACCTCGGAACAATACCCCCCGTGCTAGGCAGTAGGAAGGTAACGAAGCTACTAACCGAGGACTTAGAGTACCTCGTCGGCGGCAAGTTCTACGTAGAACCCGATCCTGAGAAAGCCGCTGAAACGATAATCAGGGTAATTGAAGAGAAGCGCAAGAAACTCGGTTGGCCAACTTAAGGGGTCAGCAATGGGTTTGAGGATACTAGTATCGGGTAAGGGTGGATCGGGCAAGACCACTATAGCCGCCCTCACCGCATTGATATTTGCTAAGCGCGGCTACAGTGTCTTGGTACTCGATACGGATTCAGTTCCTAACGTAGCTCAAAGCCTTGGCGTACCCCTAGAAGTAGCTTCGAAAATAATTCCGCTCGTCAAGAACGAGGAGCTCGTAGCCGAGAAAACTGGTGCTAGGCCTGGCGAGGGCTGGGGGCTACTCTTTAGCTTAACTCCTGATGTGAGCGACATAGTCGATAGGTACGGAGTCAAGGTTCGTGATAACATTAGGCTCGTCGTGGTCGGGAGCATAGATGCGAGTAAGGAAGGCTGTTTATGCCCAGCCATAGCGCTAGCAAAGGCCTTTCTCCTACACGTACTGCTAAAGAAACGCGATATCGTTATCATTGACTCGGAGGCTGGTGCTGAAGTCTTTGGCCGTGGACTCGCTGAAAAATTCGATGTTAATCTATGCGTAACGGAGCCAACGCTCAAGTCCTTAACCATAGCGAAAAAGCTTGTAGAGCTAGGTAAGCAACTAGGGATTAAGCATAGTATTGTAGTGCTGAATAAAGTTGTAGAGCCTCTGCAAGCCGTAGAGCTCTTCAGCAAGACCTTTAGCAACGATGTTCCTTACCACATAGTTAGGTATAGCCCGAAGATACCCCAGCTAGAAAACCTTGGTGTTGGACTCGATAAGCTAGAAGAGAGCGACAATGCCTATCGAGACGTCGAGAAACTTGTTAATTATCTAGAGAAACTCGTTTAGGGTGTTCCCTATGTGCGAATCCCAAGCCATACTCGTGAAGAATGGTGTTGAGGAGACCCTACTCAACGATGTGGTGCTACTAGAGCAAACGAGTGAGGGAATAAAGCTAGTAAATATTCGTGGAGAGACCAAGGTGCTAAAAGACGTTAAGCTCGCTAAAATCGACTTCTTAAAGCATAGAATTTACTTTATGCCGCGCTAAAGGGACTTAAACATGTATTTAAACCCAAATGCGTTTTTCCCTAGCTCGCCCTACGTCTTCTCCCTCCTCCTCGCTCTAACCCTCTTAGCCACTTTAGCCTCGATCCCCTTACGCGGTAGAGCATCTACGTTCATTTCCCTCACGATCTCCGCAATCCTCTCGCTCTACGTACTAACGCTCTCCATCTACATCTTGTTTACGCGTAGAATCGTTGAAGTACCCCTCCTAGAGCTCAAATACATCCCCAGCCTCGTACTAGTGGTAGATCCCTTAACGGCTTTCTTCCTAGCTATAATATCGATCGTTGGATTCGCATCGTCAATCTACGGGATAGGGTACGTTCAGCGCTTCGTAGGAAAAGAACATTTAGGATGGTTCTCTCTAAACTACGTACTATTCCTGCTCTCCATGATGTTCGTAGTATCGGTTCGCGATTTGCTATGGTTCATCGTATTCTGGGAGCTGATGACGCTCTCGTCTCAGTTCCTCGTAGCTTTCGAGAAGGAGAAGAGTGTAGCTCTACGCGCTGGACTCAAGTACTTCTGCATAACGAAGTTGGGCAGCGAATTAATGCTCGTTGCTAGCATAGTGTACGTATGGTACTTAACTAGTTCAACTAGCTTTGAGGCGCTCTCGAAAATTCTCCAAAGCGGTAGCCTAGTTAGCTACATCGTTGTTACGTCGTTTCTAGCCTTAGCGATGCTCATTAAGTGCGCTTCCGTACCGTTTCATAGCTGGCTACCCGATGCGCATCCAGAAGCGCCTACGCCGGTATCGGCACTGCTATCCGGTGCAATGATCAAGGTACCGATTTACTTCCTTGCACGGGTATTTCTACAGCTTTCGAAACCCTGCTTAGCGTGGGGCTACGCGATAGCGGTGTTGGGATGCATAACGCTGTTCGTAGGAACTATGTATGCGCTTGTACAGTACGACTCGAAGAAGCTACTTGCTTACCATAGCGTCGGTCAAATTGGGTACGTGCTACTCGCTTTAGGCGCTGCAATAGCTTTCTACGCATCCAACCAACCCGTTCTAGCCTTCGCAGCGTTTACGGCATCGCTATTCCACGCATTAAACCACGCTATCTTCAAGAGCCTCCTCTTCCTAACTGCTGGATCGGTGCTGTTTAGGACCGGTACAAGGGATCTAAACGTACTAGGTGGCTTAGCAAGGAGCATGCCCGTAACCGCCTTTAGCGCCCTCATCGCATCGCTCTCCATAGCAGGACTGCCGCCGTTCAATGGGTTTGCTAGTAAATGGCTCATCTACGCATCTACAATGCTTAGCGGGACCCCGCTATCGCTTGCCGGAGCCGTAGCTATGTTCGTGAGCAGCGTTACTACCGCGAGCTTCATCAAGTACTTCGCAACCATGTTTGCAGGTAGCCCGCGTATTGATGTATCTAAAGTGAGGGAAGTACCTCCATGCATGACGATACCCCAGCTAATCCTAGCAACCCTATGCATAGCTCTAGGCGTAGCGCCAGGGATCGTCGCCAAGGTTGTATCGGGAATCGCATCCACAATGGGTTTGCCTAGCTACGTACTTAGGACGTGGTCCCTACTATGCGTACCGAATTACAGCTCCGCTATCACACCACTATTCCTAGCAGCCTCGATCTCCATAGCTCTACCCATAGTGCTCATCATCGCAAAGCCTAAGCTAAGAGCCGAGCCCTGGGTTTCGGGAGCTATCTACACGCCTTCTCGAAGCATGCCCGCTAAGAGTTTCTATAGAGACTTTGAAGAAGTCGTACACGAGCCGTACTCCCTAGGCGAGAAACTTAGTAGAGCCTTCTTCGTTGAAATACCTCGCGCAACTCTCAACGGGATTCGCGCACTCACTCAATCCCTTGAGTACGGTTACGAGCCTATTATTGTCCTCCTAATCGTATGCATAGCGATTATCGTTGGGGTGATGATGCTGTGGATCTAAAGACAGCTACTGAGATCGCAATAAACATCGCTTTCGTACTGCTATTCGCACCTCTACTCAACGGCTTGGAGAGGAAGGTTCGTGCAAGAATACAGAATAGGTTAGGCCCCCCAATTACGCAGACTTTCTACGACATAGCAAAGCTGTTTAAGAGAGGGAGCGTAGCTAGCTCTAAGCTTAGCTATATCCTCGTATCCGCATCGTTTGTCTACATCATTGCCGCGAGCCTCGCTATACCCACGATATTCCTAGCTACGCTCCCTAGTAATAGCGATATCATTTACGTCTTATACCTAGTAATAGCGTCGACTATACTGCTCAGCCTAGCCTCAGCAACGAGCTCCTCCCCCTTCGCAACCCTCGGCGTTTCAAGGGAGGTCTCCACGATTATGTGCATCGAGCTCGCGTTACCCTTCTTACTAACAGCGATAACTATTCACATTCACAGCCTCTCGATAAAGCAACTCATAGGAGCCCCATTCACATCGATGAGCCCTTACGTGGCTGTAGCCGTAGCCCTAATGCTTCCACTAGTATACGTTGAGTCTACGTATCTACCCTTCGAGATATCGGAAGCTGAGCCAGAGCTAGCTAGCGGCATAGAGATTG
>CAZRDH010000120.1:0-12947 GCA_964598805.1 uncultured Desulfurococcaceae archaeon | reverse complement strand
TGGTGCTAACGTCGTAATTTGCCAGAAGGGTATTGATGACGTTGCTCAGCACTACCTAGCAAAGAAAGGAATTCTAGCCGTTAGGAGAGTTAAGAGAAGCGACATGGAGAAACTAGAGAAAGCAACCGGAGGAAGAATCGTGACGAGCATTAGGGACTTAACCGAGAAGGACCTAGGTCACTGCGAGCTCGTCGAAGAGAGAAGGGTTGGCAACGACAAGATGGTATTCGTTGAGCGCTGTAAGAACCCGAAGGCTGCTACCATACTCCTGCGCGGAGCCAACGACATGCTCCTAGACGAGGTCGAGAGGAGCCTCAACGACGCACTACATGCTGTTAGGAACATACTGAGGGAGCCAAAGATAGTGCCTGGAGGCGGAGCCATCGAGATCGAGATCGCCATGAGGCTAAGGAAGTACGCTGAGACCATAGGAGGTAGGGAGCAACTAGCTGTACTGGCATTCGCTGACGCCCTAGAGGAAATTCCTGCGATACTAGCGCAAACTGCGGGTATGGACACGCTACAAACGATAATGGACCTAAGGAAGATGCACGCCGAAGGAAAGATAGCGGCTGGAATCGACGTGATTAACGGTAGGATCGCTGAAGACATGTTCGCGATAAACGTGGTTGAGCCTGCCATAGTCAAGAAGCAAGTGATTAAGAGCGCTACTGAGGCTGCCTCAACGATACTCAAGATCGACGACGTTATAGCCGCCGCTCCAAAGAAGGAAGAGGAAGAGAAGAAGGGTAAGAAGAAGGAGGAAGAGGAAGAAGAAGAGAAGAAGACTGAATTCTAAGGCTTTTAACGGCGTTTACTCGTAAACGACACTCCACAATATTAATACGTTTTTAATCTTAACCTCAATAGCGGTCTAGGTGTCACCATGTCGTCAAACATTGTTACTTCCGTAGACCAGATAAGAATAGGGCCAAAGAGGTTGACCAAGTACGAAAGGGCTAGAATTATCGCTGCACGAGCACTGCAGTTAGCTCTAGGCGCTTATCCACTAATAGACATCTCGTCCCTAGGCACGAAGGATCCCGTGATAATCGCTGAGAAAGAGCTTGAGGCAGGCGTACTACCTATACTCATACGCAGGGAGAAGCCTAACGGGGAGTACCAGCTCATACCGGTGAAGATCCTCGTCGAGCACGAAAAGCCCCTAATCGAGAAGAGGAGGGAATTAGTCAAAAGGCTTTTCCGTTTAGAAACGTAGTTTCCTCACTTAGGATAGTAATCGGGAACGAGTTTGGCGATACCCCCAGCTTACACGCTGATCATAGCCGAGAAGCCCCGCGCAGCAGAGAAGATCGTTGAAGCAATAGCCGTTGCTGGCTCGTTTAGGAGGATTAGGATTCGAGGCGTACCCGTATGGATACTATTTAGGTGCACGATTCCCGCTCTTCAAACGCCTATAGTAGTCGCTTCAGCGGCTGGCCACCTCTTTTCACTTCATACAGATCAGCGAGGTTACCCAGTGTTCTCGTATAGGTGGGTACCTAGATACATTGCTGAACCCAATGCGAAGCATACTCAGCGATTTCTCGAGGTATTAAAGAGGCTTTGTCGAAATGCTCTACTGTACATAAATGCGTGCGACTACGATATCGAGGGATCGCTAATTGGATACCTAATAATTAGGTTCCTAGGCGATGAAAAGAGGGCGAAACGAGCGAAGTTCTCTAGCTTAACGCCATCGGAGCTAAGGAGGGCGTTCTCAAACCTCGCACCGCTCGACAAGAATATGGCTGAAGCTGGGGAGTGCAGGCATATACTTGACTGGCTTTGGGGCATAAACGTTTCGCGAGCACTAATGGATGCTTACGAGCGTAGATTCAAGAAGAGAATTGTCTTGAGCGCTGGCCGCGTGCAAACCCCAACGCTCGTGCATGCAGTTGAGATAGACTTAGAGCGCAAACTCTTCGTCCCCATACCCAAGCTCTACCCCCACGTACGCGTAGAGATAGGCAACAAGGTTTATACCCTGGAGTTCGATGACCAGCCCTTCGACTCCGTAGAGGAAGCGAAGAAGTTCGTGGCTAGAGCCAAAGCCCTCGGCCATGCACGCGTAATAGACGTCATCGAGCGGATAGAGAGGGTAAGTCCGCCGCCACCATTTAACTTACCTGATCTACAAGCTGAAGCAGCTCGAGTACTTAAACTGAGTCCTTACGCGACTCAGAAGATAGCGGAAGATCTATACCTAGACGCGCTAATTAGCTACCCAAGGACTAATAGCCAGAGGCTCCCCCCTACGCTAGACAACAAGGCAATAATAACCAAGCTGTGTAGGTACGAACCCCTAGCCCATCTCGCAAAGAAGTTACTGTACGAAACTCGGGGAGTGCTAAAGCCTCATAACGGGCCTAAGACTGATCCCGCTCACCCAGCGATCTATCCCACGGGTGAAATACCCCCTAAATCGCTGCCTTCGAAGCATAGGAAGCTGTATGAGTTGATAGTTAGGCGGTACCTAGCCACGTTCTCCACAGACGCCGTACTGAAGTTCGTTTGCATTAAGCTCGAGGTGGCCAACAAGAAGTTCAGGTTAAGCGGCGTACGCATTGTACGTAAAGGATGGTTCGAGTACTACCCGTACTCTATGCCTAGGGAAAAAGAGGTCCCCGAGGTTCGGAGGGGCGCGCTATTACCGATAAAGAGCGTGCGCATGGTGGTTAGGTACACGAAGCCCCCGTCAGCAATAACGCGATTAGGCCTCGTAAAGTGGATGGAGGAAAACGGTATAGGTACGGAGAGCACTAGAGCTGAAATAGTTGAAACGCTTTACAGGCGGAAGTACATATTGAGGAAGGGTAACAAGGCCGAGGTCTCGGACCTAGGGATAGCCGTCGCAATGATTTTACGAAAGTACGTGCCTGAGCTAACAAGCACCGAATTGACGAGGCACTTCGAGGAGCTGATTAACTCCATAAGGTTCGGGAGAATTAGGTGCCTAAACGTCGTTGAAGAGGCTAAGAGAGTGCTAACCCAGTACCTAACATCGATAAAGCGCAACGAGGACATTCTAGCACGCGAATTCGGGCTATACATAGAGGATCCATATAATGACCCGAAGTGCGTTATCTGCAATAGGATTGCGTATAGGGGGAATCTATGCATATTCCATTACGAAGCCCTGAAGAAGATTAAGGAAAACTATCGCTACTGGAAAATGGCTGGCTTCGAATGGCACCAATACCTAGCCAAGCTATTAAGACTTTCATCCACGGGAAAGTTCGTGAAGGAGGTCATTGCCTACGTAAGCAGAAATCCGTCATTAAGCATTATCTAGCCTACGCTCGGTGAAAGGCCAAAGATCTTCACCACGCTGCTACCGATCTCAAACACGGTTCCCACGATATCGCTACGTGGTAAGCCCCGTGGGCAAGCATGTACTTGCCTCGCGACGTCATTACCTAAAGTTGCTATTATCGCAATTCCTCGACAGCTAGCGGATTTTAGAATGGCTATGTCCTCCGGGTCTATGAGAGGGTCGTTATCGCCTTTCGTAACGTATAGGGTGGTACCATTCGAGCACTTTATGATTGCTACCACGCGATGGATAACATACTCATTAACATCATTTAGGTACACCACAACTTGCCCAAGGCGCGGCTCGTCATCAAATGGGTTTATCAATACTATATCACCTGTATGCAGAAGGGGCTCCATACTAATGCCCTTAACCACGGCAACAACGGGTTTGTGGAATATGTACCCGCTCACGTTGATTACGATGAGTATTACCACGAGCATTAACACACATACGTCTACTAACTTGGTTAGGCGGTTGGGCAAGGCAAAACCCTTACTCTTCAGACGATATTATCTCCTCTATGGATAGCTCTATGACCTTCCCCTCTCGCTTAGGTGCTTCACTGCCTAGGCTAACGCGACCCTTAGCACCTTCGACTTCAACGCCTTCAGCACCTATCTTGAGCTTGGATACTACTCCACGCCATTTGTATCCACACGAGGGGCACTCGAAAACACCCATGACTGTCACTGTTATCCTACCCTTCTTATCGGGTAGTGGCGCAGTTAGTTGCCACGTTTTCTTGGGTGCCTCAACAATCGTGCCACACTTAGGGCACTGGAAGCTCTTCCTCGCCAAGGGCTCTACACCTAGATAATCCTTCGTAGCGTGAGCTATATTTCTCTTAGTAACGCATTTTCCGTCGGTGCGAGAAAGATGGTCGAAAACCCGTTTCTCATTAAATCAGTTGATGCGTTACAAGTTCTAGACTCCCGTGGAGATCCGACGGTGGAAGTAATTGTGGTGACCAGCGGAGGAGGAGTTGGTAGGGCTATAGCGCCCGCCGGCGCGTCGAAGGGTAAGTACGAAGCAGTAGAGCTCAGGGATAACGATCCTAAGCGGTACTGTGGCAGAAGCGTACTTAAAGCAGTTGAGAACGTTAAGCACTTCCTCGGCCCCGCGATTCAGGGTATGGACTCCCGCAAACAGCGTGAGATAGATAGAGCGCTTCGTGAAGTGGATGGAACTAAGAACAAGTCTAGAATGGGGGCCAACGCCATGATAGCTACGAGCATGGCTGTAGCGAAAGCCGCTGCCGACACGGCTAAGCTACCGCTATTCATGTACCTAGGCGGGTCGCGTAGCAGAATTCTACCCATACCAATGCTAAACATCATAAACGGCGGAGCACACGCAGGTAACGAGCTCGCAGTGCAGGAGTTCCTAATCGTGCCACACAACTTCGATAGCTTCTCCGAGGCGCTAAGGGCTGCCGTCGAAACGTACAAGAACTTGAAGAAGTACCTAAAGGATAGATACGGGGCTTTAGCGATAAACGTCGGCGATGAAGGCGGGTTCGCGCCGCCCATGAAGACCACTACCGAGGCTATAGAGGCTCTACTCAATGCCATTAAGCTCGCTGGATACGAACCAGGCAAGGACATAGCGATCGCGCTTGATGCCGCGGCCACGCAGTTCTACGACGAGGAGAAGAACGTTTATAGAATTGATGGTAGGGAGCTCACCCCCGAGGCGCTGAGAAAGTACTGGATAGAGCTTATTGATAGGTACCCGATCGTCAGCATAGAGGATCCGTTCCACGAAGAGGCGTTCCAGGACTTTGCGCTGCTAAACAAGGAGCTTAAGGGAAGGGTCATAATCGTGGGCGACGACATAGTGGTTACGAACGTTGAGAGGCTTAGGAAAGCCCTAGAGGCGGAAGCGCTTTCAGCAGTCATTGTGAAGCCTAACCAGATAGGAACCCTCAGCGAAACTCTGGACTTCATAGACGAAGCTAAATCCAGAGGGATCTACACGATTATCAGCCATAGGAGCGGAGAGACCGAGGACACTACCATAGCGCACTTAGCGGTAGCAGTATCGAGTCAGTTCATAAAGACCGGCGCACCCGCGCGCGGCGAGAGGACCGCTAAGTACAACGAGTTGCTTAGGATAGAGCACTTCTTAGGCGACGAAGCGCTGTTCATGGGCAAGCTAGTGAAGCTAGGAAACATTAAGTAGCGCTCAGACACGGGTTCACACATCATCCTTTTAATCAGCAGCGCCTCGGCGTCATCACCAAACAGCGATCTTTTTCTACGCACTAAAAAACCGATTACTAAAACGCTTAGTAGGGGTAGAGAGCCTTGGTAACTAACCTGCCAGCCGAGGCTAAGGCCAAGTTCATTAAGTACATGGAGGCTAAGACCCCCGAGGAAAAACTTAAGGCCTTGCAGGAATTCCTTTCTTCCGTTCCCAAGCACAAAGGTACGGAGAACCTCATAAGGTGGGCAAGGAAACGAATGGCAGAGTTACGCGAGGAAATCGAGGAGAGGCGACGGAAGCGTAGCGGTGGAGGGGGCCCATCTTTCTTCATAGAGAAGTCGGGTGCTGCACAGCTAGTAATGATAGGGTTTACGAATGTAGGCAAGAGCTCACTGCTTCGAGTTCTTACTGGTGCGAAGGCTGAAGTCGCCGATTACCCATATACTACTAAGTTCCCGATACCGGGCGCACTAAAGTTCGAGGATATTGAGTTTCAAATTGTTGAGGCTCCTGCCATAATCCCTGGAGGAGGGGGCTGGAACGGCAAAGTCATAGGTTTGGCGAAGAACGCTGATGGCTTGATAATAGTCTTAGACGCGTCGAGCGACCCTATAAAGCAGTTCAAAGAACTATCCCTTTACCTCAAGGAGCACGGAATACACATAGTTAAGCCCCGCGGCTATGCTGTAATAGAGCGTGGTAGAGGCGTCCACGGAATACAGATAAGGCTTTACGGCAAGCTCTTATGCACCGTAGACGAAGTGCGCCGCTTACTAGAGAGCTACCGGATATACAACGCGATAGTTAAGGTCTACGGTGAAGTCGATTTAGATGCCATAGAGGAGGCTATATACGAAACAATCGTCTATAAGCCCACGCTAGTCATACTCAATAAGATTGACCTAGTGCCAAAATCCATTATTAACGAGGTTAGGCAGGCGATTCCACCATCAATTCCCTTAATACCAGCCTCAGCCGCTAGAGGGCTCGTGGATAAGAGACTCGTAGGCGAAACTATCTTCAAGCTCCTAGACATAATTCGCGTCTACACAAAGCCACCGCTAGGCGAGCCATCCAAGAAACCATTAGTGCTTAGAAGAGGAGCTACTGTGCTAGACGTAGCCAAGGCAGTTCACAGCGAGCTCTACGAGAAGTTCGCGTACGCGAGAATCTGGGGTCCCTCGGCAAAGTACCCTGGTCAACGTGTCGGACCCGATCACGTCGTTGAGGATGGAGACATCGTTGAGATAAACATGAGAAAGAAATAGCTTTTAAGATGCGATGCCATACATAGCGACGTGAAACCATGCCCTCCGTTAAAAGGGTAATACTCGTAACAGCCAAGCACCTACCTCAACACCTCTACTTCGAGAAGATAGCTCGAGACCTATCATCTAAGCTAGGCGTTAATCTCGAGGTTAAGGAAGAGGACTACGAGTTTCTATCCAACTATGGCGAGAAAGACGAGTTCGGAATGGCATGGGCTCCGCAACTATTCGTAGAGCTCGAGGATGGCTCCGTAAAGGTCGTGCTATCAAAGTTGCCAATAGATACTCAAACCCTGAAAATAGATGTCGATAAGGCTCGTAGGGAAGTTGAGGAGAAGCTCAAGGAGTTAGGAGTATCCATATAATCAAGCCCGATTAACACATCAAGTTACTTAGCGCTAGGCAACATTAATAATCCAAGGGCTTTATTCCTCTTCTTCCTCACTAACTTTCGTTATTTCACGCGCTAGTGATTCTACAGCTTCCTTAACAACATCATCAACGTACGGCGCTATCACGAATACCTTGGTATCCCTAAGCCCTCCCTCACTCGTCCACTCATTTTCGTAGCTAACAACGTATACGGGTATAGTGAAGGTCGCCATATTTCCCGTTCTCCTAAGATTGAACTTGCTATAGTTTTCAAATTGTTGCGGTGTTATGGGCAGCTTAACACTAATATCGTGGCTATGTCTCATGACTACGAGGTCAGATCTAGTTGGATCCCATAGCTCAAGAACCTTTCTCACAATGCTCTTTAGTACTTCTGCAAGGTCTCCCTCGACTACAGTAGATTCGACAACTTCGCCATTCTCAGACCTCACAATTAGGATCTGCATCTCTTGGCACCACCAAGAGTTCCGAAGAAATACTCGAGCTCGATAGGCATTAAAAACCTATGGTATCGCAGCGTTTAGGGTATTGCTATCGCTATCAAGATGAGCGCTACCCCCGTTAAGGCTAGCATGGCAACGAACTTCTTTATAGGCATGTACGCAATGGCTCTTACTGCTCGATACAGCGCCACACCTCCATAGACCGCGCCTAGGAATAGCAGTATCCCTATGCCTATCCAAGCCAGTATTAGCGATACGCCGTGTAGAGATGATATAGAGCTACCCACCCAGTTAACAAAGTTCTTAACTAGCTCTATCCCCATGATTAGCCCCGCGGAATAGTATTAAAGACGCGATTACGCTTTAAACACGGAGAGCCGTGATGAAGGTTAAAAGCGCTGAGAAGTGATGAGGAGCCTGCCCCTGATTACTACTAGGATTAGGGTTGTGCTACACTAACCTATAGCTACCAACAATTTCCTCCCACGTTATGTTGAAGGGCGTGAAGAGCTGCTCTAGCGCAGACTTCATTGCTTCAACGTATTTCTGAGGGTCTATCTCAACTATCTTGGCTAACTGAATAGGCTTAACACCATCCTTGCTCTTCACCTTAACGAACACTATTATGTCTCCAGGCAGAACCTCTATGCCATAGTGACGCAGTTGCAGAGCTGCCTTGACGTGCTGCGGCGTATTCCTCTTGTACTCAGATAAAGGCTTCGTTAACCCAACCTTGAATGCGACTTCATCTAGCGTTAGCACCTTGTACCTAAGCCTTAGGTAGGCATCCGTTAGCTTGCGCCTTATGACCTCTATAACGCGGAAGGCGTCCTCGGGATCCTGTATAGACGCTATCTCGTTGACTATCTCTGCGAAGAGCCTCTTTATGAAATCGGGCGTATTCCTCTTCTTTCCAACCATACCCTTAACGACTACGGAACCGTCCTGGGTTACGCCAATGTAGTTCTTCTTGAGCGCGAAAGCCACGAACTTATAGACCTTGTCTACCTCTAGCTCTAGCCCGAAGTTTTCTAACACCCACTTCCTAAGCTCTTCCAACGCCTTTTCATCTGGATTCCAAATGAATAGCGAGTCCGTATCCCCGTATAGAACCCTTAGCCCAAGCTCCTCTGCCTTCTTAATGCTCGACATTATGGTTCTTCGGCCTAGCGCGGTAACGCTTTCTGATACGGATGGCGCGTATAGCGGGAATGTCTCTGCACCGAACACTCCGTAGGAGGCGTTGATGTATACCTTCATAGCCCTCTGCACGACGTCGTACCAGCTCCTCACCACTTCCGGAAGACTCTTATCCTTCGCCTTCTTCTTGTATACTCTAACTCTAAAGTCTCTTAGTAACCCCACTAGCTGGGCCGTTATTCCAGGCCTATCCATGCAAACCTTGTGTATAGCACGCCCCTTCTCGTCTATTATGTCCACTAGGTTCCTACACATGTTCTCAGGCGGATCCACGGTTTCGTAGCTTAAGTTCCACCTCATTATTATCGATGGGTATAGGGATGCGAAGTCCAGCACAACGACATTGAAGAATACTCCTTGCGGCGGGTCTATGACTATTGCACCAGCGTACTTCTTGCCCTTTATCGTGGCTTCAGTAACGCGCTTACCCTTGAGCTTGAGTATGTCCTCGCTCCTAGGAATTAACGCGCCCCTACGTCGGTGCTCCCAGTAGAACATGTTCTTGATCCATACCGATACCGTAGTTCTAACAACGTCCTCAAGCCCGAGCTTGCTAATTCTCATGAGCAAGATCATTAGCTTCCATACGAGTTCGTTTGAGAACGTCGTTAGCTCTAGGGTTAGCTTAGCGTCAGTGAAGTTGTACTTCACTAGCATTGCCAGATCGAGTTTGCTAATCTCCTCGTCTAGAACGACCTTACCAATGCCTAGCAAGGCGTTCGCTATGCTATCTAGCGTAAACTCCTTGTAGCTACCGTCAAAGGCATAGGCTTGGATAGCCCTATTGGCGAAGAACTTGTATAAATCAATGTGTAGAGCGCTATATAGCTTCGCTTGATATTCACGCTTATTGCCCTTAACGAGGGTCTTCACCCTTATCGGTATGTACATCTGGTCTATTCCTAGCTTTTGGGCCCTTCTATGGATGTACCTAAGGTCGAAGTTATCACCGTTGAACGTTAGTATAATGGGGTAGTTGCGCATTATTACAAAGAGCTCTAGCATCAACCCCGTCTCGTCTTCGAAAATCTCTACCTCGACATCCCTAGGCATTTCCTCGAGCTTGGTTAAGCTTAGGTTCTCCCTAAAGAGAACCAGAACCTTCTTCAATCCATCGGTAGCCGCTAGACCCACGCTAATTATCGGGTACTCCGCGAGATCAGGGGACGGTATTCTCCCGGCGAAGGGCGTAAAGACCTCGATGTCCATCGCTAGCCTCTTGGGGCTAAACCACCTCGTCTCGAAGAGCTCTACTAACTGCTTCGCTAGTTCAAGAGCTTCCTCCCCTCCTACGCTAATGATCTTCTTTATATCCTCTACCGGTATGGTCTTCTCCGGCGGGATCCTCTCTATCGTTGCCCCCATAACCCTGTATTCAACGCCTGGAATTAGCTGTCTATCGTATATGTAGTTAACGTGGTACCTAATGTTAGCCTCCCACGCAATCGGAACCTTGTTCCTTAGCGTTCTCACGGCTAGGGGATCCTTAGTGACAATCTTCGTGAAGTACCTCTTAACGCCATAGAGAAGGTCTATTCTCTCAACTACCTCAACGCCCTCAAACGAAGGATGGTTCACTATTTCGCTTATCTTACTTACCTTGTCAGCGGGTAGATCCGTTAGGAAGTACGGTTTATGGCCTGTCTTGTCGTACCAATAGACCAGGTCTTGCTCATCCTCAGAGTAGAATATTAGCACCGCCTTGTTCCTCTCACCATCGTACTCAACGTCTAGTAGGAATCCCCTATCTAGCGAGCCTACCTCCTTCCTATCCTTTACGATCCGAACGATGCGCGGCCTAGCTATGTCCACTCCTTCGCGGATACGCACCTCTACCTCAAAGTCCTCTTCCTCTCGCCTCTTTGCATACCTCTCCGCGCTACTAACGCTCTTAACTTCGGGTACCGTTCCACGCTCTTCAAACCTCGCCTCACTAACCTCGGTAACCACTTTAACTGCTTTCTCTATCCCTATAGCAAGACCCTTTGCGCTAGCGCTCTCACTAATCGCAACGCCAGTACTAGGCGCTGCGAAGGACTTAGCGCGTAGTTGGTTCTTCGTCTCCTCAACTCGCTCACTGCTACTTAGCGCCATTGAGGGGGTTCTCAAAGGCGTCGAAAGCTTATTTTCACTAGCGCTCCACAAAGGCTTGCTCTTCCGCCCCTCTACCTCCGTACTCTTTTGCTGCTTCTTACCTATGTACTCTAGCAACGACCTATTCCTAGCCACTTCGCGACTCACCCTACCTAAGCTAGTTTATGTCTTCAAGAGGTTCAAAAACTAGTAACTATAGAAACAGTTGATTATCGACTTTCTTCGTATCTCCTCTTGCGAAGCTCGTATTCCTCTCGCGACATAATGGGCTTCGCAGGCACTCCTGCTACCACCGTACGCGGCGGCACATCTTTCGTAACCACAGCCCCAGCAGCAATCACAGCACCATTCCCTATCCTAATTCCTGCAACTATCGTAGCGTTAGCCCCGATCACTACGCCATCCTCAACTATTGTCTCAACTAGTTTAGAGCTAGGGGGATAACGATCGTTAGTGAAGACGACTCGCGGTGCAATGAACACGTGGTCCCCAATTCTCACCCGTGGAGGTATGTACACGCAGCTCTGAATGCTACAATCCTTACCTATCTCTACGTACCCATCTAGAACGGTATAGCTGCCAATTCTTGACCCCCTACCGATTCTACAACCCTCCCTAACCATTACGTAGTGCCCGAACTCCACATCGCTTTCAATAATGACGTTCTCGTATATTATGCACCCCCTCCTAACGACTACCCTATCGCCTATGAGCGCTCCATCGCTCACCATATCCATTAGGTACTCGAACGATACCTCCTCGCGTGAGAGAAGCCCGAGTAGCTTTCGTCGCACTGGATACCCTATTACGACTCCCGAATCAACTATGCATTCGTTACCTATCCTAGTCGACCCTAGGATTACAGCTTCTCGCGAAACCTTTGACTTAGCCCCTATTCGCACCCTCGAGCCTATGAAGCCCACGACTCCCGCTACCCCAGATACCTTGACACAGGACAATATCAATAACTATCGATCAACGCTAACTACCTACAATTGAACCTGCAAGTTCACGCTACTTTTTAGCCCTAGCCTACCAACAACATTTCGAGAAGTACCTTGGGTGAGATCATCGTGAAGAAGTACGTTTACCAGTTCGAGGAAGCCGATCCTCAAAATAAGCGATTGTTCGGAGGCAAGGGCTCAAGCCTAGTGCTAATGACTAAGCTAGGGCTTCCAGTACCACCGGGCTTCATCATAACCACTGAGGCTTGTGTAGACTTCTACTCTCCGAGGAAGGCTGAGATAGACACTTTAGAGGCGGAGCTAGCCAAGAACCCGCCGCCGGAGGTAAGGGATGAGATAATCAAGAAGATCTGGGATATCATCAACTCGCTAGACCTACCTCCCGGGCTATGGGAGGAAGTAGTCGAGAACATGAAGATTCTCGAGAAGAAGACCGGCAAGGGCTTCGGGAATCCCGAGAACCCATTATTAGTGTCTGTTAGAAGCGGTGCCCCCGTATCGATGCCTGGAATGATGGATACCGTACTAAACCTCGGGCTCAACGATGAGGTCGTTAAGGGGCTTGCAAAGCTGGCTAATAATGAGTGGTTTGCATACGATGCCTACCGTAGATTCCTAAACATGTTTGGCAGAATCGTTCTGGGAATAGACGATAAGTACTTCGCCCAGGTATTCGATGAGTACGAGCGCAAGTTTAAGGAGGAAGTTGAACAGAAGTACAAGGATGAACTCGAGCAGTTAAAGCAGAAGTTCCCGAACTTCACCCTAAGGCTAGATGCTCAACCCCCGCGCGAGATTGCCCCAAAGATTTGGAGTCTCTCGGTTGAGTACATGAAGAAAGTTGTTGAGGAGTTCAAGAAGGTTATCAAGGAGCACTGGGGCGAGTTCCCGCAAGATCCATGGGAGCAGCTTCGACTAGCTATAAAGGCAGTGTTTAGGTCTTGGATGAACCCCAGGGCAATATTCTACAGGATAATGAACAAGATAACGCCTGACATCGCCCACTGCACGGCCGTAAACATCGTGACGATGGTCTTCGGCAACATGGGTTGGGATAGCG
>CAZRDH010000119.1:0-12536 GCA_964598805.1 uncultured Desulfurococcaceae archaeon | reverse complement strand
ACTATGGAGACCCCAGCAGCGCTAAACCCCATTCCGAAGGAGTATACGAAGGCTAGCACTGGGAACACCACCATTACCGCCGAGAACGAAGCTGGGTTCAGCCTCCCTAGCCACATAGCGTCTATTAGCGAGTAGGAAACGTTCACTAGGCTGGAAACAATTAGGGGCCACGCTAGCCACAGCAAGGTCCGAGTTATCGGTCCCTCTACGATCCTATCCCTTAGCGCTACGATGCTCTGTGGCATGGGTACTGTGTCTGTAGACAGACTTAAAAAGCTAATTACTTGCCTGCAACGGAGGCGCCCCTTATGAGCACCGAGGGTGCGTACACGTTAGCGAGGTTCTCAACGTCTTCGCCTAGAGCGCTCAGTCCCTTGCTCAAGAGGTCGTAAATGTTGCCCGATACGACGACGCCCGTAACGGGCTTCGTGAGCTCGCCGTTCTCTATAAGCACGCCGCAGCTAATGGTGAAGTTCATGAACCCGTTGACGGGGTTCGAGAGCCACTCGCCAATGGTGTTGACCACCAAGATGCCCTTCTTAACGTCCTTGACGAGGTCCTCGAACGAGCCCTTCCCCGGTAGCACCAGTAAATTCGTGACTCCAGGTGATGGCGGGGATGCAACGTTGGGCCTAACCGCGTTGCCCGTAGGCTTCTTGCCCTCGATGTAGGCGGTGTAGCTATCGTAGAGGTACGTAGTTAGGACGCCCCTATCGAACACGATCTTCCTCTTCGTCGGCACCCCCTCGTCGTCGAACGCCGACGTCCCGAAGAGCCCGGGGGCAGCCCCGTCATCAACTATGGTAAGGGATTCGCTGAGTACTTGCTGACCCAGCTTGCCCTTTAGTGGGGATCGATCCCTCTGCACGTTTAACGCGCTTATCGCTGGCGCTATCAAGGTGCTTAGTATCGACGCGAATACCTTCGAGGTCAGCACTACGTCGTAGACCCCGGTCTCAACGGGTTTAGCACCCGCTACCTTCTCTGCTAAATCGACGTTTCTAGAGATAGCCTTGTCAACGTCGATATCGCTTAGCTTGGTAGCGAATAGAGCGTCCCACACCGTTCCATCGCCACGTGGGGTCTCGACCTTTACCGAGAACCACGCGCTTAAGCTAGTTCTAGCGAACTGTAGCGGCTTCGAAGTATAGCTGTTCGCAATGACCTTACCGCCGAAGCTACAGGAAGCCCCTCCCTCTAGTAGCGTGGCTCGAGGACTTACCGCTGAAGGAGCTTCGAAGAGTCTAGATGCAAGGTCTAGCGCTACGGTGGAAGGCGATTCGCGAACTCTATCGTCTATAACGTCGGTAACGGGAGTAGAACCCACTTCCTTAGCTAGAGAAACCCACTTATCGTCTCTTGGACATGCGCGCAAGTTGTCTATCGCGCGCTCAACCGCCTTCCTAACGTCTTCCTCGGTCGTAACGTGCGCGCCCACAATGGCCATGCGCCTATCCTTTACCACCCTAACGCCTATCGCTACGTCGAACCCCGTTACCACGCTCTCGATGCCACGCTTGCTTAGTACAACGCTGCACTCCTCGCCCCAGGCTACGTATGCCTCTACCTCGTCTACACCTCTATCCCTAGCGTACTTAAGCACGAGCTCGGCGATGCGCGCGGGATCCATGCTACGCACCTCCAACAACTATCTTCTTGACCCTTACGTGCGGACCTCCATCGCCAACCCTAACCATTTGACCTCCCTTACCGCAGCCTCCGAATACGCTGGTGTGGATCTCGAGATCTCTGCCAACGGCATCGACGTTCGCTAGGGTCTCGAGAATGCTGCCGCTTACCGTAACGCCCCTCACGAGCTCTGCTATCTCGCCGTTCTTAACCACGTAGGAGGGGCCTATGCTGAAGGTGAAGGTGCCTACGGTTGTATCCACTTGCCCGCCGAGAGCGCCGCGCCCCTTAAGGTAGAGGCCCTCCTTCATGTCCCTAATCATCTCCTCGAAGCTCCAGTCCCCCCTCTCGATAAAGTAGTTGGTTTGCCTCACCAACGTGTCGTGGGAAACGTCTTGAGCCCTAGCGTTACCCGATACCTCCATGCCTAGCTCTGGGGCGACGAGGGGGCTCGTTAGGAAGCTCCTTAGGATCCCTCTATCCACGACCACGGTCCTACCCTTCTCGTTGCCATCGTCGTCGAAGGGCACGGGGTACCCGCCCTCCACAACCCCCTGGTCAACAACCGTAACGAGCTCGCTCGCAACGCTACTCCCAACCCTTCCGGCGAGCACAGAGGCGCCAGTCACGACTAAGTCCCCTTCACTCGCGTGGCCAAAGGCTTCGTGAATTAGTAGCCCCACGAGCTCGGGGTCTATCACGGCTCGATACGTTCCGGGGCTAGGGGTCCTCGCCTTAGACGCCTCTACGGCTAGCTTGCTAACGTCCTTAGCGAAGCTCGGGAAATCGAACCCCTTGACGTTCTCGAAGCCCCCGACCCACGACTTAGAGTCGTAGACCCTCTCGGCGGTAGCCCCGTGCTTAGCGACCGAGAGCTGCGATAACCCGATTAAGTGTATGGTGCACTCGGCTTCCGCCCCAAAGCTACTGACAACAGCCTTCCTACGGTGCTCGAACGCTAAGCGCGTAACGGAGGATACCACCCCCTCGAGCTCCATAGCGGCCTTGTTGGCGTCCCTTACTAGCGATACCTTCTCCTCGGGATCCACGCCTCTAGCATCTAGCTTAGAGACGTAGGAGTACCTACCCCTCGCCGGCTTCGAGGCTATCTCGCTATACACCTTTCTATGCTTCCTAATCCTAGCTATCGCTACGGCCCTCTCGATAGCCTTATCAATTGCTTCGCGGGACAGATCGTAGCTGTACGAATACCCGGGAACCCCATTGATAACGACCTTTATCCCAACGCCCTTGCTGCTAGTCACCGTATAGGCGCGCAGAGTGCCGTTGTCGAAGGATATAAGCTCGTAGTAAGCCTCTTCGAGCCTAACTACAGCGTGATCAACCCCCTTACTAAGCACGCGGTCGAGGATTTCCTTCGCGAGGTCTAGGGATACGGACACGAACACCACCTTTCTGCTCCGAAAGAACGTTCGCCCCAGAGGTATTTAAGTCGCGTTGCGTACTCGAAATCGCTGCAAGTCCCGCTACTCTTAGTTACTAAATAACGCTTAGCTTCGAACGGTATTTATCGCCGAAACATAAGGTCTTTCGGTATAGCCACGCTTAGCTCAAGGGATGGGTGTAGCTCCGTGATAGCTGTACTTCCGCTATGTGGTGAGTGGGAAGGTAGTGTCGATACCTTGGTGAAGGCTAAGCCGTCCATGATCATAGCGTTGAGTACCGCTAGCTGCGTAGAGAAGGATGCTAAGCTAGCTAAGCTACGCGAATTCGTGGGATGCGAAGTTAAGGTGGTAGAGCTCGATGCGAATAGACTCGAGGACTCCATCCCTAAGGTCGCTACGGAGATCCAGAGGTATTGGGATGGCGGCATGATCATCGTGATGCCGAGCGTAGACGCCGAGCAACTAGCGATGCTACTCTCAATGGCGTTCCTACCTAGGTACATACGCGAGGGCTGCACGATCGTAGCTCGCAACCTTAGCTTCAACGTGTCTAAGTTGCTAGAGAAGCTTAGGCCTAGGCTAAGCGCTACGGAGAGGCGGATAATCGAGGCTCTCGAGGCTATGGGAGGGTGCTCTCGCGCTAAGGACCTAGCTAACAGCTTGGGCATATCGAGGTCGAGCCTATACAGATCGATATCCAGGCTCCTAGAGCTAGGCTTCGTGAAGAGGGAGAATAGGGGGCTCTACTGCTTGGAGCGCGGTAGGTAGCCATGGTCAAGGCCCTCGGCGTGGACCCCGGGACTAAGAGCTTCGACCTCGCGTTAATTGAGGGGCCTAGGGTTGTGGACGAGCGTAGCATCGATACTAGCGCTATCGCTCGAGACCCGCGGCTGCTAATCGACGCGATTGAGGATATGGGTGGGGACGTTGTTGCAGCGCCTTCCGGCTACGGCGTGCCCCCTACGTGGCTTAACGAGGTTAAGGATCCGCATAGATTCGCAGTCGAAGTGCTTCTACTTAGCACGGATAGGGATATCGATGAGGGCGTTGCTAGAGGGGATGTAGGTGCGTTCGTATACCGAGCGCTAGCCCTCGTAGTGGAGGCGATGAAGGAGCGCAACGTAAACGCGGTTTTCATACCCTCGATAGTGTTGCTCCCAACCGTACCCCCGTGGAGGAAAGTCAATAAGATCGATATGGGTACAGCCGATAAGCTAGCGGTTGCAGCTCTAGGGGTCTACGACCAGAGTCGTAGGCTAGGCTTAGACTACGGGGAGACGAGCTTCGTGCTCGTAGAGCTGGGCTTCGGGTACAACGCCGTTATCGGCGTGGAGGGTGGGAGGGTAATAGATGCCGAGGGGGGTACGACCTCTGGAATCGGCTTCCTAACCTCGGGTCCCCTAGATGCTGAGGTCGTTGTAGCGGGTCGGGAGTGGCGTAGGGTAGACGTATTTCACGGAGGGGTAGTCGACGTATGTAGGGTGGAGTCGCTCGATAAGGCGCTCGAAAAAGCCCTTTCAGGCGATGAAGCGTGTAAAACGGTTATCGAGGCTTACCTAGAGGGGGTGGTTAAGAGCGTAGCTAGGGTCCTAACGTCGTTCTCCTCGAGGCCTAGGGAGATACTCCTATCGGGTAGGTACTCCCGCATAGACGTGGTTTTCGAAGTGGTTGCGGAGAGGCTAAGGAGGTTCGGCATCGAGGTTAGGAGGATAGGGCTCTTGGACGGGGCTAGGATATCGAAGGAAGCGGCGCAAGGGTATGCCATAGTTGGTGAGGGGCTTAGCGGGGGCTACTTCTCTAAGCTAGTTAAGCACATGGGTATCGATAGGGCGTGCGGAACCACTCTCTCCTGGGTTGTGCACCCGCGCGTGGAGAGCGCTAAGAAGCGCGTCCTAGAAGCCTACATCGCTAGCGTAGCTAACCCGAGGCTCTGTAGCGATCTAGGTCTTTAGGAGGTCTAGGTAGTAGCCGTCTATCAAGGGCTCGAAGTTCTTAACCCCCGCTATCCTCTCCATAACCTTCTTCGACACGTACTCGATTCTCTCCCTAATCCCCACCTCGTCCAGGGGAGTGATCACGCCGTAGAGATCGCCCCCTCCAAAGAGATAAACGTCGAATTCGCGCGATAAGCTCGATACCTTATTCAAATCGACGTCGCTAGGCAATAGGAAGACTAAGGATATGGGTATCAAGTCCTCTGTCGACGTAACGAACTCGAATACTGCAGCCGCTCCCGGTAAGTGCGGCTCTACCCTAATGGTGTAGTATATGCAGTTGAAGCCCCATACCTTAGCCTCCTCAACGCTTAGCCACACGATTGAATCGCTAGTTAGTATCGGTCTAAGGATCTCGAGCAGCTCCTCGGGCTTGAACCCCAGCTTCAAGGCGAGCACCGTAGCCGGTTCATCACCTTTCAGAAGGGGCGGGAGGCTCTAGGGGCACCGCCCACGCCTTCCCCACGAGGGTTTTTAGGTGTTTAAACTCGTGGGCTAGAGCATTTATCCCCAAGTCCCTTAGTCGTAAGAGGGCTTAAGCGATGTTCATCCTAGGCGTTAACTACTGGCCTAGGAAGAGCTCGCTGGAGATGCTTAGGAAGGGATCCCTCGAGGAGGTAGCGAAGGATCTAGCGGTTATTCGGGAGCTCGGGTTTAACGCGGTTAGGCTCTTCCTACTGCTTAGGGACGTTGTCGATCCCGACGAGGGGATCCTAAGCGATAGGCTCGAGCTATTCGCTAAGATCGTCGAGAAAGGCGGGGAGCTAGGTCTAGCAATGTACCCAACCCTAGTAACGATACACATGAGCGGACACAACTGGGCAAACCCCTTACTCGAAGGGAAGTTGTTTAGCCTCGAAACCCTCGACAACCTACAGGTATTCATAGCTAGGATCGTTTCGGAACTCAGGGAACACGCTTCGATTAAGGGATGGATCTTAACCAACGAGATTAGCCTCGTCGAGAAGCCCCCTAATCCAAAGGCTTATAGGGCGTTTGCTAGGAGCCTCATACTAACGGTAAAGGGTGTTGACCACGAGAGGCCCGTGGGCCTAGGAGACATCGTGTTCTTCGTTCCGGGGACCGACCCAGAGAGCATGGATACCATACCCGCGGACTTCGTTGATCTACACATCTACTACTACGATAACGACGACGTTAGGCAAGGGCTCGCCTACTCAGCGCTAGCATCGCTCTACTCCGCTAGCGGTAAGCCCGTAGTAATCGAGGAGTTTGGTTGCAGTACCCATGTATTCGATGAGGAGAGCCACGCTAGGTTTGCAAACGCTTTGCTCCACAGCTTACTGGCAAACGGTGTGAGCGGGGCGTTCATTTGGTGCTTCGCGGACTACGTGCAGGAAGCCGAGCACCTCTTCGAGTACCACCCATACGAGCTGGGCTTCGGCATCGTTAGGAAGGATGGGAGCCTCAAGCCCGTAGCCCAAGTCATTAAGCAGTTTAGCGAGTTGCTAAAGGAGTTAGAGAGCGAGGGTCTCGGAGACGAGTACTCGTTGAGGAAACGAGAGGTCGCCATCGTAGCAACGCGGCACTGCTGGAGTGCAGTACCCTTCGTTTCGAGGGGTAGCGATGTAGCTACGCTATCGTGTCTAGAGTGCTACACGCTGTTCAAGGGCGTGAGCGCACCCGTAACGATGCTGCCGGAGCACCTAGTCGGAAAGTCTAGCTACAAGCTCTATGCCTTGCCCTCGATCGTAATAGCGTCGGTATCCACGTGGAGATCGCTCCTAGCTAAAGCAGTTGAAGGCTCCGTAGTCTACGCATCCATCCTGAGGATTCCGAGCGAAGCGCATAAAGGTCCGTGCCACGTATGGGAGGAGCTCTTCGGGGTTAAGCCCAAGTTGAAAGCGTGTAGGGTTGGTAGGCCCGTAGAGGGGTTAGTGACCATAGAGTTCGTTAAGGACTTTGGCCCGCTAGCCAAGGGAGCTAGGCTAAGGATTAAGGTCGGTAGTAGGGTTAGCGAGAGGATCTTCTGTTGGGAAGCCGATGCCGAGAAGGCTGAGGTGCTCGCAGTGTTTAGCGATGGCTCGCCGGCTATCTTCCTGCATAGCGTTGGTAAGGGGTACGCAGTGCTCTCCGTGGTCCCGATAGAGGCTCTACTAGCTTCGCAAGACGCGGTGGATAGGGCTTCGAGCGATGTGAGGGTAGTCTACGGGTTCTTCGATGCTCTAGCGGAGCTAGCTGGCGTAGAGAGGCTATTCGTGTCTAGCGATCCGAGGGTCGAGGTCGAGTACTACGTGGGTAAGAAGGGGGCCATGGTCTTCGCCGTGAACCATAGTCACGAGGATCTAGAGGTAGAGGTTCGCGCTCGAGATCGGAAGGTGAAGAACGTTGATAAGGTTGGTGGGGATGCCTCGGTTAAGGAGGTCGGTGACGACGCGGTAAGGCTGTCGATGCCGGGGAGATCGGTTGCAGTGCTAAAGGTTAGGCTCGGCTAGGCGATGATGAAGCTTGCGTTGCCCCAACCCCCCTCCGGGTGTGAGGATGCAGGGGATTGCTGAGCTAGCAACCCTCGAGTAGCGCGCTAACTAGGTCGCTGAGGTTCGTGTAGACGCGTATGCCGAGCTTCTCGAGCTCCCGCGAGTACCCAACGTCGCGTGCATAGCAGCTATAGACGGCCTTAGCCCAGCACGTAATCGCGTTGCTAGGGCATAGGGCTGCGCATATGCCGCACCCAACGCACTTAGAGTAGTCTATGCTTGCGCTAGACCCCTTCAGCGCTATGGCGTTAGTCGGGCAGAACGCTACGCACGTTGCGCAGAGCGTGCATGCACTGACTCTAACCACGCATGGAAACGTCGTTACCACGGTATCGCTGTAGTCCGAAGGGGCTACGTATAGCGGCACCCTGTTCTTGAGGGCTTGGCTAGCCGCTATCGTTGGAAGCGTATCGGCTACTCCCAGCAGGATCTTGGCTACGGTATTCGATGTAGCGGGCGCTATCACTACGGCTCTATACCTACCGGAGGCTACGCGCCCAGCAACCTCGTGGCCGCTATAGCTCCTTTCCAGAATCAGCTTCACGCCGAGAGCGCGGAAATCGTCTATAACCCCGTACGCCTTAGCAACCTCTTCGCCTCCCCTCGAGAAGCACACCTCCACGGCTACGCCGCGCTCAACTAGGGTCTTCACGGCCTCAACGCATTCATGCATAAAGCTGCCCGAGCCAGTTACGCACCAAAGCACGCGCTTCCTCAACGCTTAAGCACCTCGAGCTAGTCAAGCACTTCGACCCAACCTCGAAAAGCTCTATTCTCCTACCCAACCTCTCGAGTACCAACCTAGCGATCCTCAGCTTAACCTCCTTGAATCGAAGAGCCCTAACCTCCAAGCCCTTAGAGTACCTACCTACGTAAGGGCAGCACAAATCCATTCCCACTAGGAGGAGCCTACGGGCTCCGAGGACGAAGGATGCTATGCAAGCCCTATCGCCATCGGTGAAACCCCCTAGGTTAACGAGGGGGTGTGGAGGCCTAGGAACTTGAGTCGTTACTACCAGCCTGCAGTGCCCGAGTAGCGCGTCGATGTTAGCGAGCACGAGCCCTATGTTATCCCCGTGAACGTGTAGAAAGAGCGTGGACCCCCTTCGGCAAGCCTCGACTAGGTGCTCGACGCCTCCATCTAGGTCCGAGGCCACGATCGTGGGTACGAGCCCTAGCTCGAGTAGCGCTTTCGTAGCTCCGTTGGCCGCGGCTAAGCCCAGCCCTCGGGGGATGGAGTCTGCCAGCCTTGGAAGCACCCTCTCTAGGCTAGGCCCAGCCCCGAAGACGATGGTCGTGGGAGTCATGCGCGGTAACTGCGTGTCTAGAACCTTCCTCTCGAGTAGCAACCTCCTAACTAGGTAGGTAGCTAGGTTGTCTCGGGCGACGTCTATGCCTAGCTCCTCCGCAACCTCGTGGTATAGGGGGAGCCACTCGAAGTACGTTGGAGCGCTATCGCTTTCGGGGAGGTACGTATACGAAGTCATTCTATCCACCTACCTAGACGGCGAGCCCTATGCAGCGCCCGTGGGTATCAAGGTTCTAGACGGTAAAGGCGCTCTACTAGCGAGGATCTTTAAGGGGGGTAGGCTCTGGAGGGCTTGCTCTACGTCTAGGGAGTTCGCGCTAAACATATGCTTGGATCCAGAGCTATTCCTATTCTCCGTGCTCGAGAGGAGCCGATTATCGTTTAGTAAGTCCGCTCTCCTGGGGGTTCCCGTGGTCAATGGGTGCGAGGGGTATTTGGAGTGCGTTAAGATAGGCTCGGTGGTTACCGATGCGGATTCGCAGCTAGTATACCTACAGGTTGTTAACGAGGTCGTTAACGGGTTGAAGCCCTATACCCGCGCCCTTGGGCTAGCCATAGAGGTCTTGATAGAGTTAACACGCATTCTATCCGGCGTGAAGGGGTGTAGCGAGTCAAAGCAGTTAATTCTAGAGACCCTAGATAGGATGCGTCGAGTCGAAGTGAGTGGAGGTTTAGTTAGCGAGCTTAAGCGCGCCGTGGAAAGGGTGTGCGGCTTTACGTAGGAGCTATGTACTCGCCTAGACAGACGTGAGCTAGCCTCTCGTCGGGTATGAACAGCGGTTTATCCCTATCCCTAAGGCCGCTAACGAACCTAGGCGTAGACTTAAGCACGACGTGGTATAGGTTCGCTGTGTATCCCTCGGTTATGGGTATGACTATGTGGACTACGTCAGAGAACATCGCTAGCTCTATAGGCTCTACGATAGGCGTATTCCTAGCCATCCTAATGACGCTCTCAGTGAGCTTAATGCACGTTATCCCGTTAGCTTTTAGGAATAGCCATAGGTTGTAGAGCATCCTAATCGAGCTCTCCGAGCCGTAAACCCTTAGCAGCGGTAGCAAGCCGTGTAGTATCAGTATGTCGGGATTACTCGTTTCTATCGACGATATTAAGTTCCCTACTAGCTCGTAGGAGGAGTAGGAGGTAGGGTTAAAGCTCCTCTTCATTACCACCAACTTATCTATCCTATCAGCGTCTATACCGTACATACTAGCAGTCATCTTTATGGCTGCTAGTAGCGCATCCCCAGATACTTCAAAGCTAACGATGCCTAAGCGGAAGTTGTTGCTTGTAACGAACTTAGCCACAACACCCAAGATCGTCGAGGGGATGTTTACGCCCACTGGGTAGAGTATGGATATCGAGGCTCCCTTGGGGATCCTACCCCAAGCATCGTCGAGAAGCTTGCACCCGGTGCTAATGAGGTTGTGGGGGTCTAGCGGCGGTATCTCTTCGGGTGGTACGTATGGGTAGAACCGTAGCCCTAGGCCCTCAACTATCGTGAAGGGTATTTCGGCTAGCGGTATTGCGCACCCTCGGAACTTCCTGATCTCCATGGTCCTAACTAAGAGCCCGTTCTCTAGCTTAGCCTTGAAGAGGAGGACGCCGTCAGCAACGAACTCCAGCCCCCCTAGCTCAACGGATTCCTCGCCCCAGGGTAGGTCGGCTATAGCTATGAGTAAACTCCCCGTCGTATTGATAAGGCTGTAGAGCGTGCCATGCAGTAACGCCCTCGCTTGGGTTTCGTTAAGTAGCTTTAGTAAGGGTGTTATCGAGTCTATTACGAATATGCGGTATCCCTCGGAAATGAAGTTCGTCATCATCGACACGATCTCGTCGAGGCACTCCCTACCTGCAATCGTTGGGAGGTGTATGAACCTAAACTTCCCCGCGTTCATTAACGGCTCGAAGTCCATCCCTAAGCGCTTCATCTGCTCGAGGTACTTATCCTTGGTCTCGGCGAAGCTTATGTACACGGCCTTGTGGCCCAAGACCCTTATGTTCTCGTACACTAGCTTCGATGCGAACGTCGTTTTGCCGGCACCGGGATGGCCTAGAACCACTATTAGGGAGCCCCCAGGAATAGAGCCGATGAGCTTTTCGAGAACTGGTATGCCTACAACGAAGCCATTGCCGTATCTTCGCCTTTTCGGAAGGCCAGGCTGCATGATGCGGGCACCCACCTCCACTAATCCTATTAATGCGCTACTTTTATCGTGTATAGGCGTTAATCGCTTCGCGTCTAAAAGAACTCTATCCAGTAGTTCCTTCGCTAACCCTAGTCCCTGAAGTCGAAGAGCTAGCTACTTCTTCGCGATTCCTCTTCGACTTACCCTTAAGCATTCGGGTTAGGTACACCAAGGGATTCCTGACACTACAGTCCACCCCGGGACAGATCCCAAGAGTCTTCATGGTATCGCAGTTGTAGGTCATGTACTTCTTCCTAGAGCCCCTCAAACCAGCTAGGTGCTCTATCTGGTACCTAGCGATCCTCTCGTTGAAGTCGGGTGCGTGCCTGAATAAATCGAGTATTATCTCGAGGTCCACGCCAGCGTTTATCAAGAACGTCGCTATGGCGAACCTCTCGTGGTGCGATAGGTTCTCGCCGCTAACTAGCGCGTTTACGAGCCTCTGCATGCATGGTGGAAAGACCTTGTTGGCTAGCTCGAGTAGCTGGTCCACGGAGGTTACGTTCTCTAGCGATACGATGGGCGTGGAATCTCGTCCTCCCCTACCGCTCCTTCTCTCTGCTGGGGGTGGCGCACGCTTAGCTTCGTTGAGAATCTCGTCTACGACGGGGCGCCACCTATCTAGGAAGCTCTTTAGGATGTCCTGAGCTTCGTTAGAGGTTGCTAGGTAGCTAAGCTTCTCGAGCACGAGGTTCTTGTACCTCTCGGCTAGGAGCCTAACGATCTTTTCGCGCTCGGTTATGTACACGTAGCCCTTGCTAACAGTATAGGAGGCTAGCTTCCAGCTAGGCTCAGTGAGTAGGGTTCTAGCGGCTATGAGGTAGGAGCTTAGCTTCATTCGGTACTTATAGCATACCCTCCCAACGAACCCCCTATCGTCTACGAATACCTCTTCTTCCAGTAGGCATACCCTAGGCGAGTACTCGACGGGGGTTCCAAGAGCCTTGGATACGCTCACTAAGTCTAGATCGCTCGCCTTAGAGAGCTCACGCTCGAAAAGCTTCGAGAGCCTAACGCTAAGCACGTTCACGAACCTCCTACCCGCGGTAGCGGCTAGGATGGTCGCTATGGCTACGGCGTGTTCGGCGCTGGATAGGGATTGCAGCCGCTCCTCATCGAGGCTTGGGCCCAGCAATGCCGAGACCTCGGCAACAACCCTCTGCAGGGTTGCGCGATCCTCCTTAGCTAGGGCTAGCACTGCTGTAGCACCCGATTCCTCGAGTAGCGTAGCTAAGTCGAGCAAATCCCTGGCTAGCGCCACCCTGAGGAGCGTGGTGAGTATAGCCAATCGCCTACCCTAGGGTACTCTGCGCCTCCGTGAGTTTATCGAGGTCTCGCCCCACCGAAAGTAGCGTCTTGGTTTGCGCATTGAGTTAAGGCGCTAGCTCTATATCCCCAAACGGCTAATGGCTAGTGCGACGGTGCTCGCGTGTGAGGGAGGTAGTAGCGTTACTGCGAGCCATTCCGAGGATTCGCGGCGCGCCGTTGATAACGAGGGTACTGTACCTAT
>CAZRDH010000118.1:0-16948 GCA_964598805.1 uncultured Desulfurococcaceae archaeon | reverse complement strand
TCGAGGAGGAGGCTGAGGAATCCTCAAGCTTCTAACCCCTCTTCGCTCTTCGCAATTCACGTTAATCCTAGAACCCTAGTCCGTTACCCCTCCTCGATCCTCTTACAAGCTCACGCTTTTTCACCTATGAATGTGCTTACGTATTCTCGGTGGAGGGCTTGAAGTGCTTAAAGGCTAGGGTTAAGCTCATCGGCAAGACCGCGATCATCGAGACTGAGAACGGTGCTAAGGCCATGATGGGGATCCACGTTCTTTGCCAGATAGCTAAGAGGCTAAACCTGTGCTTGGAGAACTACGAGTGCCCTTAACCCCAATCGATAGGGATATACCGAGGGTGTAGCGAATTTAGCAGTGGGTGCCGAGGAGTGCCCGTAGAGGAGCACGTGCTTTTACGCGATGGGGTTCTCAGAGTAGCGGAGCTCATGGCTATAGCCGCTAAGACAGCGCCGAAGGCTAGGGGTATCGACAACATAGTGATCGCCTTGGTGAGGGATAGGAACGAGATCGAGCGCTTGGCTAAGAAGATGGAGGAGCTAGCTAGCGTCTACGGGGATTTCATGGCTAGGGACGCTGAGAACGTTAGGAAATCCATAGCCGTGCTGCTCGTGGGGGCGCGAGTCGTTGACTTAGGCCTTAAGCAACCGCCGCGGTACAGCATCGACGTGAACGTCGCTATGGCGTTGATAAACCTGGGCATAGCCCTTGGCTCGGCGGTGAAGACCGCTTCCATGCTCAACGTGGACAATAGGATCATGTTTAGCGTGGGTATCGCGGCTCAGGAGCTCGGGCTTCTGGAAGCGGACTTCGTGTTGGGCATACCCCTCTCCGCGACGTCCAAGAACATCTTCTTCGACAGGAAGTGGCCCCCTAGCTAATCGTTGCGCAAACCGTTTTTACTTAGCGAGGAGCGGTGCTCGAAGGGGATTGGCTTGCCCTTCGAGAGGCCAGTGGTTAGGATTACGCCCCCGGGTCCGCGGGCTAAGGAGGTTATCGAGAGGCATAGAAAGTTCGTAGCGACTACCACCCACGACCCTGAGTTCCTACCTCTAGTAATCGAGAGAGGGGAGGGGGTTTGGCTAATCGATGTCGATGGAAACGTCTACCTAGACTTCAGCTCGGCTATAGCCGCATCCAACCTCGGGTACCCAACGCACCCCGAGGTCGCTAAGGCCGTCGAGGAGCAGCTCAAGGTCTTAGCGCACGCTGCTGGCACCGACTTCTACAACCCGTATCAAGTGGCTCTAGCCGAGAAGCTAGCCTCCATAACCCCGGGGGACTTCGATAAGAAGGTGTTTCTATGCAATAGCGGTACCGAATCCATCGAGGCCGCGATAAAGATCTCTAGGTTCTCCACGGGGAGGAAGTACTTCATAGCGTTCATAGGGGCCTTCCACGGAAGGACCATGGGCTCGCTAAGCCTAACCGCTAGCAAGCCCATACACAAGAAGAGGTTCTTCCCAACGATGCCGGGGGTAGTGCACGTTCCCTACCCCAATCCCTACCGCAACCCGTGGAATATCGATGGCTACGAGCATCCAGACGAGCTAGTAAACAGGGTTATCGAGTACATAGAGTACTGGATCCTTAACCACGTAGTGCCCCCCGAAGAGGTTGCGGCCATAGTCTTCGAGCCCATACAGGGCGAAGGAGGGTACGTAGTGCCCCCGAAGAACTTCTTCCTCGAGCTTAGGAAGCTAGCCAATAGGTACGGAATCCTCTTGATAGACGACGAGGTTCAGATGGGCATGGGCAGGACCGGGAAGATGTTCGCAATCGAGCACTTCGGCATAGCCCCGGACATCATCACCCTCGCTAAGTCCCTCGGCGGAGGAGCAATCCCGATTGGAGCCACGGTGTTTAGAGCCGATCTAGACCTAGAGCCGGGAGCCCACAGCAACACGTTTGGCGGACACGCGCTCGCATGCGTAGCAGCCTTAAAGGCTATCGAGGTAACCGAGAAGCTGCTACCCAACGTCGCTAAGCTAGAGCCGCTCTTTAGGGAGAGGCTAAGCGAGTTGAAGGAGAAGTACGAGTGCGTTGGCGACGTTAGGGGCATAGGCTTGGCTTGGGGCATCGAGTTCGTTAAGGATAGGAAGACGAAGGAGCACGACGTTAAGACGAGGAATAGAGTGCTCTACGAGGCGCTTAAGAGAGGGTTAGCGCTACTAGGCTGCGGCAAGAGCGCGATTAGGATCATACCGCCGCTCATCATAGACGAGGAGCGCGCCAAGATAGGGCTCGACATACTCGAGGAGGCTATCAAGGCCTCGATCTAACCTACACAGCTTTTTTGCCAGCGCTAATCTAACGATCCTCGAAGAACCTTGAGCTTAGTCCTAAGGAACTGCAGATTCGTAATCGTGCCGCGCAACTACGACTCCGTTTCGATACTCGAGGGCGTCGACATAGTGATCGAGAACGGCAGGATTTCGTGCATAGGGGATTCCTGTAACGCTCCTAGCGGCGCGGATAGCTATGATTGTAGCAACCACGTAGTTCTACCCGCCTTCGGGAACGCCCATACCCACGCGGCTATGGTAGCTCTACGCGGGTACGCTGATGACTACGAGCTCTTCGATTGGCTAAAGGTTGTTTGGAGGGCGGAGCGCTTCGTAGACGAGAACGTGGTTAGGTACGGCACTAGAATGGCGTGCATCGAGATGGCTATGGGCGGCATAGCCGCGTTCCAAGACATGTACTACTACCCGGAGATCGTCGTCGAGGAGGCTACTAGGCTAGGGCTAAGGGTTAGGACTGGGCCTATAGTAGGCTTGCACTCCCTGGACTTAACGCCGTGGCTAGACCTAGCGCGTAGGAACCCGCTGTTTAGTCCCGTAGTGAACGTGCACGCGCTATACACACTCGATAACGACATGCTCGAGGAGGCGTTTACCAAGGCGCGCGAGTACGGCGTGGATATCCACGTGCACCTATCCGAGACTAGGAGGGAGCTATACCTCGTTAGGGAGAAATTCGGGTGCACTCCCGTCGAGGCTCTCGAGAGGAGGGGGTGGCTAAGCGATAAGGTTGTTGCCGTACACCTAAACTGGGTTACGAGCTGGGAGCTAGAGTACATCGCTAGGAGGAGGACCCGAGTAGTTCTATGCCCCGTTAACGGCGGTAAGCTAGCTGTTGGTAGCTCTCCACCCTTCCGGGAGATGATAGACCTAGGGATAGTGATAGGCCTAGGAACTGACGGTGCGTGTAGCGCGAATAGGCTGAGCATGTTGATGCAGATGAGGGTCGCGATACTCCTCTACCGCCTTAGCTACTGGGATGTGAGGGTCGTAGCCTCGAACACCCTCTACGCAGCTACCATAGGTAGCTATAGGGCCATGAACTTCGAGCCCCCGACGATGAGCGTCGGGAGTCCCGCCGACATAGCCGTGATATCCCTGAGAAGCCCGTGGATGAGGCCTAGGCTTCGATCGAGAGTTCTTAGCGAAGTCGTTTACTCCGCTGAGGATAGCGACGTCTACATGACTATCGTTGGAGGGAAGATCGTGTGGCATAGGGATAGGCTAGAGGAATTCCTTCGAGAGGTCGAGTATTGCGAGAAAATGCTCTCCAAGTTCCTCGATAGAGTAGAGGTAGGGGGCTTAGAGGACGTTGAAAAACCTCCTTTCGTTAAAAAGAGTTGATGAGAGACGAAGGACGTTGCTACCTAGCCACGAGCCCGGCGATACCCCTTCTAAGGTACTTCTGTATCGCAAAGTACGCTACTATGACGGGTATCGAGTATATTAGCGAGAAGGCAGCGATCTTACCGTAATCAACCTTACCGTACTGCCCGTAGAAGTAGTATATGCCTACCGATGCTGGGAACAGTGCTGGAGTCCTCAGTAGGAATAGCGGTAGAACGAACTGACTCCACGCTATTACGAAGGCTAGTAGGAATATCGTTGCTATCCCCGGCGCAGCGAGGGGTAGCGTAACCCTGAGAAAGGCACCGAGCTTCGTGCAGCCATCTATCATGGCGGCCTCCTCGTAGGTAATGGGTATCGCCCTAAAGTAGCTCTCGGCGATCATCAACGTGAAGGGTAGTATCAACGCGGTTAGCGCTAGTATTAGCGCTGCATAGTTGTCCATAAGCCCCCACATCTTGAAGAGTATCATTAGGGGCAGTGCGATTAGTATCGCTGGTAGCAACCTGAAGATTACGAACGACGTTAGCATGGCTCCCTGACCCCTAAACGCGAACCTAGTTAACACGAAGGCTGCCCCTATGGATACTAGCGTGGTTATGGCGGCCGTCGAGACGGATATTATTATCGAGTTGACTATCCATTGATACGGCACTACGCCGCTAACGGGCTTCGTGAGCTTCTCGACGAAGTTCGCTAGCGATGGATGGCTGGGTATCTCGAACGCTGCAGTATATGCGTGTGGGTTGAACGCCGTTACTACTAGCCAGGTTAGCGGCATGGCGAAGTACCATATTATGAACGCTAGGAAGATCCATATGGGGATTACGGAGATCGGGAACCTCCTCGCCATTACGCCCACCTCCTCATCCTCCTAAGGGCGTAGAGATACCCAACGATTAGCGCGAGCACTATAACGAACATTATGTCGGCAGCTGCAGCCGCCGTGGATAGCGGGCCGGGGCCGGTCCACGGCGGTCCTAGTCTACCCGTGGCCAACACGTAGACGTATATCGTCCACATGTAGCTAGCTTGGGTGCCTATCAACGTGAATATTAGGGTGAAGAGTCCGAAGGTCCATACCGTTATCAGTATCAAGTCGACTAGTATAGCGTTGGATATCAGTGGGAAGGTTACGTACCTAAACCTCTGCCACGGCGTTGCCCCATCGACTTCGGCAGCCTCGTATATGTAGCTAGGTATGCTCTCTAGCGCCGCCATGAAGAGGATCATGGAGAAGGCTGTGCCTCTCCAGATGTTGGCTATTATCATTGCTTCGAGTGGGTGTTTAATGTAGAAGTCGTAGTTTATGCCGAAGAATATCGTGAAGAGCCCGCCCCTCGACATTGTTGCGGCCCAACAGTATCCAGCGACTACCTCCGGGATGATCCACGAAATGAACACCAGCGTTCCCGCGATGATCTTAAGCGCTTTCGTTACTATTCCGAGCCATCCCTCAGGCTCCTTCATCCTCATGACTACTGCTAGCGCGAGCCCTAGCACGACTTGGCCTATTAGCGCTGAGGCTGCCGTGAAGATGAAGCTGTTGACCACAGCCGACTGGAAGACAGGATCCGTTAGAACCCACCAGTAGTTGGCTAGCCCTATGAAGCCCCAGTGCTTAGCTGTCGCGCCTAGCATCGAGTAGTTAGTGAAGCTCATGACCACGCTCCATACTAGCGGGAACACTACGAAGAGCCCTATCAGCGCTAGGGCTGGTACTATGAGTAACTTCGGTAGGGTAAGCTCCTTGAACATAATCAGCTTTGCCTTGCGTATCAGCTCTTCCCTCTCTCCTTCCTTAGCTAGGGTACTCGATTCAACTCTTGACAGAGCTACCCACCCCTCCACTAGAAATGTGGAGAAACCCCCTTAAAAAATTAATTTTTGTACCGTTACGAGCTAGGAATTTCCTTAGCTAGTCTTGACGGGTAGCTCCTCTACGTTGTTAGCGCCGACGTACCTCTTGAGGAGCTCGCAGTACTTGTTGAGTGCGGTCATCGCGTCGGTTATCTGGCCCTTAGCTATCATGCCAGTGACTTGCTGTATAGCGTAGCTAACCTTGGTGTATCCTGGTAGAGCGTCTCTGAAGTCAGTGAACTGTAGGAACTGGCTAATCTCCTTGAGGTACTTGTTATTGGCGTACACCGGTACCTGCGTGCAGTCGCTCCTCGGACAGATCTTTCCGTACTTAGCGCAGAACTGAGCCTCGTTATCCCTGCTCGTGATGAAGGTTATGAGCTTCCAAGCTAGCTTAAGCTTCTCTGGGTTGTTAGCAAGCTTGCTGTTTATGACGATAGCCCAGCCACCGCTTATAGTGACCCACCTACCACCGCTGTAGCTAGGCATCTTAGCGAAGCCAATGTACTTAGCCTCGCAGGCGACGTAGCACTGGTCGTAAGCGCTACCGGTCTTGCCGGCGCACTCCTTCTTACAGGGCGCTAGAGGAGCAATGCCGTGCGGACCCCAGCCCTCGCCCCACTCCCACGAACCGCCTATCAGTATCGCTACCATACCCTCGCTGAATACCTTCCTCATGGTGCCCCATACGTCGCTCACGAAGTTGTAGCTAACGGGCTCTAGACCATTCTTGTAGGTATAGACGTAGAACCAGAACGATCTGTATAGCGCCGTGCTCTTACAGATCCACTTGTGAGTGCTGTAGTCATACAGCCTGTTGTACGGCGGCTTGTCGGCTCCTAGTAGCAACATGTAGAAGCCTTGCATCGTAGTTGCCTCGCCCCACTTAGTGCCAGCCGGGAAGTATAGCGGGTAGAATTCGCTTATTCCGAGAGCCTTCTCAATCTTTGGTGCGCACTTCTTTAGCTCTTCAGCAGCCTTAATAATGTCCTGCCAGTTCTTTGGCTGCCACGGTACTGGCAGTCCACACATCTTGAATATGTCCTTCCTGTACCACAGCATCCTAACGTCGGTATCAATCATTATTCCGTAGACATGGCCGAACCAAGTAACTATCTTCTTCATGGGCTCTGGGTAGTACTGCCAGTCGGGCCAGTTCTTAACGAAGTTGTCTAGCGGGTACAGGTATCCAGCCTTAGCGAAGGCTGGGATCATGAAGCTGTCTATTATTACAACATCGCCAGCCGTACCAGCAGCGAAGTCGCTACTTATCCTGTTCATGAAGTTGATTCCGTAGGGTAGCATTATCTCCTTAACCTTCACATTATAGCCGTGGGAGGATGCCCAAGCCTCGAACTTCTGTATAGCTGGCTTAACTAGATCCTTCCAAGGCTCTCCATACTCAATCGTTAGCACTATTGGTGTAACAGTCTTCGTGACCGTAGCGGTCATAACCGAAGTCTTGGTCACCGTAGCTGTAGCAGTCTTGGTTACAGTGGCCGTAGCAGTGACAGTCTTGGTCACGGGGGCTACCGACTTAATCACCGTGGTCACTATAGTGGTGGTTACAGGCGTTGGCTTCTTCATAGCTTGACCTATCGCAATTCCAGCGATTATTATGGCGATTATCGCTATGACTATGGCAGCTATGGACAAACCTCTCTCTGCGGGCATCTAGTACCCACCTCCTCGTGTCAATTTTTGCTAGGGACGTTTTAAAAAGCTTTTTGGTTAGATAATACCAAGAATTGAAGGGATTTATACTCCCAACTAGCTTAGTCATGCAGAAAAGCTAGTTAGGCACTCTAACTAGCTTTTAGATCACAGCCTCCTCGGTCTTCGTGTCGAAGAGGTGCATCTTGTTCAAGTCGAAGGCTAGCCAAACTCGGGTGGAGGGCTCGAAATGAGCTTCGCCCATAACCTTTATCTTCACTAGCGTGTCCCCAACCTTAACATTCACAATCGTCTCGGTACCGAGGGGCTCGACAACGTATACCGTTGCCGGTATTGCGTTAGGCTCCTCCCTCGTAACGAGCTTGATGTGCTCGGGCCTAATTCCTAGGTCTAGTTCCGCTCTATCCCCTACTTTCTCTCTTAGGTACTCACCTAGATCCTTCGGGAGCTCTATGGAGAAGCCCTCGCCCTTGAGCAAGTACTTGCCGTTCTCTATCGAGAAGATCACGGGTATGAAGTTCATCGGTGGGGTTCCTACGAAGCCCCCAACGAACTTGGTTCTAGGCTTCTCGTATATCTCCTTCGGGGATGCGATCTGGAGAATCCTGCCCTTGTTCATAACCGCGATCCTATCCGCCATAGACATGGCCTCTACCTGGTCGTGGGTTACGTAGATCGTGGTTATCTTCAACTCCTTCTGCAGCCTCTTGAGCTCAGCCCTCATTTGGACTCTCAACAGCGCGTCTAGGTTGCTTAGGGGCTCGTCCATCAACCAAACGCGGGGACTCCTAACTAGCGCCCTTGCTAGAGCAACCCTCTGCTGCTGACCACCAGATAGCTGCTTGGGGTACCTATCGAGCAAATCATCTATTCTAAGTAGCTTAGCGACCTCCCGAACCTTCCTATCGATTTCATCTTTCGGGAGCTTCCTTAGCCTTAGTGGGAACGCTATGTTGTCGTAAACCTTCATGTGGGGGTATAGGGCCCAGGTTTGGAAGACCATTGCAACGTCTCGAAGCCTAGGTGGTAGATCCGTTACGTCTTGCTCGTCTATGTAGATCCTTCCGTAGGTGGGCCTCTCGAGCCCTGCTATCATTCGGAGGGTCGTGGTTTTTCCGCATCCGGAGGGTCCTAGCAATACGAAGAACTCCCCTTTCTCTACCTTGAAGTTAGCGTTGTTTACGGCTACGACGTTGGGTGGGAAGATCTTCGTTACGTTCTCTAGCCTAACCGTGCTCATTTCCGACCCCACGACCACCGAATAAAGGATCGTCGTTCAAAATCTCGTGTTCATGCTATATATAGTCTTCTAGCATACTCACGAACAATTTGTTGTAACTAGGTGAGGGGGTGGTGTAACTGGCTATAATTCGGGAGTAACCTTTTGAATTCCTTTCAAGCGATGCCGTAAGTAACTTTGTGCTACACGCAACTGAGTTCGGGCGTGCACCTAGGGTTATAAACTTATCTATATGTACGAGATAACTCAGGTAATCAACGATATAACTCGTATTGCGTGGAAGAGCGCGTAGGAAGTGGCGGCTACGCAGGGTATGGCTACGTACCACATAACGAATATCTTGGCTATGGTCTTGAAGTCCACGTTGTGTAGCCCCCTAGCCATGCCCACGCCCATGACGCTGCCCACGATGGCCATGGACGTTGAGGCGGGTATTCCGAGCCTCGATAGGATGGCCATGACTAGCGCTGCCGAGAGCTGGGCTACGAATGCGGATCTAGGTGAGAGTAGCGTTATCTTCTTCCCAACGGTTTCGACAACGCTCGAGCCCCACGTCGCTATGCCTATGGCTAGGGAGGACCCCGCTATGACGACTGACGTGATTATGGCTATCCCGACGACCGTTACGAGCCCCCGCGTATACATTATGGCTGCTAGGGGCCCAGCGGAGTTAGCCACGTCGTTGGAGCCAAAGGCGAACGACATCGCTATGGCGGCCTCGATGAGGAGTATCCTCATTGCCTCCTCTATCGGTAGCGAGTTCGAGCCCCCCGCCTTCCTAAGGGCTTTCCTCCACCACGCTTCAGCCACGATAACCGCGCCGATCCCCGCCGCGCTCGCGAGCGCTACGGCTCTAGCTACGTAGCTCCCCGTCTTTAGCAGCGACAAGAGGATGGGGATGAACACCGAGACGAAGGAGGATACGGGGACTAGCAGCGATAACCCCCGCTTGCTGCCAACGGCCCTCTCGACGCACTTCTCGATTCCTACGGCTAGCCCGGCTGCAGCGAATGGTACGAATAGCCACGAGATGAAGATCCTTGCTAGGGTACCCCAGTTAACGACGTTCGACCCCATGGCTAGCCCAACGCCTATCAACCCACCGAGAACGCACGCATGCACACTCATCGGCACCTTAATGAAGCTGCTCACGAGGGTCCAAATCGATGCCGCTACGAGCACGCTGATCATGGCTATCGCAACGGTCTCGCTGCTAACAGCGCCAATGTTTATGATGCCCCTCATCACCGTGTTGGTCACGTACTTACCCAAGAGGATAGCTCCGACGAACGTCGCTAGAGCCGAGATCGCTAGCGCCTTCCTCAAGCTTATGACCCCGGCCCCCACTGCCGTACCGATCATGTTGGCAGCGTTATTCGATCCGTTATTCCACGCTAGGAACACCGCTACGGCTATTCCCGCGGCTATCCACGCGTCCATCGCCATCACCTCGCTAAGCTACGTAGTCAATTTAGCCCTATATAACTCTCTACAGATAAAGTAGGCTCACTATAAGCACGTAGCGACTAAATAGCTTACTTACCCTATAGAAAGCCGTCGAAGCAACGTCGACGGGCTCCGCATAGGAATGCGCATGGTTTAGGAAAAGGTTTAGAAAAGAGTTCTTGGCTAGCTTAGGCTCTTCTTCCTCTCCTCGAACCTCTTTAGCGCTAAGTTCACTAGCTCCTCAACGCCCTTCTCGATATCCACGTCGCCGCCAACGCTCTTCGGCACGTAGTTCACGTACACGACCTCCTTGCCTAGCTTAACCGCTTCCCTAGTAGCTATGTCTACTGCCGCTGCCTTCAACTCGGTTAAGAGGACGTCAGCCTCCTTAAGCCCCTTCTCGATGTCCTCCCTAAGCTTCGGCCTATTGCTTAGGTGAGGCGAGTAGTACACCACCTTGCACCCATACGTCTTCTCTAGGTAGGGGACGAGTATGTTCTCGATATCGTGCTTCTTAGCAGTGGATGCGAAGAACACCTTCTTGCCCTTTATGTCCCCTAGCGGCTCGGGCCTAAACACGACGCGCGTTACCTTAACGCTCGGCTTGATCTCCTTAACGGCCTTTTCGAGCTTCTCTATCTTATCCATGTTATACTCCTCGGCCATGGTCAGCACGACTAGGTCGCTTATCCTAACCCTCAGCGGGCCGAAGTACGTCGTTACGTGCTCTACCGGGGTGTAGGCGCTTATCACGAGCTCGTTAGCGTCGCTAACTATCGGCGGTATGGTCGTTCCGCTACCCTCTATAATGATGAAGTCCACCTGCTGAAGCTCGTTAGCTTTCAGCACGGCCTCTATCTCCGTGGTGTAGAAGGGCTTGCCAGCCATACCGCCTCCGCACCTCCTAGCGCCGATCGTGACTATCTTCCCGATTAGCGCCTCCTCCCAGTAGTCGGAAGCTGCGTGCTCACCCCTATCAGCTATGGATAGTAGGAACTGCGGCGTTAGCTCGAGCTCGTAGCCGAATACCACCCTTGGCTCGGGCGGGCCGCCGCGACCAGCCTTTATCACGCAGGGCATCTTACCCATCTTCTTCACGGTTATAGCCGTGAACTCGCTTATCGCGGTCTTTCCAACCCTCTTGCCCAGCCCCATGACCTTTATCACGGGCTTCTTAGCTATGTTGAGCATCGTTAGCGGACCGAAGGAGAAGTCGGAGCCCTCGTACCTCATTCCAGCGGCTAGCACGGCTGATGCTATCCAGAACCTCTTCTCGTAGCTGAGGATGGGCTCGTCGGATAGGTCCATCACTATGTCGACTCCGTACTCCTTGGCTATCCTAACGATCTCGTCGGCGTCCGCAGGATCCTTTAGGAAGTGCACGGGTATGGGAAGGGCTTTCTTCACGTCCTCGGGGCTACCGATCTTCTCGGTGCCCCCCAGGAATATTGCTACGACTATCTCCCTATCCGTGAGGTTCTTCATCGCCCACTCTATCGCTCCCTTGAGCACGGAGACGTAGTGCTCACCATCGATTAGAACCGCGGCCTTGGGCTTAGTCAATCCCAGCACCTCATTAATCGCCGGGTTGTGGCAATGTATAAACCCCGTGTAGGTAAGTTATTAATCGAGTAGTAGAGAGTTGTAAATACATTGCCTCGTGTTTATTTCTCCAAGCATCCGCCTACCGAAATCGGGTACTAGCCTTGAGCTACCGCGTGCTCGAGGCTAAGAGGGCCATCGTGATCATAATGGATGGCGTAGGCGATAGGCCGATAAAGGAGCTGGGTTGGAGAACCCCTCTACAGGTTGCTAGGAAGCCGAACCTCGATAGGGTTGCGGAGCTCGGTGCTACCGGGCTCTACGACCCGATAGCCCCCGGGATTAGGCCTGGAACCGATACGGGTCACCTAGCGATCTTCGGTTACGACCCCTTCAAGTACTACCCGGGTCGAGGCCCCCTCGAAGCCATTGGGACGGGCATCGACGTTAAGCCGGGGGACGTTGCCCTCCGAGCTAACCTAGCTACGGTTAGGGAGGAGGGGGGTAAGCTGATAGTCGTTGATAGGAGGGCTGGCAGGATTAGGGGTGAGGATGCTGAAGAGCTCGTTAAGTACCTAGCGGAGAACATTAAGGAGATCGACGGGGTCAAGGTCTTCATCGCTCACGGAACTGAGCACCGCGTTTCGATAGTCCTGCGAGGCGACGACCTGTGCCCATACGTATCCGATACCGATCCCGGAACGGCTAAGGAGGGTAACCCCGTTAGGGAGGCCGTGCCGACGAAGGATCTCGAGTGCGCGAAGAGGACCGCTAGCATCGTTAACAAGCTGGTTAGGCTTAGCTACGAGCTCCTAAAGGACCACCCAATCAATAAGCG
Source organism: uncultured Desulfurococcaceae archaeon (assembly GCA_964598805.1). GTDB lineage: Archaea > Thermoproteota > Thermoprotei_A > Sulfolobales > Ignisphaeraceae > JAADCV01. The sequence continues at coordinate 4,704 of CAZRDH010000118.1, read as the reverse complement.
TAGGGTGGAGAAGGGTCTGCTCCCCGCTAACATCCTCATAACGCGTGGCGCTGGCGCCGTTCCAAGGGACTTAAAGCCGTTTAAGGAGGTTTACGGCGCTATAGCGTACCTCGTATGCGAAGAGGATACGGTGCTGGGCATAGGCAAGCTACTCGGGATAGAGGGGGAGATCCCGCCCGGTGCTACTGGGAACCTAGATACAGACGTGGGCTCGATCTTACGCGCAACCCTTAGAGCCATTGATAGGGGGTACGACATCGTCTTCACCCACATCAAGGGGCCCGACATAGCTGGGCACGACGCTAACTGGATGGGTAAAATAGAGATCATAGAGAAGATAGACTGGCTCGTCGGCGAGATCCTGAAGAGCATCGACTTGAGCGAGTCCTTAATAGTCCTCACATCAGATCACACAACGCCGTGCTACGTAAGGGATCACACTGGAGACCCCGTACCCGTAGCCATCGCTGGGTTCGGCGTTAGAGTCGACGATGTTAGGCACTACGACGAAGTGAGCTGCGCTAGGGGGTGCTTAGGGAGGATTAGGGGAACCGACTTGCTATCGATCATACTGGACTTAATAGGGAAGAGGAAGAAGTGGGGAGCGTAGCACCCGCCATAACCCCCGGTTACGTGCGTTAGTTACTATCCTTACTACTACCTAAAAGTAAGTTACTCACCTCAGCTTTATCATTGCATAACCCCGCCTCAACCATGGGGGTCTTGCTATGCGTCTAGGTACTGCGCTTTCGAAGGCCGCGATCATAGGCATAGTAATCGCGATAGTAGTAGTGGTAGCCGGAGGAGCCTACGCTTACTACTACATGACGCAGCACGGCATCCAGACAACCACGACAACTACGTCCGCCCCCACGACCATTAGCACGACCGTTGCCGCGCCGAGTACTACCTCTAGCGCTTCGCCAACGACCTCTACGACTACCTCGCTAGCAACCTCTACGACAGCAGCGAAGAGCGTTAGCGGCACGATAGTGTTCTACACGTCGATACCCAAGGACATAGCCGTCGAGCTAATCAAGCTATTCAACGAGAAGTACCCCAACGTCAAGGTCGTTCTAGTTAGGTCCGGTACCGGCAAGCTGATAGCTAAGCTACTAGCCGAGATAAAGGCTGGTAAGGTCGAAGCCGACGTCATTTGGGTAGCCGACCCCGCTAGCATGAACGTGCTCAAGGAGAAGGGCATTCTACTCAAGTGGCTACCTCCCGAGGCTAAGTACATACCCAAGGAGTTCCGGGACCCCGATGGCTACTGGATAGCGGGTAGAGTCATAATGCAGGTCATAGCCTACAACACCAAGCTAATCAAGAACCCGCCGCAGAGGTGGTCCGACCTAATCAACAAGAGCTACGTAGAGACCCTACCCAGCCCGTGGAGGAACGGTAAGTGGCTCGGCATGCCTAGCCCGCTCTACTCCGGAGCCGTAGCGGTAACGGTCTACGCGCTAACGAAGAAGTACGGGTGGAGCTTCTTCGAGACCCTAGCGAAGAACGGGTGGGTAGTGTTCGAGAAGAGCAACGGCGTCGTGCTAAAGGGCGTTCTAACGGGCGAGTACCCCGTAGGCATAACGCTAGACTACATGGTTAGGATGTACCAGAAGCAGGGAGCGCCCGTAGCGATGGTCTTGCCCAAGGACGGGCTTGTGCTGATACCCTCGCCCATAGCCATAACCAAGACCTGCAAGAACCTAGCCGCGGCCAAGGCCTTCGTAGAGTTCATGCTATCGAAGGGAGTTCAGGAGTACCTAGCGAAGAAGGGCATCATACCCGCTAGGGTAGACGTTTCGCCGCCTCCAGGAACTCCGAGCCTTAGCGAGCTAGAGAAGAGGATGATCAAGATAAACTGGAACGAGATGGCTAAGGAGCTACAGAAGATCAAGGAGGACTTCGAGAAGCTGACCATGGGCTAAGGAGAGGGAACGCCCATGCTCCCTAAATACACTTTTTCCGAGTACGCCCTGTGGCTGATAACCCTAGCCGTACTCGCCGTAACGGTGGCTTACCCCCTAGTAATGCTCTTCTATAGCTCGGTAGTAGAGGACCACACCATAACCTTCGCCGCCTTCCAGAGGATGCTTCAAGACCCGTTCCTCCCCAAGGTCACGATCAACACCATCGTGTTGGCGGTAGCCGTAACGCTGCTGTCGATAGTCATAGGCGTTCCCCTAGCGTGGCTCGTCGTGAGGACGGACTTGCCCATGAGGAACGTTATTCGGGTTCTCGCGACCTTACCGTTCATATTCCCTCCGTACCTCCTAGCGATGGGGTGGATAAGCCTAGCCGACCCCTCCATAGGCATAATAAACAGGTTGTATAGGGCTCTAGGCGGGAGCGGGTACATAGTTAACATCTATAGCTTCTGGGGCCTAGTAATCGTCATGGCGTCTAGGTTCTACGTATACGTGTTCCTAACCACGGCATCGGCGCTCGAGCAAATGGATCCTAGTCTAGAGGAGGCTGCTAGAATGTGCGGAGCTTCCCTCTCTAGAGTCGCTCGAGAGATTACGATACCCCTCGTCACCCCCAGCATCGTTGCGGGAGCGCTACTAGCCTTCGTAGCGACGATAAGCAACTTCGGCATACCCGCGCTAATAGGGCTACCCGCTAGGTACGCCGTGCTAACAACGGTCATCTACTCGGACATCAGCATGTATGATCTGGAGGGAGCCGCCGCGTACTCCATGATACTCCTCGCGATATCCCTCCCGCTGCTAATCGTAGAGAGGTTCATAGCTAGGGGCAGGAGGTACACGACTATAACCGGTAGGGCTACTAGGCCTACGCTCATGAAGCTCGGGGGAGCTAGGATACCCAGCCTCATTGCCGTGCTAGCGTTCCTAATCCCCGCAACGATATTCCCGCTCGCGACCCTCGTAATGATGGCTTTCCTCAAGGAGTGCTACCTAAACCCGTTCGACATAAGGAACTACAGCTTCAAGAACCTATACGAGGTACTGTTCGTGAACCCCGATACCCAGGTAGCTATCCAGGATAGCCTAATCCTAGCCACTTCCTCGGCCACAGCGATAGCCCTCTTCGGCGCGCTTGTTTCGTACATAGTGCTCCGCACGAGGATGGCGGGTAGGACGCTCATAAACGTGCTGGCTTCCGCGCCCTTCGCGTTGCCGGGCTCGGTGCTAGCGCTAGCAATGATCTTCGCCTTCATAAAGACCCCCATATTCAACACGCTACTCCTGCTATTCGTAGCGTACTTCTCTAGGTACCTAAGCTACGGAGTTAGGACGTGCGTTGGCGCCTTGCTACAGATAGACCCGTCCCTAGAGGAGGCAGCGAGGGTAAGCGGAGCCTCTTGGCTTAGAACCCTCGGCGACGTCGTGATCCCGCTGATAAAGGCTGGCATAGTGTCGAGCTGGATACTCGTGTTCATGCCGACGCTCTCGGAGCTAACGGTCTCGGTAATCCTAGCGCCGCCAACGAGGCCAACGATAGGTAAAGCCGTGTACGACCTCATGGAGTCAGGGCAGTTCGGCTGGGCCTACGCGCTAGGGTTCCTGGTGATGATAGTCGTGATCCTCGGGCAAATAGCGATAAGCATCGTTTCGAGGAAGCTGGGGGTTAAAGCCGTGTGAGGTGGTGGGCATGGTGGAGGTCGTGGTTAGGAACCTAGTTAAGCGCTTTGGAACCGTGGTCGCCGTAGACAACGTTAGCTTCGAGGTTGGGCACGGAGAGTTCCTAACGCTTCTAGGCCCCTCGGGCTGCGGCAAGACGACGACTCTTAGATGCATAGCTGGGCTCGAAATACCCGACGACGGGGAGATCTACATCGGTAGCCGCTTGGTGTCAGCACCTCGAAAGGGCGTGTTCGTACCCCCGGAGAAGAGGAACATAGGGATGGTGTTCCAGAACTACGCCGTTTGGCCCCACATGACCGTATTCGACAACATCGCGTACCCTCTAAAGATAAGGGGTTTGCCCAAGGAGGAAATCAGGAAGCGCGTTAAGAGGGTTCTAGAGCTCGTTCACCTCGAGGGCCTAGAGAATAGGTATCCACACCAGCTATCTGGTGGTCAGCAGCAGAGAGTTGCTCTAGCAAGGGCCCTCGTCATGGAGCCCGAGGTACTGCTCCTAGACGAGCCCCTAAGCAACCTGGATGCGAAGCTTAGGGAGGAAATGAGGTTCGAGATAAAGGAGATTCAAAAGAAGGTTGGGATAACGGTGATCTACGTAACCCACGACCAGGCCGAAGCCATGGCTATGTCAGACAAGATAGCGGTGATGAACAAGGGCAAGATACTTCAGATAGGCACGCCCGAAGAAATCTACCGTAGGCCGGCAAACGCGTTCGTAGCCGAGTTCATCGGGTTAGCGAACTTCCTAGAGTACAAGAGGCTTAAGTTCGAGGGTAACGCCGTGAGCGTCGAGCTAAAGTGCGGTACCGAAATCGTGTGCTCGCCCCCTGTAAGGCAGGGTGAGGACTACGTAGTGGTTGCTAGGCCTAGCGATATAGAGATCTCTACCGAGCCCGCGCCTAACGCTATTCCCGGGACGGTGGTTAGAGTTACGTTCCTAGGGGATTCGGTAGACTACCGCGTAGACATTGGTGGGCAGGTAGTTAGGGTCGTAGCGAAGAGCGGGCGCATAATCCCCGTGGGCTCGAAGGTCTACCTAAGGGTCTCTTACTGCGTGCTAGCCCCAAAGTAGCGCTAGACCAGTACATAGACCTAT
>CAZRDH010000117.1:0-19767 GCA_964598805.1 uncultured Desulfurococcaceae archaeon | reverse complement strand
AAAGGTCTTTAACCCACCGAACTTCCTAATCCTATACTCGAGGGTGTCGTCCATAGCCACGAGATGCAGGTTGTCTACAATTAGCTTCTCGCCTGGCTTAACCTCCTTAACCACTATGCCTCCAAAGGCGTTAACCCAAACCCCTCCCACACCAGCCATGCGCAACCACATCAACCCACTCCCGCCAACGATACCCCTTAGACCCCTCCAAACCACGCGGTGTTCCACGTTTCCATGGCTAGCTAGGTAAGCCCTATCGCTAATTATAACCCCCTTCGAGCCGTCGAGGGGTATGTACTCGATGTCCCCGGGTAGCGAGGGGGCGAGCCATATGGTAGCCTCCGACTTGGCTATGTAGGTGTTTGTGAACAGCGATTCGCCTGAAGCTAACGCCCTCAGCAAACCCCTGCTCCTCGTCTTTACCTCCACATCGCCTTCGAGCATCATCAAGGCCCCGGCCTCAGCCTCAATGGACTCTCCAGGTGATAGCGTGATCTTGAGGATTGAGTACGAGGGCCTATGGAGAATCTCGAACTTCACAAATAGGGCACCCGCCTGTAGTCCACCTCTCCATTCACTAAAAAGCTTTTAGATTTCTAATGCGCGGCAACAGCCCTCGGGAGCACCAGGCAACGACCTAATGTACGGAACGCATCGCGAAGTAGCTAGAGCGGTGAGCGTCAATGCGCTACGACAAGAGAGTGATCGTGGCCATAGCTGTACTCATGGTCGTAGCTGGGATCGGGTGGAACTGGTACGATGTTAAGATATTCCTCAATTGGGTTCTAGCCGCCAAGCAACTATCCATAGTTCGAATTTACGAAGCTTACGAACTCTACGGTCCTCAGTACCGAGCTGTATACCCACCGCTACCCATACTGATATTCGTTGCTACGGATAGTGTTGCTAGTGAGTTTCTTCATAGCGCTTACAGCGCACTAATCTACGTATCGTCTCGAGCAGTAGGAGCCTTGTTGGCGTTTACGGAGCGCTTTCTACTGAAGCTACCGATAGTGATTCCAGTAATCGTACTCTCACTAATCTTAGCTCGCACTTACGGTCGTAGGGAAATAGCTTACTGGCTCATGCTCGGGATCCCGACGCTCGTAACTATCGGCACGTACCAATTCGATTCGCTTGTAGCGCTATTCCTAGCACTCTCAATTTTGTGCTTAACTAAGTGGCGTAGGCCTAGGCTAAGCGCGCTATTCTTAGCGCTAGCCACGCTAACTAAGCCTCTTGCAGCCGTGTTCTACCTCCCGATAGCCCTATACCTAAGTAGTTGGCGCAAGGCGCTACAGTACCTAGCTCTAGTAGCGGTAACGGTCATTGCGTGCATAGCCCCGTTCTTAATCATCGAGCCCAAGGCGTTCATAGCCAACGTGATAGGCTTTCACATGGGTCGGCCACCTCAATACCTATCCCTATGGAACGTTCCCGTACTGCTAACGTTTAGAAGCCCATCCGTTGAGACCTTCGTAGACCGCGCATGGATTGCTGGCTACGTTCTTGGGGTAGCCCTAGTACTAGCGTTCCTACGCCCCAAGCCCGGTAACGAACCATCGCTTCTAGCGTCGGTGGTAGCCCTAGGCATCGTAACTACCTTCCTCAACAAGGTCGTTAACCCGAACTACCTCATGTGGGTATACCCCGAGGCGCTAATCCTATCGTTTGCGTGTAGCTGCCGTCAGCTAGGGAAACTATACAACGTTTATGCGGGGGTGGGCACGTTATGGCCGGCGCTCTACGTAACCATACCGGCGCTCGCGGGCGTCCCCATGTACGTAGAGGAGGCTAGGAGCTACGTATCTGCTCGACACTTACTCCTCGAGAGCCTTAGCCCGCCGCTCAACAAGACCTTCGAGAAGGTGTTTAGGCTCCTAGACGCTAGCAAGCTACATACCTACACCTTAGCGCTCTATCACAACCTCTACGTCGTGGGCTCGATCATGATATGCGCCTACGCTGCCCTAGGCATGTACATCATCTTGAGCTTGGTGAGGAGGTTTGGACGTGCGTAGCGCCTTACGCGAGTTGAAGAGGAAGAGCATTCACATGATACCCGGCTTCGCGGCCATACCCATAGTGGTGTGGCTAGGCCGCTCGTGGGGCATAGCCATTTCGTGCCTATTCCTAGCTTTGTACACGCTAAACGAGCTACACCTAAAGGGGTTCATCAAGCGGGAGATACCGATAGCTACGCACACATTCAAGATCATGGCGCGCAGGGAGGAGATCGAGAAGCGCACGTTCATAGGCACGGTGTTCTTTTGGAGCACAACGCTAGCGCTAATAGCGTTGCTACCTCCTGCGCGAGCAGCTGCAGCAGTAATGATATCGAGTTTTGGCGATGCCGCTGCTGCCATAGTGGGGAAGCTCGTTGGTGGACCCCGCGTACCGATGAGCAACAAGACTGTTGCGGGATCCCTAGCAATGTTCGTTACGTCCATTGCGTGCGTCTCGCTCGCAGGAATACCCATGGTACCGGGGCTAATCGCTGCAACGGCCTCTACGATCGCCGAGGCCTTTACCAAGATATCGGTGCTAGACGAGCTCACCGTACCCATAGTTGCTGGGGCAACGCTAGCATTCGTATGGCCCCGATAACCAGTTTTATACTATGGACGCAATGCTACTCGTGGTTGGGAACGTGGCTCTACCCCTACCCTTCTCATACGTAGGTAAGGTGGTTAGGCTCAAGAGGATCCTCAAGGACGACGGCAAGGCCGTGATCTTCGCTTTCGACCACGGTGTTGAGCACGGCCCTAAGGACTTCGATGTCCCCGAGAACCGGGTTGACCCCCGGAAGATCCTTAAGCCCGTTGTCGAGGCTGGCGTAGATGCGATAATGGTGCTCCCGGGAATGGCTAAGCTAACCTACGATATTTGGGCTGGACGCACCGCGTTGATAGTGAAGGTTAGTAGCAAGACGAACCTTAGGCCTAAGGATGCGCAGTTCAAGCAGAGCGTCTTTGGATACGTCGAGGACGCTGTAGCACTAGGAGCCGACGCCGTAGCCGCTACGGTTTACTGGGGTAGCCCGGAGGAGGACTCGATGCTAGACATGTGGTTCGCCGTTAGGAGAGCTGCGGAAATCTATGGATTGCCATGCCTACAGCTAGCATACCCACGAGGGCCACACATGAGTAATTGGTACGATGTCGAGATAGTTAGGTACGCTGCACGAGCAGCTGCTGAAAGCGGTGCCGACTTAATAAAGATTTACTACACGGGTAGCAGAGAGACCTTTGCTAAGGTCGTGGAAGCGGCTAGCGGCGTACCCGTTCTCATGAGCGGCGGCCCTAGGAGGGAGAAAGCCATAGACTTCCTAAAGGACGTTGAGAACGTTATCGCTGCAGGAGGTAGGGGAGTGGTTGTTGGTAGAAACGTGTTCCAGCACCCCAAGCCCAAGGAGATGATGAAGGCCATTATAGCCGTCGTCCACGAGGGTAAAACAGCTGAGGAAGCCGTTAAGATTGTAGAGGGATAACACGGTTTTCCGGGTGTAACTCCCTTGTCTAGTGCTAAGGATCTAGATGTCGTTACTGTTGGCCACGTATTGATGGACATAAGGTTCGTAGTCGATAGGTTTGCAGGTCCCGACGAGGAGGCTTCGATAAAGCATCAAGCTAGGAACGTTGGTGGTTGCGCAGCTAACGTCGCTATCGGGGTTAGGAAGCTCGGTGGGAAATCCGGTGTTATCGCTAAGATAGGGCTTGACAGCTTTGGTAGGGCCGCCATAGAGGAGCTCATGAGGGAGGGCGTTGACGTATCTGGCGTGAGGATAGGGATGGGGCCCACGGGCTTCTCGATAGTCATAATAGACTCCCGAGGGAAGATAGCGATATACGGCTTCAAGGGGGTTGCCGAGGACCTTAAGCCTGAGGAAGTCGACGAAAGCTTGATCGCTCGGGCTAAGTACGTACACATAGCTAGCCTAAGGGTCGATACATCGATAACCGCAGCCGAGCTAGCTAAGAAGCATGGAGCTAAGGTTTCCTGGGATCCGGGTAGAAGGCTTTCGCAGCTAGGCTTGGAGAAGCTAGCTGACCTCGTTAAGAAGGTGGATATAGTGCTCGTTAACGAGGAGGAGTGCTTTAACTTAACCCACGAAAGGGATTATCGCGTAGGAGCTAAGCGAATAAAGGAGCTTGGTCCGAGCTTAGTCGTCGTTAAGAGGGGGGCTAAGGGGATATACGCGCTATCGAATGGATTCGAGCTTGAAATGCCGGCGCTGCCCGTGGATAGAGTTATAGATACCACCGGAGCTGGAGATGCATTTGCATCGGGGCTGCTCATGGGGTTGTGCAGGGGGTATAGACTAAAGAGGGCGCTGGTGTACGCTCTAGCCGTTGCGTCGCTAAAGGTTACGAGGCTAGGGTCCCACGCAGTACCTAACCACGAAGAGACTATTAGGTACCTATGGGAACACTACGAACCGGAGTGATGATCTCTACCAGTGCTGATACGCGATGATGTGTACGAACCTCGCTGAACTACTTCCCGCGTCTAGACTTTTCAAAAATGAGTTCTGCAACGTACTCTAGCGCGAGGAGAGCGAAGAGCACTGCGTACACCGCGTTTCCATCCGCAAGCCCATCCCTAAAGCTTAGGTACGCAAAGAGGGTTGCGAGAGCTAGCCTTAAGGAGGTAAAGACTATTCCCGTAGCTTAAGCCTCAAGCTACCAACCTCTATCCACGGTATATCGATGGTTTCACACCCTATAAACCTTGGATCTAGATTGAGAAGACCTAGACTTGTACTCGCTATACAGCTTGGTCAAGAGGTATATCGCTAGCCCTCCCTCGAGTATCGTGAACACCGTGTTCCCCACTAGGTGAGCGTAGATCGCTAGCACCGTGGCTCCAAGCGCGTTTAGGGTGTATAGCCACGTCCACCTCTTTATTACGAACGAAGCGAATACTAGCCCCAGCCCTATGTACCCAAGCACGTCTACCCACAAGGCGAAGCCTCTAGTGGAGAGAATAGCGCCGCTATATTACCTAACTTGGTCGAGGCACCGAGCTTAAGTGCTCGTCCGCAAAAGGTTACCGTGTGATGAATTACCTCCGGACTGATGCAGGTGATGAAAACTTACCCGACTGAGGTTTCAGACGGTTGATCTATCGTCATCGCCCTGGGCTCGGAGATCACCTCCTTCATCACGTAAAGCTTTTCAACTGCGCCCTCGAGTCCTAGGCTATGCTCGCGAGGGTAATCAAGTATTTGGAGAGCTTGGGGTACTCCTACGTAGGGAAGTTTAGCGGTAGTGGCAAGTACGAAATGCTGTTGGTCGAACGCGATGGAGTTAAGTACATTGCTAGGGTTGGCGATGAGCTTAGCGATTACGAAGAACAGTACTGTAGGTACGTAAGTGATTGCCCGAACGTACTAGCATCGACATTCCTAAAGTTCGATCGCCCTATAGCGTTAAGGAGGTTCGTACCTAGGACGCTATGTGATGCCCTTAGCGATCGCTTACCCGAGGTCGTTCTCGTGAGGGTGCTAATCGATGTTTGTAGGGCGCTAGAGTGCATACACTCCAAGAACCTTGTCTACGCTGATCTAAAGCCCGAGAACATAGGTATCGAGGGATGCAGTGGATGGCTACTCGATACGGATTCGCTAACTAGGCCATTCACAAAGCCTAGGTTCGTAACCCCCAAGTACGCGCCTCCCGAATACCATTCGTGGGGAGTCATGGTTAAGGAGAGCGATATCTACCAACTAGGCCTAGTCCTAAGTGAGGTCTCGAACTGGTGCAGCACTGCCGTACGCCAAAGGCTTGAGGAGGTCGCCGCCAAGCTAACGGTTGAAAACCCTTTCGCTAGGCCTTCGGCTTCCAACGCGCTAAAGATGCTTAAAGGCGTTGCTAAGTCTGTCTTCGGATCAAGTAGCTTTTCTGAGGGTTCGTAAACCCGAGTAGGGATAGCGTTTCGAACTTCTCTGCATGTGCCATCAACATCTCGTGGAACCTCTTGATGGAGACAGACTCTAGCCTTACGAACCTATCGACTAGGTCTATAGGTATGGGAACTGAGTTCTGCGAGGATTCCACCATGGCGAACCTAAGGACCCGATCGACTTCGGTAGAGGGGTATACATCGAGCCTAGTAGCTTGGGGATGCACCGAGTCCCTAGGGGCCCTATAGAAGACGACGCTCGTATCCTTAAGCACTTCGCATAGCTCCTTAGCAACCTCGCTTGCCTCACCGCTACAAGCCTCGTCTAGAGCTCTCAACGCCTTACTCCTACCAACGTACTCTAGGTACTTCCTCACGATGTCGAGGAGGCTACCTAAGACTACGTACTCCCCCGGCTCTAGCACTAAGCTCATTAGCGCCTTATCGTTAGAGAGCTCGACTGCCTTCGCAACATCCTCTAGCCCCTTTTCTCGCAGTATTGGTGCTAGGAACCTCGATCCAACCCTCTTAACGACCCCTACTAGCGGAACTCCGCGAGAGCGGCACTCGCGCGCCAAGTCGATTAGCGCTCTCGACGAGTACGACGCTAACCTAGGGCCTCTAACGCTCCTACTCTCCCTAACTACATCGCTAGATTCGGCTGGGGTGTAGCAGAATCGGCTCTGGAACCCTGGCAGCAAGGGGCCGTCGATGAGGACCGCTTCTACGATGCCCTCATACCTTTCGAGAGCCCTTATCGCTGTCGAGTACTCCAAGACCTTTGATCGAAGCTCAACACTACGACTGCTAGCGCCCTCGGGGAATAGTCCTAGCGCCACACCGCTAATCCCGTGGAATCCATGCTCGGGCGTAGCAACGACGTAGCCAACGACTATCACCGTCATGCAGCCCCAGACGAGCTCTAGCGGAGGCGAACTCCACGTGCTGTCGACCGCTAGTACCGAAGCAAAGTCATGCTTCTGGACGTCGCTAATCCTAGAGGCGTTGAGAACGCGCTTAACCTCGCTTCTATGCATGGCTATGGGGTTAACAACCGCTTCCTCTAGCTTAGCAACAGCCTTCTTAGCCAATCTGTAGAGGGCTTGCGTAAGCTCTGGGCTCAGCTCTTCCTCCACGCCACTAAGCTCTTCGTCGACGAACGCTTCGCCTTTAATCCCTAGCTCGATGAGATCCTCGTACTCGTTGGGGAGGCTAGTCAACGTCCCTCACCCTAATCAATAATGGCCTCTTAAGCGGGTTGGCTAGCCCTGCAACGAAGAACTCTCGCGAGGCTAGTAAGGGGAGGGTGTACTCCATGTACTGCGTGCCCTCAACCCAACCCCTTAGCTCTTGTAATCGCTGTAAGTCTGTAGCCGCGAGAAGAACACGGTGTTTATGTTGCCCCTAACGTCCGTCCCCAAGTCGATTATCCTCTGGCTAGCTATCACTAACCCTATGCCCCATTTCCTCCCCTCCCTCGCTGTCCTCTCGATCTCTGTACACGATGGGTAGCACCTTTGACACGCATAGTTATGCGCTTCGTCGATTACTACGAGCACGTTAGCGCGCCTACGCTCGCTAAGAACGCGGTGCCAAAGCCATCTAAGGGCTTGGGCTACGACGAACCTCTTAGCTACGTACTCTACCTCCGTCGACAAGTCTATTATAACGAGCCTGCTCCTCTTATCCAAAACATCGTTAACGACATCCCTAACGTCTATGACCCTAGACGATAAGTAAGAGTTGAAGAACTCCCTACCCAGGTTCAGCGATATTAGCATCGAGAGCTTCGTCTTCGTAGCCTCCCTAGCATTCAAGTGCGACAAGTAGTCATACATTCTATTCAGGAAGCCCTCAAAATCCCAAACCTGAACGCCCTTCTTAGCCAACTCGAAGTACTTCTCTACGCATTCTTCTATCCTAGTAACATCGAGCCTAGATCTTGCGCTACCCTCGTTCACAGCGATAAGGTCTTGGACGTATCGAGCCACAGAGTAGTACACGTGGTCTTCTAAGCTCCTAGGTATTCGCGCTCTCTCAATAATTAGCTCCGCGATTGTTACGGGATCGAGGATTATCCTAGACCCATCGATTACCACGGGCTTAATGCCTAGCTCGCGGGCTACGCACCTCCAGCGACTCTCATCTGCATAGTCAACTCCTGTATGATCGAATATCAGCACCCCGTAATCCGTCTTTCTGAGCACCTCTTCGACTATCGCCTTTACTAGCCTTGATTTGCCCGTACCCGTAGCCCCGACAACGGCTATGTGGTAGTCTATAGCCCTAGGGTCCAAGTTCACCTTCAAGTTAGAGAACTTGTGGTTCCCTACGTGAAGGCCCTGTGGTAGCCTAAGTATCTCCGACAGCTTGCTCCCGTTCTTCACGAGGTAAACGTGGCTTCCGGGGCGGGGGATTGCGAAGCTTAGCTCTAGCGATCCGCTAGGGGTTATCTCACCGAATATCTCGACGAAGGTCTTCATTAGGGGTGCAGAGCATTTCAGCGTTGATTCAGGGCTAAACGTCGTGGGTAAGTAGCTAGCATCTATAGCTATGTCGAGCTTCACCGAGCTCTTTACAGAGCCGAGGAACCTCCTATCCTCAGCGAAATCGTCTATAACGACCAGCATCTCGTCGCGTACGAGCGGTATAGCATCCCTAACAACCCTTATAGGAACGAGGCTCGAGCGAGCTCCCGAGGTTACGACCCCTATTAGATCCCCTAAATCGCTGCACTTCCAATGCCATTTACTATTCACAGCGCGTACCCCTAAAAGCTATGGGGAGGTGCTTCAAAGAGATTACTAGGGGGCTCACCGAAAGTTTGCTGGATGATGAAGACTACGCCAAAATGACTTAGTGATGAAAGCCCGTCCCCACTGACCTCCTCTTCCTAGACGCACCCTCTATCATATCCTCGAGCTCCTTAATCCTGCGCATAACCTTATTCAACTCGGACTTTAGGGCAGCCCTCTCGCTCTTTAGCTTTGCTATCTCGGAGTCGAGTCTTGCAATCTCCTCTTCGAGCTCTCGAGCTCGTAGCCTTAGCTCTTCAAGCTCTTGCCTAAGGGCCTCTAGATCCCCTAGGCTACCCAACTCTAGTCCACCCGCCAGCGTTTAGGATTAGGAGAATTGGTCCCGCCGGGGGGATTCGAACCCCCGACCACCCGGTGACTGAACGGCCCGCCCCACTACAGCCGGGCGCTCTGCCGCTGAGCTACGGCGGGTTCCCGAGGTTTACTCCCTTAGTGGCTAGGGTTATCAACTTTCTTGCACTGTAGGATAGCAACGTTTTCGTGCTCGCTTCGCACGCACGCGAACCCTATGTGCTTAAGCACAGCTTCAACTAGATCGGGGTTTAGCGCGTTAACGTCTATGCGTAGCGAGAGCTCGAAAGCTTCCTCAATAGCCTTGGAGGTGACGAGCTTAGCGAACCTAATTATCGGTAAGTCCCTACACGAGCTCCAAGTACTTAAATCCAGTTCGTACCTCTTGGACACGCCCTAGCTAAGGGCTCTACCCAAATCGGTTTATCGCGATTGCGCCTCTAGCGCTCGGCAGAAAGCCTCAGCTAATCCCCTATCTATCGCAACGAGGAGTACCTTCTTTAAGGAGCCCCGACCTCGCGATACCCTATCGGCGATCGCCTTGATCATGGCCTTCGCCGCCTCATCGAAGGGAACCCCACCTACGCCCGTGCCCATGCCGGGAAGCGCTATCGTCTCGACCCCCAGCTCTATCGCTTTATCTATCGCGGCGTAGGTAGCTCGATAAACGTTTCCAACCCCGATTCTCTGGGCGGGTCTCTCCATCGTCGGCGCGTGTATTACGTATTTAGCGCTTAGCCTACCCGCCGTCGTCGCGATAGCCTTGCCCACCGGCACGGGTGCGTACCTCATAGCCTCCCTCTCGATCTCCTCGCCGCCCGCGCGCTTTATCGCTCCAGCAACGCCTCCCCCCATAATCATCAAGCTGTTGGCCGGGTTAACAATAGCGTCTACCCGCACCTTAGTGATGTCCCCTAGAACCACCTCCGCGTCCAAGCCCTCTACGCTTCCACGGCATACGATTCGAAGGTCAGTGGGTAGGGGCATCCTCACCCACCTCGGTGTCCTAAAGCTTCATCACGCCAGTATCGATAGAGGCATATCCAGCTATATACCTATTCCACTCCATAGAATGGTCGAGGCGAGACCTTGCCTCGCGTAACCGTTAACAAGGAGACCTGCATTTCGTGCGGCGTTTGCTGGTCCATAGCCCCCAAGGTGTTTGAACTCGATCCCTCTACGGGTAAGACGAGGATTAAGGAGCCTTACCTAAAGAGCGATTCCGATAAGGAGAGCATTGGCGAGGTACCCGAAGAGCTTAGGAGCGACGTCGAGAAGGCTGCGAGTAACTGCCCCGTTGGGGCCATAAGCGTGGAGTAGCCACCGACTTTTTCGCCTAGCTAGGGAGCTATTTTTGTTGGAGGTAAGTAATGGAGTTAGGGGTAGCCGAGCTACCCCTTCACGACGGTAGGGTACCGCCCTACCTAATGAGGAGGATGAAGAGGCTTGGATCTGCGATAGCTAGGATCATAATCGAGGAGTTCGGGCCTAAGGAGCTCGTTCGTAGGCTGGCCGACCCCTTATGGATGCAAGCGTTTAGCAACGTCATAGGCATGGATTGGGATAGCAGTGGGGCTACCACCGTAGTGATATACGTTCTCAAGTCGTTCGCTCCGCCCCATAGGCTAGGTGAAGAGGGTTTCGCCGTCCTCGGAGGCAAGGGCTCTGACGCCCTTAACGTACCTCAGGAAGCCGTGGTCGCTACACGCTCCTGTAGAGACTGCGTTGATGCCGAGCGGCTAGGGGTTCTCAGCAAGCTCAGCGCTAAGATAGATAGCGCGCTTCTTCAAGACGGCTACGACCTCTACATACACTCCATAGCCCTAACCACCGATGGTCATTGGTGCGTAGTTCAGCAGGGCATGAACGTGGAAATCAGGATGGCTAGGAGGTACCACCTACACGGCTTCCGCACCCTACCAACCGTTGAACGCGATCCCCACTCCGCAATAGCGTGCAACGCTAAGGACAAGGCTCTTAACCTAGTTGACGAGAGTTCCAACCTCGTTAAGCGAGCAATTCTAGACTTGGTTAGGGATACCCCTCCTAGCAAGCTCGTTGAGTACGTAGCTACGATAAACAGGCTAAAGGACGGAGTGCGCAGCTTAGCGAAGTGGTTGGGAGGGGGTCGACAGCGGGATCCCGAAATCGATTCCGAGGTCCTGAGGTTCTATAGGCCCGTTAGGGACTACGGTAGGCTTAGAAGGATCTTCGAGGTTATTCGCAGCGAAGCCCCTAAGAGCTTCGAGGAGCTCGTGCTGCTCAAAGGAGTTGGTAGGGATACCCTAGCGGCGCTAGCCCTCGTCGCTCACTTGATATACGGCTACAAGCCCTCGACGCGCGACCCCGTAACCCACTTGCTCGACCCGCTTCTGTATGCTTACGCCCACGGCGGTAAAGACGGGTACCCCTACCCCGTCGACGTGGCTAGACTCGAGGAAACATCGCGAATCCTAGAGGAGGCTCTAGATAGGGCTAAGCTCGACGCTAATGAAAAAAAGGGTTGCTCTGAGGAGGCTTGCTAACTTCGTGAATAGGATTCTACTCGAGTTCGAGGGAGCCGGAAGGCGATGAAGCGACCTTCCTCAGGACCTCCACTAGGCTCCCAAACCTTAGCTCGCCGTACTTCTCGCGAACGTATTCCTTAATCGCTTCCCAATCCTCGCAACCCTGTAGGAGAACCATGAACGACTCGCTCTTTAGCGCCACCATCACGGCGCGACCGTAGTTAACCTCGTCCTCGTAGAGCGATACCGAGACCACGTACTCATCACCTTCGTGAAGGACTTCAGCATCCCTAAGCTCCCTAAGGCGAGCGGCTATCGCCCTAACGGGGAAGTCGCCTCGAGGAGAATCCCACCAGGAGCCCAAGACCCTTATCCTCAAGCCCATGGGGTTGAGCACCCCACGCATCCGCGTATACCTACGCTCACGATGTAGATAAAGGCTTTTGGGAGCGGCTTCCAGCGTATTACCGGTCATGACGCAGAGATGGTGTGTATGCGGCTTAGTACCTCACGACTCTGGCAAGACGTGGCTATCCCTCGGGCTCGCGCTAGCCCTCAAGGCTAGGGGTATTCGCGTTAAGCTCGTTAAGCCCGTAGCGGGGCACTCGGCATGGCATCAACCCGAGACGATTAGGCTCAGCAAGGAGCTCGGCCTCCTCGTGGGCTCCGACGTCGGTAAGTACATGGAGGAGCTGGGGTTGAGGCCTAGCGATGTGCCTTTCGCAAACCCCGTGGATTTACTGCTAGCGCCTCCAAGCGCCGTATCAGCGATTAAGTCTAGGAGGCTTAGGCAGTACGTAGCTACGCTCGAGGTTAGCGTTGGTCAGATAGCCTTGGCTCGCCTACCAAGCGAAAGGTTAGAGCCTCGACACTACGTGATTACGGACGTCGTAGAGCGCTTACCTCGCTCGCTCGAGAGCCTAGTTAGGGACTTAGCGCACGCACTTAGCGCTGAGGAGATCGAGCTAAGCGAGTTCGTTAGGTTGCTCAGGTCTAGGGCTATCGAGGATAGGGTTCTTAGATGCCTAGACGCGTTCACACAGGGAGCTAGCATCGTGATAATAGAGTCGTTTAACGATGCTCTAGCGCCCCTACCGACGCTCGTAAGGAGTATAGACGCATT
Source organism: uncultured Desulfurococcaceae archaeon (assembly GCA_964598805.1). Lineage (GTDB taxonomy): Archaea > Thermoproteota > Thermoprotei_A > Sulfolobales > Ignisphaeraceae > JAADCV01. The sequence continues at coordinate 7,126 of CAZRDH010000117.1, read as the reverse complement.
CATCCTAGCGGGGCTAGGGGTCGTAGCCGTTTATAGGGATGTCGATAGGGTGCGTAAAGCTCTCGAAGCGGAGCTAGCCCTTCGAGGAGAGGAAGCGCTGAGGGCTTCCTACGTACTGAACCACGTCGAGCCCACGCTGGTTATCGAAATAGACTTCGTTAGCAACGTTAGGGAGTTAGCGCGCTCGCCAAGCATTAACCGTCTTCTCGATTACCTCCTAGCTCCTCGACAAGGCGTTCGTGAACCGCGGTAGCCACGGCTATCAACGCGGATGCGAGCGCGTAGTCCGTTGATATGACTACGCCCGGAGCTACGTCTAGGACCATCGTCGCGAACCTGAATATACCCGTGGGAACCCCCTCCCTAGCCCCAACCATGACGTTGATCCTCTTGCGCTGCTTTAAGCACTTTAAGAGTAGCTCCCCTAGCTCTTTCGAGACTCGCGATATTGGCTCGCCCTCGGGCTCGAAAACGAGGATTACCTCGCCCATCCTACTCCTAACGAATTGATACATGTCCTGCACCCTAACCTTAACTCGGTGAACCTCCCTACCGTAGCTCCTACGCTGAATCTCGTACCTAGACTCAATGCCTTCGAAAACACCCCTCAGGAAATGGTATAGGGGTTCGGCATCCACCGCGCCTATAGGAGCCACAACGAGCTCCCCAACTTCGTAAGTTTGAACTTCCCTACCAACCCTCCTACCCATAGTATAGGAAGCGTCTAGAGGGCCTAGGTAAGGCTCGTGCGCAACGCTCATCAACCTGAAGAGCTTGTACATCGGGAACTTGCGCGGCGTCATTTTCCTCCAGAACTCGGTTCCGGGGACTAGCGATATGTATGCGTACTCGTGAACGATCTGCACGACCACGACCTTATCCGGGTTCTCTAGGTCGACCCTAGCGCCCGTAGCCTCCTTAACCGCTGATCCGACGGCGACGTTCACGTCTATGGAGGTAAATGGGTGCTTACCCCTGCGAACGGTCCTCACGGCAAACGATTCGTCGCTACTTATCCTACCCTTCACCACCTTAAGGGCCTTGTCAACTATATCGCTTATCTCCGCCCTAGCAACCGCCTCAACAACGAATACCTTCTCCACTTCGGGAATCCTCTCGCGTATCTCCTTAGCTAGCTCCTCAGGATCCCTCTTAGTCGATACGAGAACCATTCCCAGTAATCCCCTTGGAGCCGGGATTACGTCTGCTTGGGGGTCTAGCTCAGTAACGTAGCTAGCAACCACCTTCTCCATTCCTAGCCGACACGTCAACACGAGGTTAACCTTCTCTAGGGTCATAGATGCGGGACCTCATCACCCGATAGCGATCAGCTCCGGGATGCTAATTCATCCCCGGGAGCAATCTATAAACACAGCTTATAGCCTTGCGCTACTCAAAAGCAGTGCAGAGGGTCTTGCCCTAGGTGACGCTCTTGCAACAAAGGTTTCAGCCTTTGATAAAGGAAAAGAGGTGGGATATAAGCAAAGAGAAGGAGTTGATAGAGGCGTGGAAACGAGAAGGCGTATACGCCTTTCGCTTCGACCCCGCGAAGCCTACTCTCATCATCGATACGCCCCCGCCATACATGTCGGGTAAGCCGCACGTTGGTCAAGTCGCTCACTACGTTCAGATAGATATGGTCGCACGCGCGTTTAGGATGATGGGCTACAACGTCCTAGCACCCTTCTACGCTGATAGAAACGGCCTTCCCGTAGAGGTGTACGTAGAGAGGACCTACGGCATTAACCCGCATGAAGCTGCTCGAACTCCCGAGGGTAGAGAGAAGTTCCTAGAGCTCTGCAAGAAGCATCTGGACGAGATTGAGAAGCAGTTCGTGGAGATATGGAGGAGGCTTGGCATGAGCTTCGAGTACTGGAGCGAGGGTACGGATAGCCCGCGCTATCGCACGATGACTCAGGCTACGTTCATAGAGCTCTGGAGGAAGGGATTGATATACGAAGCCGAGAGGCCCGTAGTTTGGTGCCCACGGTGCAAGACCGCGATTGCTGAAGCGGAAATCGAGTACAAGGAGGAGTCGGCGTACCTATACTACATTAAGTTCCCTCTCGTGGGCGGTGGCGAAGTCGTTATCGCGACGACGAGGCCCGAGCTCCTAGGCGCGTGCTTAGTGCTAGCGTACAACCCGAAGGACGAGCGCTATAAGTGGCTAAGGGGTAGGAAGGCCGTAGTGCCTATCTATGGGTACGAGGTCGAGGTAATAGAGCATCCATCGGTAGAGCCAGAGTTCGGTACGGGGGTAATGATGTTCTGTAGCTACGGAGATCAAACGGACGTTAGGGTAATTAGGGAGCTCGGCCTAGAGCCCCGTATAATCATAGACGAGAACGGTGTTATGAAGCCCGAAGCGGGGCCGATAGCGGGGCTACCGGTTAAGGAGGCTAGGAAGAAGATCGTCGAGATCCTTGAGCGCGAAGGCTACTTAGTGAAGAAGGAGGTTATTCAGAGGCGCGTACCAACGTGCTGGAGGTGCGGAACCCCCGTAGAGATAATACATACCCGCGAGTACTTCCTAAAGCAGCTCGAGTTCCGCGATAAGATACTAGAAATCGTTGACAAGATGAAGTTCTTCCCGCCCGAGCACAAGAGGAAGCTGATAGACTGGATAAACTCGCTAGCCATGGACTGGCCCATATCTAGGACTAGGTACTACGCGACGGAGATACCCGTCTGGAGGTGCCGAAGATGCGGAGCCGTACTCGTTCCCGAGCCCGGTAGGTACTATAGGCCGTGGAGGGATCCCGCACCATGGGATAAGTGCCCTAAGTGCGGTGCTCCTCGCGAGGAGCTAGAGGGCGAGAAGAGGGTATTCGATACATGGTTCGACTCGTCTATATCGGTGCTCTACGCCTCGGGCTACAGCCGCTACCCCGAAGTTCATAAGCTCTACATCGAGGGCAAGGCCCTAGCGCTAAGGCCTCAAGGAGTGGACATTATTAGGACTTGGCTGTACTACACGGTGCTACGAATATACCTACTCCTAGGGAGGCCCGCATTCGATATGGTTAGGCTAAGCGGCATGGGTCTCGACGAGAAGGGCGAAGCGATGCACAAGAGCAAGGGCAACGTCATCTACCCCGAGCCCTACATAGAGAAGTACGGCGCTGACGCATTTAGGTTCTGGTCGGCAGCAGCCTCAAAGCTAGGAAGCGACTATAGGTTCTCCGAGCAGTTGCTCAAGACGGGGGCACTATTCGTTAACAAGCTGTGGAACATCGCGCGCTTCGTATCGTCCTTCCCAAAGGATTTCGAAGCCAAGCTACTCCCCCAAGATGTTGCGATCCTTGGACTACTAAACGAGGTAATTAGGAAGGTTAGGAAGGGATTCGAGAACCTAGACTTCTACGAGCCCATTAACGAGCTGTACCACTTCGTGTGGGACGTGTTCGCATCGCACTACATAGAGCTCGTTAAGAACCGAGCCTATAACCACGATGGGGAGTTTAGCGAGGATGAACAGAGAAGCGCTTGGAAAGCCCTACACACGGTCCTCAAAACGTCTCTCCTACTACTCGCACCGATGCTGCCGTTCGTAACGGACGCCATTTGGAGAGAGCTGTACGGCAACGGTAAGTCAATTCATTTAGAGAAGCTGCCCGAGCCCAACCCCGAGTGGGATACGCCGCTAGCTAAGAGCTTCGAGATCGTGATGAAGGTCAATAGCGGCATCTGGACGTACAAGAAGTCTAGGAACATGAGGTTGTGGGAACCCCTAAACGCAATCCTGTACCTACCCAAGGAGCTCGAGCCCTTCGCTACGGACTTAAAGCACCTACATAAGGTAGCTGACGTTAGGGTAGGCGAGAAAGCGCCCGATGGAGCTATAGAGCTAGCGCGCGAGTGCTACCTATACATCCTGTAGAGCCATAGCGGCACGTGGTGAGCCATGTCCAAGCCCTTGTTTTTGCTATCCGTAGACCTATCGATAGACCCTAACTACGGCTTCGTAAAGGCGGTTAGGAAAGTTAGGTCGTGCAACGCGAAGAAGGTTGCTAGCGATAGCCTATCTCTATTCATACACGCGGATTTCGAGGGCGATGCCGAGAGCGCGCTCGAGTGCTTACGGGAAATAGCGGGTCTCGCAACTATAGACGTTAAGCTCTGCCTTAGGCTACCCACCGACGCTAAGAGCCTTAGGGAGGTACTTCGATCTCTTGGCTACTCAATCATTCCGCAACCACTATCTACACGCTACGTAGCGTACAAACAGCTTAGCAGCACCCTTAGGGTGTTCATAGAGAGGACTTCGCGCGAAGGAATTTACTTAGCGCGTGTATGCCGCGGCACCGCGATTTCGATACCCCCGCCATACTCGGCATTCGCTATTAGCGGGGTAATCGATAAGGCGGTCGACGAAGCGCTAAAAATCGTTGAGATCCTCAAAAACATTTTCAATGAGTTTCTATCGAGAGGCGTAGATGCATCGTGCTAGCTCAGTACTTAACCTCGAGCTCTAGGGACGCTATGACTTGATTACACATATCGACGCCGTACACGGCAACACTATTGGACGTCCTCCTAATCATGACGAGTATCGGTAAGGTACCCATGGCAATACCGTGCCTAACCATGGCTGCTAGAACCCTCGTGAACCCCTCTACGTTATCCACTTCAATCCTTAGGCAATCGCTACAGCTAGGTCTACCCTCCGCGATGATTATGGCTCCAGATATATTCAACTCCTCCTCGACTCTCCTAACGCTTTCGAGCACTTCATTAACTATCTTATCCACCATCACCTCCAATACCCAGCTACAGATTTTAGTAGGTAGCAGTAAAACGCTGTAGGTTTAGAACCTTGGTTGTAGTTTCCCCCAACCTCCTCCAGAAGCACGTCTCGTCATCGAACCTACTATTCAAGGCGTACAAGCTTCTAGAGGAGGATGAGGAGGTAAACGAATTGCTCAAGATGAGCAACGTCATGGCGGTAACGAGGCTTAGGTACAACGATCATGGGATCGTGCACGCTAGGATAGTCGCTGGCACGGCCCTAGAGCTCTTCGATATACTCGTTCGGGAAGGGGTGCCTTCAACGCTACTAAGGGATGGAACTGCTAAGAGCTTAGATGAGGTTAAGGTCGCGATACTCTTTGCGGCTTACCTCCACGATGTTGGGAATGCAGTGCATAGAACTCTACACGAATATATCGGGGCTTTGCTAGCGAAGGACATAGTGGATAGGTTACTGCCTCAAGTACTCGAGGAGTCGAAGAAGCGAATTGTAGCGCTTAGGCAGGAGATTATGCACATTATCTTCGCCACCGAGTACAACACTCGATGCCTATCCATGGAGTGTGGCGTCGTTAAGATCTCTGATGGCCTCGATATGTCGGAGGGGCGCGCTAGGATACCCTACAAGCTTGGGAAGATGGATATGCATGCGGTTAGCGCGCTAAGCATTAGGAAGGTGGAGGTGGATAAGGGTAGCAAGCCCATTAGGATAACCGTGTACATGGATGACATGGCGGGCTTGTTTCAGGTAGAGCAAGTGCTAACGCCTAAGATCCTAACTAGCACGATCGAGGACTATATCGAGGTTTACATACATACGCCTCACAAGACGTTTAGGTACTACCCTAAGTAGCGCCCATAACCATGAGCATTAGCACGAGCGATGAGGTTCCTATAGCGTCGGCAAGGCTCGTTAGCACCGGTGCCAGCACGTTATCGGGATCTATCCCGAGCTTGTAGGAGGTCACCGCGAGGAAGTACGTAAGCAGCGATACTATTGCCGTAAGCAAGAAGCCCGCTAGCTCTACCACTGCTAGAACCCGAAACGCGTCGAATAGCGAGCCTCCCGCTATCAACGCCATCGACGCGCCGAAGCCGCCTAGCGACGTGAAGAGCATTAGCGCATGAACGTAGTTAACGCCCATCTGGGTAAAGACCCATCGCTCGCGGGGAATAAGCGAGGGTTTAACCCTACCTAAGTGAAGCATTGTCGTTAGCCTAGACGAGAACCTGCAGGCTATAGCGCCTCCATCCTCGAGAAACGCTGGGACTACCGCTATAATTCCTTTCCATGCGAGCACTGAGGATATGTTAGCTAAAAGTACCGCGCCAGCGAGGGCGCTAAACGTCGTGGATACCGCGATCACCGATAGGTTCTCCTTAACGATCTTTAAGCATCGCTCGAAGGAGCGATTGCGCTTCTTAAGCATCGCGACGACGATTAACATCGCTGTAGCAAGACTTACTAACGCGATGATCGTGGCGATCCTCAGCGCTACGGGTGCGTGAAGCGCTATCGAGTAGCTGACGATTATAGTCGGTATCGTAACTACGTCCCCGAAGAGCGTAGCTATAGGCGCAACCACGTTATCTGGATCCCATCCCCGCCTAAACGATGATAGCGCTAACAGCGTTGTCGAGGGGATCATGAATCCCGCTGACATTAGCGCCGAGAGAAGCGATACGAACGCTAAGTCGCTGAGTGGCAAGCTGTAGCCTCGAAATGCAAGCCCTATTAGGAACAGTAACGCTCCTACCCAAACGTTGACTAGGATAATCAGTATCGCTAGCGCAACGAGTTCGGCAACTATGTACCTATCGAACACTCCTAAGTGTAGAAGCGTTCCGAGCCTAGAGCCGTAACTCGAATAAACATCTCCGCGAGCATCGCTAGCAGCGGGCAGGAGCGCTAAGAGCAACGGCACGCTCCTTATAATGGGCTCAAAGTACTGTAAGTAGAACCCCGAGATGTAGTCTCCCACATTACACAGCATTAGCGATACGCTACCCTCCACGAGATCCCTCTTCGTCTCCCTCGATATCCTCAACCTCCATCGCATCTTCCCCGCCTTCCAATTACTGTCGCCGCTAAGAAGCCGAGGCACCATACTATTTTAGCTCTCTGCACGTAATCCACCAGAGGGTTTCGGAGGGAGATGTCGGAAACCTCCTCCCGGACCACCGATATCGCCCTCGAGGTCGAGAGGGAGCTACATAGGGTTCTACACACAAAGCTTCGGAGCCTCAAGTACCAACCGATATCCATAGCTGAAGCGCTTAGGAAGCTCAGCACGTACCTACACACCGTAATCGAGATAGGCACCTACATGTACATATTCAGCGATACCGTAGTCGCTAAGCACATAGCGAACCTCGA
>CAZRDH010000116.1:0-3338 GCA_964598805.1 uncultured Desulfurococcaceae archaeon | reverse complement strand
TTCACTACAGCTACGCAGACCAAGAGGAACCCCATTGCATACATAACCGCTCTAGACAAAGCATCACGCACTTAGGTGGCGATTAACGTTATCAGGAATCCTGCAAAGTCGTACCAACGTTGAAAATAGGTGCAGCAATACACGTCGAGACTTTACCAAGATAGCTTAAGGCGTTTCCCGAATGCTAAAGCGCGGATAGAGAGCCGCACTAACGAGTATCGAGATCTCGGAGGCGAGTGCTAAGGCTACGAATAGGTATAGAGCCCCTAAGTGCAAGGCACTCAACCTCGGAAAGTTAGAGCCGAAATCCGCATACAAAGTTTTTACAGGGATTGCAACTTCAGGAGCTCAACCCGATTGCTACTAGATGCAGGAGCCCTCGCCCAGAGCCTGAACTTGCCTCAACTCCGCGAATTGCGTTCGGAAAGCTCTTGCATCCGTTAGCTAGCCCCCCTTCACTTAGCGCAAAACTCGTTGATCACAGCGTCACAGCGAAATCCTTTTCTGTGCGAACCTCGTTAACCCCTACGGTGAGCCCCATGCCTAAGCCCGTTGTGGATGAGAGCAAGTGCACGGGTTGCGGTAGCTGCGTAAACGTGTGTCCTCAGGGAGTATTCGAGCTAAAGGACGGCAAGGCCAAGGTCGTTAACCCAGATAATTGCGTTGGCTGCAGGGCTTGTGAATCCGCTTGCCCCGTTGGCGCCATAACGGTCCAAGAATAACCGTTTTTACTTCCACACATTCTTCGATCGCGACCAATGTTGTACGCATAAATTGTTACAAAACTTCATTGCTTTCCACGGGATCCAACGTGGTCAAGGATCTCGATCCGTTCTTCAACCCGAGGAGTGTTGCAGTAGTTGGTGCGTCAGAGAAGCCGGGTAGCATCGGACGAGCGCTCATGACGAACTTGCTGGAGAGGTTTCGAGGAAGGATATACCCCGTGAACATTAAGTACGATAAAGTGTTCAACCTAAAGTGCTTCAAGTCAGTGCTAGAGATTCCGGACGATGTAGATTTAGCAGTCATCGCTGTGCCCGCCGACGTCGTTCCGAAGGTTGCTGAGGAATGTGGTAAGAAGGGTGTTAAGGCGCTGTTAGTCATTAGTGCGGGATTTAGGGAAGTTGGCGATGTTGGAGCTGAGCGCGAGCGTAGGCTCGTGGAGATCGTTAGAAGGTACGGCATGCGGATGATAGGCCCTAACTGCCTGGGTATATACGATCCGTATAGCGGCCTCGACACAATCTTCAATCCTAGCGATAGACAGGGTAAGCCAGGGCCCGGAAGCGTTGCATTTATATCTCAAAGCGGTGCGCTAGGGGCCGCTCTACTCGATTGGTTTACCGAGCAGGGGATCGGGCTAAGCAAGTTCGTTAGCTATGGCAACGCTGCGGACGTCGATGAAAGCGACTTGATTGAGTACCTCGTTGAGGATCCGAGGACTCGAGTCATAGCCGCCTACATAGAGGGTGTACGAAATGGTAGGAAGTTCCTTAGGGCGGTAGCGAGAGCCGTGGTTAGCGGAAAGCCCGTGGTAATCCTCAAAGCTGGGAGAACCGAAAGGGGTGTTAGGGCTGTTGCTAGCCATACGGGATCGCTAGCCGGGGCATACGAAGTGTTCAGGGGTGCCTTAAGGCAGTGCGGAGCGATAGTCGTTAACGATCTGCACGAGCTCCTCATAGCGATAAGGGCCTTGAGCGTAGGCTGGAGGGCTCCTGGACGCAGGGTGGCTATAGTCACCAATGGTGGGGGCGCCGGCGTTCTAGCTACGGACGCCATAGAGTCCCTAGGGCTATCCGTAGCCGAGCTCTCGCCGAGCACTATAGAAGAGCTTAGAAAAGCGCTTCCTCCAGCGGCATCGCCGTACAACCCTGTGGACGTGCTAGGGGATGCACCTGCAGAGAGATACGAAAAAGCTCTAGAGATCGTGGGCAGGGATCCCCGCGTAGACATGGTCATGGTCATAGCGCTCCTCCAGTCACCCGCCCTAGACGCCGATAGGCTTGTGGAGGTACTGAGTAGCGCTAGCAAGAAGCTCGGCAAGCCAATGGTGTTCGTCGCTCCAGGAGGAGGATACGCTTCTAGCTATCTAGCTAAGGTCCAGAGCATCGGCATACCATCGTTTAGGGATCCCGTTGAAGCGGCTAAAGCCCTTAGCTACATCTACTGCTTTAGCGAGTCTATTGAGAGAGTGAGGAAGTTCCTAAAGGCCTTTTCATCCCTTGAGCCGCCTAGCTAAGGAGCTCGTAGCTAGAATAGCGAAGGTGTCGGACCACCTAAGCTCCTCTACCTTGCAAAGCCCTAGCAACGACTTTAGCTCCTCGATAATCTTGTTGGGGACGCCTAGCGATTCCCATTCCCTAATCCACGAATGAACAAGCACCTCCATAACCTCGTAAGGAACTGCAGCTCGCCACCTAACGAGTTTCGTCTTTACGATTGCTAGCCCCGCACGTAGAACCACCTTGATCCAGTAGCTAGGATCCCTATACTCTTCGAACCTACCCACGGATCTCATCGCCCTCCTCCAAACGCTTGCAAGAACGTTGTATAGCTCAGATCCCTGCGGAAGGGGTTCAGCAATCAATACATATCTAGAGACCCTACCCAACTCCCTAATGATAGCTTCGTGCCTAGCTGGATCAACTTCGTGCAGAACGAAGTGCAGAACCGCTAAATCGATTGACGTAGACCTAAAGGGACTCATAGACACATCCCCGCACAGGAACTCGATACTCAAGTCTCCGCACCGAAGACGCGGCGCAAAATCTCGAAGCTTAGCGCAATCTACATCGATTACGATAAGCAACTCGATGCTTCTTCCGAGAAGCGCCTTCGTAGAATCTCCTACCCCTACATCCACTACGACCTTAGGCCTCTCGCTAAGAGCTATAGATAAGACCTCGTCCATAACCCTCTCGAAATCCCTTGAATACGCCTCGATACTCACTCTAAACCCCAACAATACGCAACCCGATAGCTAGACGAATTCACCTTTACCATAGTAACAACCATACCCATTGCAACCCGTAATCGCAGCTACTAATCGTTCCAGCAGCACTAAAGTCACCACTAACTCCCGAGTAACCACCATAGCCAACGCTCCCAATTCAGCCACGGGGTACGAATCGAATCCACGAATTGCGGTATGACGCTTTGTTCTTTCGTGCCATTCAGCGCTTACTAAGGCATTAATTTCGTCTCTTGTTAAGTAGGGCTCAACCGCGTTAGGTAGTTTGCGAACTTAGTAACGCCTCGTCTACGAGTTGGGTCCTCACATGGTAGTTAAGGTAGTGCGGCTCTTAGGAACGGCACAGCATTCCTGTATACTCACGTTG
>CAZRDH010000115.1:0-15215 GCA_964598805.1 uncultured Desulfurococcaceae archaeon | reverse complement strand
CAAGTGCCCAAAGTGCGGCAACCCCATGGATCTATGGAGTAGGGTCGTAGGGTACTACAGACCGATAAGGAGCTGGAACGAGGGTAGAGTAGCAGAGTTCTACGCAAGAAGAGACCTATCACAAGACATACTCGACATCGTCGGGCTCTAAAGCATATTTTCATGCTAACCAAACTCTTTTTCGGGCGGCGGGACCCCTAACGAACCTAATCACGTTGGTTACGGGTGTTCCCGCCGCCTCCCACACACCAACCTTATCACCCTTCCTCGAAACGTAGTGTATTTGGGGCGCCCTCCCTTGGTTAAGATTGTTCGGGATCGGGTGCCCCTATTAGTTAGGGGAGCTAGGTTCGTTCTCGTGGATAGGGCTACAGCTTGTAGCCTGCTTAGGTATAAGCTCGTTGAGGAAGTAGTGGAGTTCCTTAAGAGTGGTTCTGTTGAGGAGCTAGCCGACATCCTCGAGGTTGTAGAGGCTTTGGGTAGGTGTGAAGGGGTTTCGCTAGCGGAGCTAATGGTGATGAAGGAGGTTAAGAGGGTTGAGCGAGGGGCTTCGAAAAGGGGGTCGTTCTACTCGAGTAATGTCCATCGGGGTGGAGCCACCCGCCATCATCTACCCGCGGGTCGCGGGTATCCGGGGGTGGGGGTCCGATACTCCTTTCTCAAGCGGCTTTTCTAGCTTCGAGCTTCTTCTCCTCCCTACCCCAGATGGCTAGCATCGCTGCGTAGGACGCGGCGTATAGGGCTGCTGCAACCCTAAACGGTAGGTCTAGGTCCATGTCCATGAGCTCGCCGCCTATCGCTCGCCCCGCTACCCCAACTCCTGTAAGGGCTAGCCTCATGAGCGATAAGCCCCTACCCCGGTACTCCTGCGGTATGTACCTCATGGTGAAGGAGGTTAGTAGTGGCGACCCTATGTTCGCAAGCACGGTTCTAGCCACATATATGGACGCCGCTAGCGGGAAGTTGGGGGCTAGCGTTAGGAAGATCATGAGGGGGACGTTCCCAGAGGATATCGCTACGTAAGCCTTGATAGAGCTTCCCATAACCCTCTTAACTCGCGGGGTTAGAGTCGTTAGCGCAGCGATGGCGAGCATCTCGACGCCCCTCAGCGTTCCGAGAGCGTTGCTCTGCACGTTGAATTTGAGCACGAGGTAGTAATCAACGTTCCTTATAGCCATGAACGCGCCTAGCGCTAGAGCGCTCCTAACGATAACTAGCTTCCACACGGCTCTAGCCGTAGCCCTATCAACTGAAAACGATAGCCTTTGAGTACCACCCCTCGCCTCGCGAATCTGGGGGATGTAGAGGAGGGGTAGGGTAGCGATAGAGGCGATAGCGCATATCGCTAGGGTCGCCCTATAGCTATCGAATAGCGTTACGTGAAAGATCTGGGGCGCTAAGTAGGGTAGCCACCCAGTGAAAGCCCCAACACCTTCCCCTGCTAGCGATAGCGAGAATATTTGTGAGTACACCTTCTCGTACTCCTCCTCCCTAAACACCCTACTTATCGCGACTCGAAGCACTAAGCCACTGAATTGAGAAAGACCGAGTACTGTAACCCCTGCGTAGAGTAAGGGGATGGTTCCAGCGGATATCATTAGGAGACCCGCTGCGAAGAGCGCGAACGATAAGGCTATCGCATTGAAAGCGCGGTACCTATCCGCGAGTGCGCCACCGATAAAGGTTGCTAGGGCTCCACACCCAGCCCTAATGGCTCCAAGCAGTCCGTATTCGAGAGGGGTTATTCCCAGCATCTTTAGGTAAGGTGCATAAACATTCCAGGGGATGCTCGTTATGAGCGAGTCTATGAAGTAGTACGCTGCTAATCTCCTAGGTATCGCTAGCCTCATGCTCACGGAGTTTCGTAGAGCGAAAACTCTAGATAAAGTAACTACCCAACTTAGCAAGCCGAGCACTATGAGGGGAACTGTATATAGACCCCGCCGTATGGGAACCCGCCTCTCATCGACCTCCGTAACGCGGAGGCCTCGAGCGGTGGGCTCCCCGGACCCGGTCTAGATAAAGTACTTCAGGGCTTTATGAACCGTTCAAGACCTCGCTAAGCCCCTTACTAGCCGGGTGCGCGCGTTGCCTTACACGCCCAAGCCTAGGTACTTAGCGGCATTCGTTCTAGGGCTCCTAGCGGGCATAGCGCTATCCCTAGCGATTAACTGGCTCTGCGCACCCCAAACACCTCGCGAAGTTACCCAGCTGCGGTCGAGCACGAGCATCGAGAAGACTTGGCGAAGCGCTGGGATCTCCAACGCTTCGAGTAGGTGCCGCATCGAAGTAGTTAATGGATCCGTAATCCTCTTACCCATGCCCAAGGTGAGGAGGGGCTCGATGCCCATAGAGGTCGCGCTCGCTTATAGGAGGAGCCTAAGGCACTACCTACCCAAGCCCATAACCCTAGAGCAGCTATCCCAGCTCCTATGGGCTGCCGACGGGATTAACAATCCGTGGACTGGGTTTAGGACAGCGCCTAGCGCTGGAGCTACGTACCCAATCGATATATACGTAGTCGTCGGGGAGCGAAGCGTCGAGATATGCCCCGGCAAGTACCTCGAGCCAGGGTCCTACCTCTACGACCCGCACACCCATAGCCTAAAGCTCGTTAGGAAGGGCGACCTTAGGAAGGAGCTAGCTAGGGCAGCGCTCGATCAGGAGTGGGTCGAGAAGGCAGCAGTAGACATAGTGCTGTGCGCCGTGTTCGAGAGGACCACGAAGTACTACGGTGAGAGGGGCTACCGATACGTGTACATGGAGGCTGGGCACATAGGGCAGAATATATACTTAGAGGCTACGGCGCTAGGCCTCGGAACCGTAGCCGTAGGAGCCTTCTACGATGAGGAGGTTCGCGAGGTAATCGGTGCGAGACCTAGCCAGCACCCGATATACATCTTTCCCGTGGGCGTGCCCGAGAAGCCCTATAGGGTTACGCAACAGGAAATAGATGAGTACATCGCTAGCGAGAGGAGTAAGCTAAAGGTAGGTAGCTAGTCCAAGGGCTTCGCTTACGCCTCCAGAGGATTCAGATGCGTGAGCGCACTCTTCCTCCTCGGGATGCTCTTCGCTTAACGATTTGGTTATCACGTCGAGTATATACTCCGTGGACTCGCCGTAGACCTCCCTCGCAACCTCTATAACGTCCTTCAGCGTAATCGCGTCTAAGGGCTTGCCCTTCAACGCGGCGACGATAGCCGCGAACCCCGGCATAACCTTGTTAAGCACCTTTACGATTTTGTTCACCCCTACCCTAGTACAAGGTACGTGGCAAGGAGTATAGCTACGACGAAGGCCTATTGGCCTTAAGGGGATTTAGGGGAAAAGCTTATTAAGGACCCTAACACTCGGCGCGCTTCCTAAGCAATGCGAAGAAGAAGCCAGAAACCCCGTGCCTATGAGGCCACGCCCTCATGGATCCAGGGAGTAGTGGCGAGGGGTCGTAGGGGCCTTCGAGCGGCACGACTTCGTAGCACGGGTGCTTAGCTAGGAACCACTTGATGTTACCCTCGTTCTCGGGGACGGTAACGCTGCAAGTCGTGTAGAGTAGGTATCCTCCAACCTTGAGCAGGCGGTGGGCAGCTTCGAGGAGCTGACGCTGGAGCTCTACGAGCTCTAAGAGCTTATCGGGGTTTAGCCTCCACCTAGCGTCGGGGTGCTTAGCTAGAACCCCCGTGCTGCTACACGGTGGGTCGAGGAGGACCCTATCGAAGGAGCTTCTCGGAAGCATCGAGGGAGCTAGCCTAGCGTCTCCAAGCAGTGGCAGGATCGATACGTAGGTAGAGGTCCTAGCGGCTAGCTCTAGGAGCCTAGCCATCCTATCGGGGTAGAGATCGATCGCTACGATCGTAGCCTTATTCCTAGAGACCTCCGCTAAGTGCGTCGTCTTGCCTCCGGGAGCCGCGCACATATCAAGGACTAGGTCCCCGGGCTCCGGCTTTAGGATGAGAGCGGCTAGAGCTGAGGGCTCGTCCTGGGGAACGACTTCGCCGCGGAGTAGCGGCCTAAACCTCCGATAGTCTATCACCCCTCGGTACCTAACGACGTTGGGGACCCTCTCGCTCCTCCAAGCCTCGACCCCTAGCTTCCTAAGCTCCTCGAGAACCCTATCCACGGTGCTCTTCAGCGTATTAACCCTGAAGCCTAGTGGGGGAGCCTCGTTTACGGCCTTTAGGAACTCCTCTATCTCGCTCCACGACCTTAGCAAGGGCTTGACCAACTCGATTAGGTACGTAGGGACGAAGTAGCGTAGCTCGAGCTCCTCCTCGGGCGTCGAGGGCTCGTACCTCGCGCTCGCCACGAGCTCGATAGCGCTCCTAAGCGCGCTAGGGTCTTCGCCCCATCGACGCGCTAGCTCGTCGAGGCACCTATCGATTGCCTCTAGAACGCTATCCCTATCCATCCTAGCAACGTGCTTGAGGAACGCGTAGAGCATCGCTAGGTACCTAGACCTCGAAGCGCTTAGCCCCTCGAGAGCCTTAGCGGAGCTAACGATCCTATCCACAATGCCTCGAGCCCGAAAGAACCTGTAGAGAATCGCCGTGAACACCCTATCGAGCACGGTCCCCGCGATCCCCCTCTCCTCGAACACCATCCTCTTAGCTACCTGAAACGGCTTGTACTCATCGCCCCTCTCCAGCGCTTCTACTAGCGCTTCGAGCTCTTCGCAGCCTATCCTAAGCGGCACGGCACCACCCTCCATACGAAGGTAAACAGTTTTAAGAGCTTTGGTCGCGCTAGGGCTAGGGCTAGGAGCGTGCCGTGGGAACCGCCAACCATACACTTTAGGTACGGTACTAGCAGCGTCGAGAAGGTTCTTCGGGGAGAGAAGCTAGCTACTAGAAGGCCTTATACGGACACCAACGTCTTCTACTTCGAGAAGCTCGTTGGTAAAATAGTTAGGCTCTACGAGGGGGGTAAGCACGCTTACGCCGTGGTAACGAACGTCTACGTTCAGAGGCTAGGGGATGTAAGCGACGAGGATGCGAGGAAGGAGGGGTTTCCCAGCCTAGAGGAGTTCAAGAGGGTTTGGAGGGAGATATACGGCTCGTTCAATCCGGAGCAGCGGGTCGTAGTAATAGAGTTCGTTCCCTACGGGTGCTGGAGGTTCAAGCCCTCTAGGAAGAAGATCGCTATCGAGGGCGTTGAGGCGCCCCTATGCGGATACCCCGAGGAGGAAGGGGAGCTGGGTAGGGGATGCGCATTCTGCTGGCTATCGCCAGTAGAGTGGTGCGGTAACTGTAAGAACCTTAGGGTTGTGGGCTCCAAGAGGCTGTGCACAGCCATGGGGATGGAGGTCGAGATACCTAGGCTAAGGGTCAAGCTGGGGACGAAGAGGAAGTGCGAGTTCTACTCGCGCAACGTGCCTCGGGTTGTCGAGGAGGGGTTTAGGAAGCTTAGGAAGAGGGGGATCTCGAGGATTTCGTGAAGTCGCGAAGCGCTTCGACGATCTCGCCAATGGCTTGCTCATCGACGTGGGGGCCAATCACCACCCTAACGCCCTTGGCTAGCCCGCATCGATATAGGTAGACCCCCCGCTTAGCTAGGAACTCGAGAGCCTCGACATCCCTATCGATTCCTATGCACACGACGGGTACCTCGGGCTCGACGACGGGCTCGAGCCCTATCTCAGCGCACTTACTCGTTAGGAGCCGGGTCCTACGCATTAACTCGCGGGCTTGAGCTTCGTACCCCCTCCAACCCATGTGCTTGAGCATCGCCCACGCCGCGGCTATGGATCCAGCGCTCCTAGTGCCTAGCAAACCCACTTGGTAGCCGCTAGGCATGTACTTAGCCTCGAATACGAGCGGCTCGAACCACTTCTCGTCCCTAACCACGAGCCCACCGCACGGTATCGGCGCTAACCCGAGCTTGTGCGGATCCATGGTGGCGCTCACAACCGCATCGTTGGAGAACCCGAGCTTTCGCTCGGGGTATAGGAAGGGCGCTACGAAGCCACCGAAAGCCGCATCAACGTGAACTACGCA
Source organism: uncultured Desulfurococcaceae archaeon (assembly GCA_964598805.1). Lineage (GTDB taxonomy): Archaea > Thermoproteota > Thermoprotei_A > Sulfolobales > Ignisphaeraceae > JAADCV01. Next base: position 9,225 of record CAZRDH010000115.1, on the reverse strand, counting down.
ACCGTGTTCACGGGCTATGGCGGAGACCGCCTCGACGGGATCCACGGTTCCAAAGCCCGTGGTCCCAACCGTGGCGACGATTATGCCGGGCCCGTTGCTCCTCACGGCCTCCTCGAGCGAATCGACATCGATTCTATACCCGCGGTGCTCGACGATGACGACCCTCATTCTAAGAAGCTTAGCCGCCTTAAACACCGAGTCGTGGGCCGTAAGCGGGGCGTAAACAACCTCGTAGCCATGCTCCCTCGCTAGGTAGAGAGCCGCTAAATTAGCTTCCGAACCCCCTGTGGTTATCATCCCCACGCAGTCCCTACAACCAAGTATCTCGCCGAGCATCCTCACGGCCTCGAGCTCGAGCTCCCTAACTCGCCGAAAGGTCGCGATGTCGTTCGCGTTCACCTCCATGAACTCGAGAAACACTTGCTTAGCCAGCGGGTGGGGAACCGTGGTCATGGACCCGACGAAGCCCGTGAAGTGCGTTGGCAGCTCGCGAAGAATCTTCCTAAGCTCCTTAACGATCTCAATCCACGGAATTCCTTCTCGAGGCAGCGACATTGCCTAGCTACACCCAACAACCCTTATCCTACCCCTCTCGGCTACGGCAATGCCCTTCTCGATCATCCTCGTAGCCACCATCGCCGCCGTACCGTGATCAACTCTAAGCACTTCAACGAGCTGGGAGATAGTGAACTCCCTCAACCCACTCTCTAGGACCTCTCTCACGAGGGTCTCGATAACAGCATCGATCCTGGTCCTTAGGTACGATACGAACTCCTTAGCTAGCTCCTCGTCGATACCGAGAAGCCTCCTAACCTCGTACACTGTTGGGTTGAGCTTCACCCTATGCCCATACCTCCTCATAGCTAAGTACCTCTCTAAAAGCTCTTCGAGAACGCCCTCTTCGAACTCGATGAGGGCATCGACGTCCACGAGTAGGTGGATTCTCTTCGCTTTAAGCCTATACACCTTGGTCTTCCTACCACCTTTCGCAACCTCCTCAACAACTAGAACACCCGCTTCAACGAGATCCCTTAGGTGCTCGAGAACCGTGGGTATCTTCAGCCCTAGCTCCTCGGCAACCTCCTTAGCCGTAGCGCAACCCCTCCTAGCCACTACCCTAAGGATCCTAATCTTCGCACGGCTAGAGAGAGCCTCGAAGACCTTCATCAAGTGCCTGGGGTCGCTAAAAACGACTTCGCTTTCCAAGGCGCTTACTACCTCTCGATACCTATGCGCACGACGCTGTTGCTACAATCGATGCTTATAGCAATGCAGCGCTGAATGCATGGAGCTCTCGCAACGTCGATAACGCAATTATCGATGCTTCTCCTAATCACTTTCACCCCAACTCCGGGAGGAACCCTTAGGCTTAGCTTCACGACGCTGTCGTCGACAGCAATCTTCATAGCCTCGAACTCGCTACCTAGCAACGCGCTTCCACGGAGTACCGAGCGCTTGAGCACTATCGTAGCGCTCTTCCTAACCTCGACGCCCTCTAGCTTTATCGCGCTGCGCTCTACATCGATAGACAGGTTCTCTAGCCTCGCTGAGGACGCCTCGATGTACATGGAGGTACCCCTAGCGCTTACGCGCTTAGGGCTCGAGAGCTCTACCTCGACGAAGGCGCGGTCAACGCTTATCCTCAACTCGCTACCGCTTCTCGAGGCAGCAGGGCTAGCCCCGTACACCCTCACTACATCCTCGCCAGGCGCGATTCTTAGGGCTACTAGGTTGCCCGCTACGAAGATCGCGCTAACGTCCTTAACGTCGTAAGTAGCGCGCTCAGCACCGAGCTTCGGCGCGATGTGGACGTAGGCGAGGGACGCGCCAACGTACTTCAAGGCGACCTCGGTAACCCACTGCGATAAGCTCTCCCTCCCCAAGCTCGTCGTAGTGTAGACCGCTACGGGAAGGATCATCGCTAGGATGCTCGTTGCGAGCACTATCGATCCCAGCACGAGCTTCGAACTCACCATGGTTACCACCCGGGGGCTGCGGCTGACGCTGCGAGGAGCGGTATCGCTACGAAGAGGGCTACGTACACGAGGCGCGCTAGGATTATCGTGAGGAGCCCCCTCAGCGTCGAGTAGCCATGCACTTCGCTAAGACCGTTAACTAGGACGTACCACCGCCACGCGACCTCGAGGACGAGCCCTAACGCTATCAGGAAGAGACTTGGGAGCCAGCTTGTAAAGCAGGAGGCGAGCCCAGCGAGCGCTATGGGCCACATAGCGGCGTAGCTATACCCAACGGCGGTAGCGGTCTCCGATAAGGCTCCTTGACCTCCAAGCGCGCGGGAGATAAAGTGCATGAGCGCGGAGTCTAGGATCCACAGGACGAGCCCTCCGCTAACTCCTATCGCGGCCGCTAGGATGTAGGCAGAAGCGCTAACCTCTATGGGTAGGAACGTCGATAGCAAGGATATTACGGGTGCTGATAGGGATAGAATGGTAGCTAGGCTGAACAGTATGACGAAGGCGAGCGCTTCCCCAAGACCTCGCTTCTCAACCCGCGCTATCGCTATGAGGGAGCGGGGGTCCGTAAGTGCGATCCCCACGTCCTCGACGAACCACCTCACGATCCCACTAGGTTAGGCTGCGAACCTAACCATATATAAACACTCCTGTTATACGCGTTAAAACGCGCGTTTAGGTGTCGAGCAAGGCTAAGGATGTTCTAGCCTCCAACTACGTGGATCGAGTTGACTATTCCTAGCTCCGTCCATTCGAGTGAGGGGCGTTCAGCGATGGAAGCTCGTAGTAAGGGAAGCACTTTATCAACCGTTTTTAACTAGCAAATTCGGGCTCAGCAAAGGGTGCTAGCGAGGTGGGGGTAGGTACAGTACTCGTTAGGAGGGCTATAGCGCTAACGGTTGCGTTAATAGTGGTCGTGATAATAACGTCGCTGATAATCACGGCGTCTGGATACGACGAGATGATCTACAAGGCGATTATAAACACTATGGTTAGGGAGTACCAGCGAGCGCTTCAGCAAAGGCACGTAGCTAACGTTACGGAGGCTGTGGAGAAGTATAGGGAGATGCTCATAAGGGTATTCGGATTGAACCAACCACCGCTAGTAAGGGCGCTTTACCACGTTAGGGACATTCTAACGCTCAACCTGGGATACACGCAGATGGAGGCAACGTGTGACATAGCCGGTTTGCCGTTCCCATCCCCTGTAAGCGAGGTAATACTAGTTACACTGCCCAGGACCATAATCATGATCACCGTGGCCATGCTCATATGCGCCGCCATAGCCCTACCCCTAGGACCCCTAATCGCCTACAAGAGGGGTGGGCTCCTCGACAAGTTCGTGATTACCTACGCTGCCGTGTTCAACGCCATACCAGTGTGGTGGCTAGCAATGGTATTCATAGTGATTACCGGGTTCATGCTGAGGATAGCGCCAACGGACTACAGGGTGATCCTAGCCGTGCTAAACACCTTCTGGCAGAATCCGCTCCACAACTTTGTGGAGCTCCTTAGGGATTCCTACGTGCCGATAACGGTCGTAGTAATATCGTTCTTAGGTAGCTGGTTCTACAACGTTAGGGCTATGGTCATGAGGGTAGTTAGCGAGGACTTCGTGATCGTGGCCAAGGCGAAGGGCCTTAGCGACGAGGAGGTCGCTAAGAGGCACATTCTTAGGGCAGCGCTACCCGCGGTACTAACATTCACGATACTATCGCTAGCGGGCTCCATAGGTGGATTCATAATTACGGAGTCCGTCTTCGACTGGCCAGGCATGGGGATGCTCTACTACGCCGCTATAACCACGGGCGATAGCGCTGTACTCCTAGGGCTAGTGTTCATAACGACCCTCGTGTACGTCGTTGCTAGGTTCATTCTCGAGGTGCTGTACATACTCGTCGACCCGAGGGTGAGACTATGAGCTTCGCTAGGAGGTTAGAAGAGGTTAAGGAGTTCCTCCTAGAGGTATGGAGGTACGGGCTAGGTAAGGTAGGGCTAGTCCTAGCGATAGCGATAATAATAATATCGATAGCGGCAGCCATAACCATACCCCCCGGCTTCTCGACGAACTGGTTCAACCCATCGTACTGGGCTGACTACCCACAGCTAGCCCCACCAAGCTGGGTAACGCTATTCGGCATCCCGAAAGCGCATCACCAAGTAACGGTGTTAAAGGGTAGCCAGAACGAAGTAGTGCCCGTAGGTAAGGAGTTCATCTACGTAACATACTCAACTACGTACGACCTTAAGGCAAGCGACTTTCCGCAGAACATCATGGTGGAGTTCGTAGGCGATGTCGTTAACCTCGAGTACTACTCTAAGCACCCACTACCCATAGTCGTCAACGTCACTAGGCCCGACGGATACGTAGTTACGGTGTTTCAGGGAGCCGTACCGGTTACGGCGATAAACACCTCGCCCATAACCCCATCACCTAGCATAACCCTGAAATCGCTAGCACCCATAGTCGCTAGCTACACTAACTTAACAGCGCAGCAGTTCCTCTCGACGTACGCATCGTCGCTAGTCGAGGGAGGCATCTACGAGAAGTTCATCTTCGGGACCCCGACGTACGAAAACGGTAAGCTCGGTGTCGACCCCTTAACAGGTATCTACAAGATAACCGTAGCGATAATGCTCCCCAACCCTCAAGTACTTAGGCATATGCTTAGCCAGCCCGGGTTAACGGAGTCGCAGAAGAAGATCATTAATTCGCTGCTACACGACGTCGAGACCATAATCCACAAAGGCGTTACCCCTAAGGTCAAGATAGTCGTTGTAGGCGACTGCTATGGATTGCTGGGTACCGATAGGTACGGTAGGGACCTAGCGCTAGGCATATTCTACGGGTTCCCAATAGCGGTGCTAGTAGGGTTCTTCGCGGCAGTCCTAGCTACATTCATCGGCGGGATAATCGGTGTGATTAGCGGTTACTACGGCGGTATTGTAGATGAAGTAGTTCAGAGGCTTATCGACATCTCCGTGAACATACCGCTCCTACCGATCCTAGTGCTAGTAGGGTTCATAGTGCAGAAGGCGTTCCTCAATCCGTGGATCAGGGTGTTCGTAGTCATCGCGTTCCTAATAGCGTTTAGCTGGGGAGGTACGGCCATAGTCGTTAGGAGCATGGCGCTATCGATAAAGGCTGAGCCCTACGTAGAGGCGGCTAGAGCTGCTGGAGCGAGCAACGTGAGGATAATCTTTAGGCACGTATTCCCGCAGGTAGTGCCGTACCTCTTCGCGGTACTGGTATTCAGCGTTCCAGGAGCAGTACTAACGATAGCGGGGCTGAGCGTACTTGGAATAAGGTTCGGCCTACCATCTTGGGGCTCCATACTAGCGGATCTAAGGAGCTACGTTCAGGACGCAGGTCCTTCAGCGCTAATGACCTGGTGGTGGCTAGTGCCTCCAGGAGCAATGCTAGCGCTCCTATCGTTCACCTTCATAGCGCTAGGCATAGCGATGGAGACCGTCGTCGAGCCGAGGCTCAGGAGGTAAAGGCTGTTTAGGTAGGGCAAACGTTTTTGATCCTCGCACACAACATTTTTCTCGCTCGGTGATTAGCCATGAAGGTTCTGCTCGTAGACTACGCGTACTTTGAGGACGTTAAGGGGTTCGGGGTTATCGCTGCAGAGCACGAGGTTCTAAACTCCATGTTTCGAGAGGGGCTACTAGCGAAGTTCAGGCACTTCTCCAAGGTTCCGAAGGGCGAGGTCGAGAGCTACTTAGCGAAAGCCGAGAAGCTGATGGAGCCCGTAATCGAGAAGCTTCGGGTCGAGGACCCGAGCTCCGTCCTATACGTATACGGATCCGAAGACGAGGTGCTGCGCCTCATCGAGATGATTAGGCCTAGGCTGGTAGTCGTAGAGGATAGCGTTGCGGGAAGATTTGAGAGGGAGCTCGAGAGCGTCGAGGGGGTAGACGTTGTTAAGCTTAGCGAAGCGCTTGAGAAAGACGTATCGCTCGATATGGGGGCCCTAGAGCTACCGAAAGCCGTAACCGAAGCCCTGTTCAACATGCTCAGCACGTACACGAACCTAGTCGTTAGGGTATGCGCGAGAGAACGCATCGGGCTAGACGAGGCGCTGGCTAGGCTAGGCCTATACAAGAGGGCGGGGCAAGAGCGTTAATGGGGTAGCGCGACTAAGTCCATTAATGCTCGCGCTAAGCCTACGAGGCCATACACCTTATCCTCTACATCCCTAGGATCATCCCCGTTAACCTGCGTCTCGAGGGTTATGGAGAGGGTCGCGTATAGCCCTCGACGCTCTACAACGACAATGCGCGAAAATACGCCCTTTAGCCCGCCAGACACGGGTATAAACCCCGTGAATACCCTAATCGAGCTATCGTCGAGATCCCTAAACTCTACGACCCTAAGCGAGGCGCCAAAATCCTCGCTTAGAACCTTAATCGACTTAGATACCTCGTCCTTAGGCATCGTGGTAACGACCTTGACGAAAGCCCTCGAGCTAGTAATGGACGTTACGTAGCCCCTACAAACCCTGAAGAACCTTCGGTAAACGTCGAGGAGCATCGATATGCTTTGCCTAGCCCTAGCCGAGTCCTCGCAAAAAGCGTTTATCGAGACCAGGGCCTCGCCTGCTCCATGCCTAGCGAAGAACCTCAACTCGAAGTTAGGGCCATAGACTATGACCCTAACGCAGCTGGGCTTACTCACTGAAACCGTTGCAACCTTGCTAAACTCGGCAAATAGAGAGTAGCAAGCATCCTCAACCGCCGGGGGTTCCATGGCTAGACTGAGCTCGACCCCTAGCTGGAGGGAAAAGCTAGTTAACGACCTTATTGAAAGCACAGTTTCAGACCAACATAACCTAGGGCTAGCGGCTAGAAACGCTTTAATTAGTGGTCGTGAGTACAGAACCTTTTAATTTGTGTGCTTACTAGAGAACTGGTGGGTGTATACTCGTGAGTTCGGAGCAGAAGGAGAGGGTTCTACGCTTATACAGCGAGATAGAATCGCTATTGCTAGTAATCGAGCGAGAGGTATTCGATGAGTTCACGACGTGGCTACAGGGGTATAGGAGCGACGAGGAAGCCATCAAGGGAATGGTGGATTGGATAAAGACCCTTGCGCGTGAAGCCGAGAGGATAGCTAAGGAGTACGAGAAGTGAGGTAAAAGTTTATCGAGGTCAATCAATGTTTTTCTCGAACCTCTTTATCTGACCAACATAGTCGACTATAGGCACTATCCTCGAGGCGTAAGCATCTACACCGAACTCCATAGCTATGCCCTTAGCCCTACGCCTAAGCTTCGCCGCTAGCTTCTCTTCGTTCATAATCCTCTTGAGGATGGTAGCTGCCTCTATGGGCGTTGAGTACCCTAGGTCTAGGCTAACCCTAGACACTATATCGTACCAAGCACCCCCATCCCTATAGACTACCGGTATGGCTCCTGCAGCCATGGACTCGACGATGCTTATACCGAAGTGCTCTGGGTACACGGGGTGCAGGTAGGCATAAGCGCGGCACTGAAGCTTAAGCAGCTCGTCCCTCGGAACGTTAGTTCTTATCTCAACGTTATCTAGCTCGTACCTCTCTATTCTCTCGGCGAGCTCGCTTAGCACAGCCTTAGCTTGCTCGGTCCCCGCGTTGCCCACGATCACGAATCTAACGCTCCTAAGGAGCTTAGCCACCTCGAGGATGCTGGAGAGGTTCTTCTCGGGCGAGAACCTCGATATCGTTAGGACGAACTTATCTTTCTCTACATCCCTACAGCACTCGGCTACGCTCTCAACATCTACTGGTGGGTAAACTACGTCTGGCAAGAGGTTATACTTCTTCCTAACGAAGGCTGCAGTCCACGAGCTATTCGTTAGCACCTTCGACCTCCTGAGTCTAGCTAACCTCTTCTCCACAACGTCTCGAAATAGCTTAGCATACTTCGAATCCCCGTCTGGTGCTAGCCACGGGTAGTGGATGTAGGTAATGTCGCTTGGCACGAGTAGCTCTCCCTGGGTATCGAACACGACGTCGTGCTGCTCTATGAGTGGCTCCACGGAGTCCTCTAGGTCTAGGCTAAGCAGTAGCTTTAGGTACCTAGAGTTCCTTCCATGCATTATCTCGGGTATCGACGCAGGTAGCTCAGCCTCTAGCTCCTCCATGGGTACGTCGTCTAGCTCGAACCCCGTAAAGGACTTTACCCTCTCCCTATCGGGTAGCGTAAGCGTGTATAGCTTCACATCGAAGCCTCTATCCTTGAGTATCCTAGCCGTTACCAACGCCATGTACTCTCCTCCGCCAAGCTGGTACATGAGGGGATGGACTATAGCCACGCTCCTCCTAAACCCCATGCTCTCACCCTTAAGGATCGTGTTATTGCGAGGCGCCCCGCCGAGCAGCGGGGGTTAAGGGGAGGGAAGAGGGATCCTAAGTTCTCGAACATATACACGGAGCAGATTAAAAACTATAGCGTTGCCCCTACCAAGCACTGTTTATACGCTTGTGTTCTCTCTACGCGTATTTACCTCCCGTCTTCACTACCTCCCTAGCGTGGTATCTTGGAGGCGCCGAACGTACACAGGCTTAGCTACTTAATAGCGTCTAGCATTGTGAAAGCCCTCGACGTGCGTAGGGTTAGGGTTGAGAGAGTTGAGCGTGAGCTACCGCTCGTACTCGACGAGCCTAAGCCTGGGCTTCGCGTTGAGATACTCCTTCCCGAGGTTATTAGGGTCGAGGGGCATCGAAGGCCTTATCTAGACGTAGACTGCGATCTTGAGTGCATAGTGATTGCCAACGGTATCGAGGTTCACGGATGCGATTGGGCGCATAGACTCATTCCCCTCCCCCAGGAGGTTGAAGCTCTTGAGCTCGTTCTCGGAGGCGGTAGGGTCGATACCTACGGCATTGCACTCGAGAGGAGGAAGAGCTGTGCGTTAAGGCGCTTAAGCATTCTGGTTCTAGACGAGAGGATTCGCAAGCTGTCTACGGCGCTCCTATTCCTCGTAAAGATGTGGAGGTCCGTTAAGGACGAGGAGCTTAGGGAGAGAATTTCTAGCCTCGTAAACAGCGTTCTAAAGCGCGTAGCTCCTCGAGTACTAGATCCGCAGAGAACGGCTTTTGCTTACAGAGCGCTAACACTCCTAGACCCTCTGCAAGCCATCGTGGCTACGCCCGCTGTAGACGAGCTCCTTAGGAACCTTGAGGAGGCTAAGGGTAGCGGTTACGTCGAGCCTAGCGTCGAGGAGCTGGGCGAGGCGTGCGCTAGGGAGTACGAGAGGCTGCTTAGCG
>CAZRDH010000114.1:0-3966 GCA_964598805.1 uncultured Desulfurococcaceae archaeon | reverse complement strand
ATACTGCCATCCGTAGACCCGTTGTCCACCACTATCAACTCGTAGCGATCCCGAGGGTAGTCCAGGTTCGCAACGGCTCTAAGCGATGATAGCGCTAGGCTCAGGAACTTAGAGCTATTGTAGTTAACCCAGACGATGCTAACGAATGGCTTCAAGGACCCTTCCCAGTCCGTGGCGAAGGACGCGAACAGGGGGTTAAACGGCTTTCGCTTAGTCCGCTAGGTAGGTGAAGCCCCCTTTAGCTAGTGCGCGCCGGCATTCGCTAGCTACTCGACGCGCTTCATCATCTCCTAGCCTACCGAGGCTCAAAACCCTCGTCCCCACGACTAGGAGCCTAGGCGTAGCGCTTCGAAGTACGGCGCTGGCTATCGGGTTCGTCGAAGGCGATACGCGGAGGACTAGCGCTATGGGTGGAGACCCAACGCTTAGACCCGCGTAGGGAGCTCCAAGGGCTCGAGCCCCGCCGACCGTAGCCATGTAGAGGGCTTTCGCGGGGTCGAGCCCGGCTCTAGCCGCGTACGCGGCTTCGCTAAGGGTATCGGGGTCCTGCCACGAAGCGTTATCCGTTCCAAACCCCGTGGCGTAGCCTCGAAGCGCTAGCTCGGCTAGGGCTTCGTAGCTAGGCTGCTTGGATACCAGCAGCGCGTTGGATCTAGGGCAGGCTACTACGGCCCTAACCCTAGACGCGTGCTGAAGAAGCTCGTCTCTGCTTAGGTAGGTGCAGTGAATGGATACGAAGGGCTTTTCGACGAGCTCGAAGTCTCGGGCTCGGTAAAGGCGCTCGGTTTCGGAGACGTGTACCTGTACGTAAGCCCCTAGCTCGGTAGCTAGCTTGCGAAGCTCTTCGAGCTCCTCGAGCTCTAGATCGAGCGCGGTGTTTAGGGCTAGCGCCCTAAACCTCTTTAGCAACCTAGCGTAGCTCTCGAAGCTCTCGACTTCCTCGGGCTCGGGCTGGGATAAGGCTATGTGCGGTACCCACAAGTGCTTACGTAGGTACTCGACCCCTACCCCACCCATTTCGGCGACGGCTGCGCACGCTACGACACCGCTCGAAATGCACTCCAACGAGAACTCCTCTAGGGCTTGCTCAACGAGCTCGGGATCCTCTTCCAGAGCCTTCTTAAGCAACCTGTACTTCAGCCCCCTCCTAGGGGATACGAGGCTCTCGATGGGGAGCCCAAGCCCGTATCCCGCCCAAGCCCTATCCATTGGGTGGGCATGGGCGTTGAATAGCGGTGGGGTAGCTACGTGCTTCGGGAAAACCTCGTCGCAGCGATTAAACGAGCCGATTTCGATCGACTCGATTCGGTGGCTAGATAGCTCTATAACGACCTTCCTTCGGAGCGATAGCTTCGGCCCTAGCGCTGCCCACTCAACGCAGATCCTAGCACTCGAAGTCACTCGATGAACACCGTCTCCCCGCGGAACTCAGCTTCCCTAAGCTTCCTAAGCCTCTTAACGAGCTTCACCGCCGCCTCTACGGCCCTCCTAGCGTAGTCATCCACCCTCTCCAACGCTTGGAGCCTATTCATGCCAGGCCCGGAGATCCCTAGGGCTACGGGCTTCCCGTACCTCTCCGCTAAGTCCATGAGCTTCCTAGCCACTTGATGAGCGATAACCTCGTCGTGCTTCGTAGCTCCGGTGATTATCGCTCCGAGGGCTACGACGGCATCGACATCCTCCTTCTTGAGCAGGGCCTCGACGAGGAGCGGCATGTCGTAGCTACCCGGGCTCTTAACGACGTACCTAACCTCAGCCCCTAGGAACCTAGCGTGGGCTAGGGCTCTCTGAAGCATTAGGTAGGTTACGTCGTAGTTGAACTCCGCTACGACGAAGCCGAGCCTAACCCTATCACTCGAGGCTTCCGACATCTGGGTACCCCTGCCTCCTACCCGTACCGGCTAGCCTACTAAGCTCTTCCGGGTTGCGTAGGAGTAGGTATAAGTTGTAAGCGTGCTTCTCGGCCCGGTCGATGGCTATGCTCAGGAGGCTCTCCTCGTCCCCCGCCTCGTCCTCGTGAACCGTAACGTCGATTACGTGCTTACCGAGCTTTAGCTGGACTAGCTGCATCGCTATGGAGTACGCCGCGTAGGTAATCTTATCGGTTAGCGTAGGCCCAACCCACCCAAAGACCATGCCCGCATCGCACTCGTACTCCTCGAACATCCGGAGGACCTCGACGGGCACGTCCTTGAGCCCGGGCACGGTCCTCCTAAAGATCTGGGCGTCGGGCATCAACTGCTTGAGCACCGCTATAGCCCTCCTAGCCATGTCCACCCTAGCGAAGGTGGTATCGACAATGCATATCCTCACCAACACGCTGCACCCAAGCATCCCTAACCTGCCTAGATATAATGAGGGGCCACCCAGCTTCCCGCGAAACCCTGTAGGCCTCTTCGAGCGACGCGGATCTACCCCTAGACAGCATCTCGACTATCACCGCCGCTGGGCTCAACCCGCTTAGCTGCGCGAGCGCAACCGAGTGCTCCGTATGCCCAAGCCTACGCGCTAACCCCCTAGAGATGAGTATCGGTACGTGTCCAGGGGAATAGAATTCCTCTAGGAACTTCACCCTAGCATCCCACCACCTACCCCTCCAAAACAGCTCGACTACCTCGCCTAGAGCCCTAATGGTTAGCGCCCTATCCTCATCGCTTATACCCGTCCTAACCCCAACGTGGTTAACCCATATCGAGAAGGCGGGGTAGTCGCCGTAGCTAGGCTTCTTAACTAGCTTAACTAGGTTGGGGTCGTGCTCTAGGTACCTGTAAGCGAAGTCTATCCCTAGCAGCCTAGCGCAGTCCCAGCACATAGCGAAGCAGATGAGCCCCCCAGCAACCCTCCTCATCTCGAAAACCCTATCCGCATCGACGAACCTAGGGTGGACAACGTAGTCTACCTCGGCCTCCCGCCCCCAATCATCGAATATCAGCACCGGGATACCTGAGCGAAACGCCTTAATCGCGTCCTCTACGCTCCAAAGCACTAGCTACACCCGGTAAGCGATGGTGTTGAGGAGGTAATCAACGCGCTTGGGCTACGCACGAATTAATAGCTCTTTAAATGGTGGTGGTCTCGGGTGCTGAACCTCGATATCCATAAACCTCGAGAGGGTTTCGGAGGTAGCCTCGATAGTATCGAGGGTTGCGAGGGGGTTCGAGCTGCATAAGTACGACGATCCCGAGCTGTACCCGAGCAAGGGCGATCCCCCGCACTTAGTAGCGATGTACTTCCTAACGCTGGTAGCGATAGACCACAGGCTGTATCCGTGGGGAGGAACCGTTTCCGCGGTCGTCGGCGGTAGGGTTAGGAGGGGTTCGGAGATACTGTACGCTAGGGCTATGGAGGCGTATCGAAGGGATCCAAGCATTTTCGATCCGCCTAGGCTAGCATCGATGAGGAGGGAGACCTTCGAGGCTATTTGGGGTAGGGACGTTAGGGGCGCCGAGCAGAGAATAGCGTTGCTAAGGGACTTGGGCAGGAAGATGGTTAGCGTGTACGGGAGCTCCATCGAGAACCTCCTAGGGTTCTCAACGAGCGTTAGGCTTAGGAGCCTAGACGCCGAGAGGCCGGGGCTACTCGATAAGCTACGCGTATTCCTAGCCTATAGCGACCCCGTCGAGAAGAAGAGCATGCTGCTCGTCAAGATGCTCGTTAGGAGGGGGCTCATCGAGGTAGAGGATAGGGAATCCCTTAGGGTAGCCGTAGACAACCACATTACGAGGGTAGCGCTTAGGCTAGGCCTAGTAACCCTCTCGAGGGAGCTCCTCGAGGCGGTGATTAGGGGCGACGAGGTTAGCGCCGAAGTAGACGTGCTCATCAGGATGTGCGTTAGGGAAGCGCTCCACAGGCTGTGCCGGGAAGCGGGGGTCGATCCGCTGGATCTAGACGACGCTCTGTGGAGCTTCGGGAGGGAGGTATGCACCTTCACGACCCCTAGGTGCGAATCCTGTAGCCACCCCCTAT
>CAZRDH010000113.1:0-9284 GCA_964598805.1 uncultured Desulfurococcaceae archaeon | reverse complement strand
TCATGATCGATACGTTGCTAGCTCACTACCTCAGAATGGCGGGCGTAAACCCCTTAGTAATCCACAGGAAGCTCTATCGAAAGATTAAAGAGGGTGGATCTAGGGATGCTCTAGGGGGAATTCTACACGTTCTCGCGAACGAAGTGCTGAGGGGTAGGGCAGTAATTGCGGAAGTTGAGGAGGAGATTAAGTGCGTGCCTATAGCTAGCGCTTACGGAATTGAGGTTTGCGTTGAGCATGGTAAGGGAGTAAGCAAATCACCGTACGTTGTAGTGCCAAAGAGCGCTGCCGAGAGCCTAAGCGCTCGTAGCATAGTCGTTGGGGATAAGGATCTAGCGCGAGTGCTTGACGTACCACCTTACTTCATCTTGGATTTCAGCTTGTGGGAGCTTCACAGGGATGATGAGCGCGGAGAAGCGTATAGGCAGCTAATAGTTTTCTACAACACGATATCCAGGTACTTAACCGACATCAATGTAGTGCTCGTCAATCCGCCTAACCATCTAGTCGAGAAGTTAAGGAACGAGTTCGGCTACGCTATGAGAATCCTAAGGTGTGTGGGAAGGGAGTGCTGCTCCCATTTCGATAACAACGTAATCGTGTTAGACCCCTATGCGCAGCGAAGCCTAACGGAATACGATGTACGTCAAGCGAAGGCCTTCGTTATAGGGATGATCATAGACGATAAGGTTCCTCGCCCTTACGCAACCAGCTTGGTAAAGACCCTTAACTGGGGTAATTGTGATAGCGCTAGGATAGAGTTGTGGGGCTCTAGGGTTGGCGTCCCCAACAGAGTTAATAAGGTAGCCGAAATTGTGTTGCGAATTCGGTTCCTCGGAGCATCGCTAGAGGAAGCCGTAATCTCGTCGATGAGTAAGTACGATAGGCTGGCTAGGCTCCATAGAGACGCTTACGCTATTCAGTGCAAGCTCGGGTACGTACCTATGAAGTTCGTCGTTGGCGCGTGCCGCAGGCTAGGGGTTGGTGTGAATGAAGCTCTTGATTATTTGAGTAAGCGCGGGATAATAGTTATGGGGGAGTGATGTAGAAGGGTATCCTCCCCTTGTGGTAATCGCGGATTATGGTTCTCGCGGCTTCCTCGATGTTGGGCTCCTTCGTGGATTTGTATATCCACCCACGCTTAATTGCTAAGCACTCGAGTATCTTTAACGGATCACGCTCCCTTATGCCGTAAGCTTCGTAGAATGCCGTAGGTACGTGGCTCATAATGTACTCTATCAACTTTACCGCTACTGGGACGGGATCCTTGAAGCTCTCTACGGGGGTCCTCCTAATTATGGCCTCAATGCTATTCCCATAAGGCATTACGATGCCTGGCGTGTCTATGAGGTAAACGCCGTCAGCGATCTTGTATAGCTGAGCTCGCTTAGTGTATCCCGTACTTCCGGGGGTTGGGCTCGTAGGGGCGCTATCCCTACCCTTAAGCATGTTCACTATCGACGACTTGCCAACCTTTGGGTAGCCGATGACAGCGAGAACCGACGGCTTAGACGGTATGAGCTTCAAGATTTCGCGCTTAAGGATTCTAGAGCCGTATCTACGCGTTGCAGACGTGAATATCGTCTTCATTCCCTGAGACCTAAAGTACTTAGCCCAACCCTTGCTAACCCAGAGGGGTACGAGATCGCACTTATTCAAAACGAGTATTATGTCCTTTCCAAGGGCCTTAATCATCTTCTCTACGTGCACGGGTCTCGTATCGATTGGATTCCGTATGTCCACTACCTCTAGCACTACGTCCGAACGCGAAATTATTTCGCGGAGCTTTCTGTAGGATATTAGTTCCACAGCGCTTTACCCCCGTAGAATCGGTGCTTGTGAGAAGCGTTGTGAGAATGAGTGTGGTGGGCCCGGGGGGATTTGAACCCCCGACCTACGGGTCTCTCCGCTCCAGCACCTTCTCATCCCGTGCGGTCGACAGACCCGTAGAGCTATGCGCTGGAGCCCGCCGCTCTACCTGGCTGAGCTACGGGCCCTCCACCTATCATCCGATTTCTTCTCGGGTCAACGGAGGCTAATAAGCTTTAGCTAGTGTAGCAATTGAGTGTGGGCTCGGGTTTAGTACCAGTACTGGAACCTCTTGCTGCGTTTGATCCTGGGCATTACGCGGTCTAGGTACCTATAGACTGTCGAGTGCTGCCTTCCCTCAATGAGCATGAGTATGGCCTCACGTGCTGCTGAAGCAGATTCGTAATCCCCTATTATGGCCACGTAATCGTCGTATACCGAGATGTAGGTCCCCGTCATCTCCTCGAGATTCTTTCGCGCCTTACCGTGCTCGCCTATGATCCTACCCTTTACCCTAGTTAAGTGGTTGGGTGAGGGCTTTACGTACTGCTTCAAGTCTATGACTATGAGTACTTGATCCTCTTCCAGTACCCGCATTGCGCGCTCAGGAGAGAATCCGTAGGCTATCGCCTTAACGAATTCCTGAGCCTTCATCAAGTCTAGGGGTGTTGTAGCGGGTGTAGCGGGCTCTATTATGACGCTGCAATTAACATTGTCGACAGTGATCTTAGTCTTGGTTCTCTCCATAACGGTCTTCAGCACCTCTCCTCCTTTGCCTATCAACACCCCTATGCGATCCGGAGGAACCTTGACGTAGAGCCTAGTCACTCCCGGTATGAAGTGGGGTTTAAATGATGGGCTTGTAGATGCAGCTTCATTCCTTTTCCCGGCTTCAGCACCGCTCTCGTCCTTGGTTCGAGCACGGCTTTCGTTACTCATCCTCTAACCCCTCTACTCCCTCTGCTTCACCCTCGTACTCTGAACCCACTATCTCCTTAAGAACTTCTTCGGGATCAGGAACGTCTATTCCAACCTCTTCATCGAAGAACCTGATTATGTTGTGTATATCTCTACGCAGAAACTCTAGCGCATTGGGATGGTCCACCCTAACGGCTTGCGCAACATCTATTATGTAGGGCTCGTTCTTCCACACCATAACGTTGTACTCACTTAAGTCGGCGTGTATTAGCTTGGCGCGCGTGTACGAGATCTTTATGTACTCCAGCACCTTGGAGAGTATGTACTTAGCTAGGTCGTGGGAAAGCTCTCCAGCTTCAAGCAACTCCTTTAGTAGTGGAGCGCGTTGCCCCTTCTCGCCTATGAATGACATCACTATTATGGTCTCATTATAGCAAATTGGCTCGGGCACTGCCACGCCAGCCCTATACAACCTCCTTAAATTGGAGAACTCCTTACGTGCCCATACGGACATTAGCTTGTGCCTCGGGAGCTTACCTATCCACTCATATCGGGGATCTCCCTTTATATACTTCCAAATGCTCTTCCTGAACTCGGCCGTTACGGTTAGGTATATCTTGACAGCTAGGTCCCTGCCGTCAGGGGCTATCCCCCAGTAAACGCGCGCCTCCTTACCCGCCGAAACAACGCCCTTTAGCGTCTTTAGGCAGCCTCTCCGTTTCAATTCTAGTATGGATAGCACTGTCCTTCTGTCGAATACCTCTTCTACAACTTCGAAAAGATCCTTATCCTTAATCCTATCCTCTTTTTCGACTCTACGCATTTCGAGTTCTATCTTTTTAAGATCCTTTTTAGCCATGTTATAGCGCACCAACACTCTCTAGGAATTCCTGTGGAACTATGTTCATAGCGACGAGCTTCTTAACCTCTTCCTTAGAGTACTTGTGCTCTATATCCCCTTTATTGGGCTGGAAATCCCATGGAGTTACAAGCACGAGGTCTCCTTCTGACATCCATACTCGACGCCTAAACTTGCCCGGAATCCTACAGACCCTAGTCACGCCATCTAAACACTTTACGCGTACGTGATCGGCCCCTATAACCTCCTCTACAACGCATATTACCTGACCTTCCTTAGGCAATACGGGCTCTTTAGGCGCTTCTTCCTCTCTACGTCTCTTCTTTGCTATGCTCTCACCTCTACCTTCAACGTTCTAACCCCCTAAATATCTTTGGTGAATCACGGTCTAGTGAGTCTCTTAGGTAACTCCCTAAGCCTTAGAATTCTCTTGCGACCGCTAGAGTCTTGAAGCACGATCCTATCGTCATCGATCGAAACGACAGTATAGGCTTTGTGATCGATGACGATGTAGTCTCCAGGAGCGAAATTGAGTATTCGAACCGATATGTAGAGTCTCGCGGTTCTCCTTCCGTCCCTTCTCCTACGCTGATCACCATAGGACTCGACGATCTTTACAGCCTTCCACATTCGCTGAGCTATAAGGGCTATTCTGCGTGCAACATGGTCAGACGATAACTTAACGTCGAATCCGTTACGTACTTCATCTATCTCAACTATATCTTCGGGAAACATCTCCGTTAGCTTGTGCTTGAATCGATCTATTTCCGGTGACGAGTGTACGTACCTAATCTGAACAACCGCTTGATACGATCCAGCTGCGCGCTTAAAGCACATGGGGCACAAATTCTTCTTCCACGCAATGGCTACGTCTAGTCTACGCTCTACGAAATGCTCCCCCACCCTAGCTTTAATTAAGATCGGTACCCTATGCTGGTACGGCTCTATTTGCGGTAATTGAATAGACTCTATCTTAACCTCGGGCCTAGAGGGAGTTAAGTAACGAGCGATTTCCTCGCGAACGATCTGTAGGAACTCCTCATACGAAGCAGGTCTTAACCACTTTCCATGAATTCTTATCGCGTAGCACCGCGGGCACAGCACTATCTCTACGGCTCTATCCCCTCTCGTCAGCCCATACAGCTCTAGAAAGCAATCCACACAGAGGTTCCCAACCATGGGCTTTCCTACTGCCCCGCAACGAATGCAAAAGCTCACGTTCCCTGCACCTCCTTAACTATCTGAACGTGTAGCTGGTCACCTACTCGAAGGGCGAATTCTCGAAGAACTAGACCCCTACGAGAAAGCTCCTCAACGATTTTGGTGCCCGTTATCACGGCGATGTCCGCGGATAGAATAGCATTTACTACCTCCTCTATCCCTACGAGCTTGCCACCGTAAAAGTGGCTATCGACCTTCAGGACGAGGTTGCCCTCTCGAAACTCTTTGCCTAGAATATCCTCGTCGCAAACTGCGACGACAGTCTTCTGACCCGCTCTATGAACCTTCATGTAGTACCTCATTAAGCTACACCGGCTGCACCGTATACGTCGCTCCGCACGCCAAGCACCTAATGTACCACACCTTTCCGTGCCTATGGAGCTCAGTGTCTATGCTTCCACAGGTTTGGCATTTAACGTAGGTATTGAGGAACCTCTGGTAGAACTCCTTCAAAGTATCCTTCCTGACCCTCCTGTTGTATATTATTAACGTTCCCCTTTCGGTAAGCGAGCCCGGCATTCCTAGCGACTTTAGGAAGTACCTCATTACAATCCTCGGATCGCGTCGAAGCCTATCGCACACCTGCGAAAAGTTCCTTATCTCTGTGTGGTCCCCCACGTACTCTATCTCGAGCTCCGGAATATCGTAAGCCTTAGAGCTTAGCTTCGATGGTAGCTTCGAGTAGAGCCTATCTAGCAAGTAGTCGTAGTTCTTGATTAACTCGAGCTCCTTATCCATGTCTACACCCAGCGATAAACGCTAAGTTCTAAAGCTTATTAACGCATCGCAGCGGTGGAGGGGTTCATGAAGGTTTGCGTAGAGGTCTATGGATGCGCGCTAAATCGGAGCGACGCGATGTACGCAATCGAATTAATGAGGAATAGCGATATAGAGGTGGTCAACGATCTTAGCGAGTGCGATACCGTTATAGTGTTTACCTGCATAGTTCGTCGCGATAGCGAGATCAAGTCTCTTAGAAGGATTAGAGAGTTGTGCCTCCAGGGTAAGAGAGTTATCGTTGCGGGGTGCATGGCTAGCGCGCTACCTGCGGAAGCGCTTAAAGCGTGTAGTACGGCTAGCCTCGTTACGCCGAGCGGCTTAATCGATATTGTAGAGGTTGTTCGCGGAGTTAAGCGCGTAGCGGATCGAAGCGAGCGTGTATTCGATAGGGTGCCCACGCTTGTTGAGGGGGTTAAAGCTACGATAGCGGTTGCCGATGGGTGTCTAGACGAGTGCTCGTTCTGTATAGTTAAGAGGGCTAGGCCGTACCTAAAGTCGGCCCCAATGGATCGAGTAGTAGAAGCAGTGAAAGAAGCTTTGAGAAGGGGTGCGATAGAGATAGAGATTACGGCGCAAGACCTAGCTGTGTATGGATGCGATCTCTATGGAAAGCCTTCGTTACCCCAACTTCTAGAGAGGATACTCGAGGTCGAGGGGGACTTCAGGATTAGGCTTGGGCAAATGAATCCTAGGCACCTTCACGTATTTCTGGATGAGATAATCGAGATCCTTAAGGATCCTAGGGTCTATAAGCACTTGCACATACCTATTCAAAGTGGTAGCGATAGGATATTGTTGTTGATGAATAGAAAGCATAGCGTTGAACTTTTCGAGAGCTTGGTTAGGGAGCTTAAGGCGAAGGTCGAGGGAATTCACATTGCGACGGACATAATAGTCGGGTTCCCCGAGGAAACCGAGCTAGACTTTCTGCAGTCCGTGAAGCTGATAGTGGATCTAGATATCGATAGAGTTCACATAGCTAGGTACTCGCTAAGACCGTTAACGCCAGCAGCGTCCATGAAGCAAGTTAGCGAGCCCGTAAAGAAGGTTAGGTCTAGCTACATGGAGGGGGTTTACGAAGTTGTCGCTCTAAGCAAGAACCTTGAGTTCGTGGGAGCAATTGGTGAGGGATACGTGGTTGAATGCGATGAGAAGCGCGGTAAGGTTATTGCGAGGTTACCAGACTATAGATCGGTTGTGTTGCCCGGCTCTAAGGAGTTGCTAGGCGAAAAAACTAGGTTTAGGATTACTCAAGCAACGTTCTATGACTTGAGGGGAGAGATTATCTAGTGCTTAGCTTTGAATAAACACTACTTTTTACCGTATTTAATCGCTGCTTGCGCGGCCGCTAGCCTCGCTACGGGTACTCTAAATGGCGATGCGCTTACGTAGTCTAGCCCTACCTTGTGTAGGAACTCTATGGATGCTGGGTCTCCGCCGTGCTCGCCGCAAATGCCTATCTCTATCTTTGGATTGGCTTGCCGAGCTTCCTTCACGGCTATCTCGATTAGCTTGCCTACGCCCTCTAGGTCGAGCGTCTGGAACGGGTTGTACGGCAGTATCTTCTCCTCTAAGTACTTTGGTAGGAACTTGTTTTCAGCATCGTCCCTACTGAAGCTGAAGGTTGCTTGCGTCAAGTCGTTGGTGCCGAAGCTTATGAAGTCTACCTCCCTAGCTATCTTATTCATCGTTAGGCACGCCCTAACGGTCTCGACCATGGTGCCTATCTTCACGTTTAGCTTAACGCCGTACTTCTTCTCGACTTCCTCTATGGCTGGGAGCAAGGCATTCTTCTTCACGAACACAATCTCGTTGACGTCGGCTACCTGCGGAATCATTATCTCTACGATCGGGTTGTAGCCCTCCTTCACGAGCTCGGCAGCTGCCTCGAGTATCGCTATCGCTAGGTACTTGTATATCTCTGGATGCGTTATCCCTACCCTAACACCTCTGTGACCGAGCATTGGATTGGCTTCCTGTAGCGCCTTAACCCTCCTGTATAGCCACTCCTTCTTCTCGATCTCTTCCTTCGGCGCGCCCTTCATCTTCAACTCGTATATCTCTTGCAGTACCTCCTCAGGCTTTGGTAGGAACTCGTGTAGCGGTGGATCTATTAGCCTCACTATAACGGGCTTACCGTTCATAATCTTGAAGATCTCCTTGAAGTCGTTCTTTATCATGCTCACGAGCTTCTCTAAGTGCTTAACCCTTTCCTCAGTGGTCTCAGCCAGAATTACGTTCCTAAGTACCTCAAGCCTCTCGGGCTTCCTGAACATCCTCTCGATTCTGAGCAACCCTATGCCCTCAGCTCCGAACTTGAGGGCTATCTCCGCATCGGTAGGCACGTCAGCGTTTGCCCTCACGCCGAGCTTTCTATACTCATCAGCCCAGCTAAGCAACTCATTGAGCTCTGGCGTTAGCCCGGCCTCTATGGTGGGCACGATCCCTAGGTAGACGTTGCCCGTATTGCCATCTATAGTTATCCAATCACCCTCCCTAACTATCTTGTCCCCTACCTTGAAGTACTTCTCCTCCTCGTGCACCTCGATAGCTTCAGCTCCAACCACGGCAGGCTTGCCGATGGCTCTAGCAACTACGGCAGCGTGGCTAGTCATTCCGCCGCGGCTCGTTAGGATTCCTACAGCAGCGTAGAACCCGTGAACGTCATCGGGCTTGGTCTCAGTCCTAACCAGTATGACCTTCTTACCCTCCTTAGCCCACTTAACGGCATCGTCTGGATGGAACACTACCTGTCCAGATACTGCTCCTGGAGAGGCTGGCAAGCCCTTGGCTATGGGCGTTGCCTTGGCCTTGGGGTCTATCCTCGGGTACAGTAGTTGCACAACGTGTTCGGGCTTTACCTTGAGGAGCGCTTCCTCCTTAGTTATGATGCCCTCCTTAGCCATGTCGACCGCGGTCTTCACCCTTGCTAGCGGAGTCATCTTAGCGTTTCTAGTCTGTAGGAAGTACAGCTTCCTACGCTCAACGGTGAACTCTATGTCCTGCACATCCTTCTGCACCTTCTCGAGTAGCTTAGCAGCCTTCTCGAGTTGCTCGTATAGGTCTGGGAACATCTTCTTGAACTCCTCTATGGACATGGGAGTCCTAATTCCGGCAACTACGTCCTCTCCCTGTGCATTCGGTAGGAACTCTCCGTAGAGCTTGTTCTCACCAGTCGCTGGATCTCTGCTAAACGCTACGCCGGTTCCGCTATCCCAACCCATGTTGCCGAAGACCATCGTCACGATGTTTACGGCCGTGCAGTGGGCGATGTCAGGCGTTATCTTGTTCATTATCCTGTAGAATATTGCCCTGGGGTTCATCCAGGACCTAAACACTGCCTTTATAGCTAGTCGGAGCTGCTCCCATGGATCCTGCGGAAACTCGCCCCAGTGCTCCTTGATAACCTTCTTGAACTCCTCAACGACTTTCTTTAGATACTCAACCGAGAGGCTCCAAATCTTTGGAGCGATCTCGCGCGGGGGTTGAGCGTCTAGCCTTAGGGTGAAGTTCGGGAACTTCTGCTTTAACTGCTCGAGTTCATCCTTGTACTTCTGTTCAACTTCCTCCTTAAACTTGCGCTCGTACTCATCGAATATCTGAGCGAAGTACTTATCGTCTATTCCCAGAACAATTCTGCCAAACATGTTTAGGAATCTACGGTAGGCATCGTATGCAAACCACTCATTGTTAGCTA
>CAZRDH010000112.1:0-24893 GCA_964598805.1 uncultured Desulfurococcaceae archaeon | reverse complement strand
CGCTATCGAGCTCCAGGGGGTACTGGAAGGTCGGGGGCCTAGCCTTAGCGGTGAGGAAGGGAGATTACGAGGCTATCCACTACGCGATGGTGTCGAAGCGCGGGTTTAGGTGCTCGTGCGTGTACTCCATTAGGATGAGCGCTAGGGCTGACGCGGTGCTCGAAAGCCTTGGGCTACCCATGGTCGGCAGCAAGTACTCTCTATGCAAACACGTGCTAGCATCGATAGCGGTGCTTAGCGCTAGGGGTGAACTCGATTTGAGGTGTAGGGAGTTTAAGGAGGCGCTCGTTAAGGGATTTACGGTGTTGTACCTAGCCGTGGAGGATGCGGATCGCGTGAGTAGGAACGTTGAGGTAATTAAGCGAATTCTAGTAGATCGAAATGGATGAGGAATCTTCCTCCCCCTGAGTAGGTGATGACAAGGGTTCCCATGCCGATAGCGTTATAAGCTTTCTTAACCTTGAACGTCTAGGGAACGCGTTGAAGATAGGCGAGGTATTTAGGAAGCTAGTAGACGAGGACTTCGTGATCCTAAGGTTCTTCGTGAGGAACTTAAGGAGGTTCGAGTACATACCCGTCGAGTACATAGCTCAAAAGCTACGGCGCTTTACCCCTAAGGAGCTCGATGCTAGGCTTAGGAAGCTCCACAAGCTCAAGGTCATCGAGAGGCACCCAACGATGAATGCCTACAGGTTGAAGGTTCTAGGCCTAGATTGCTACGCCTTAAAGGTTTTGGCTGATCGTGGGGTGCTCAAGGCTATCGGCGACATGGTTGGGGTGGGTAAGGAGAGCGACATCTTTAAGGCTATAGACGGTGAGGATAGGCTAGTTGTGGTCAAGTTCTTTAGGATTGGGCGAACAAGCTTTCGTCACGTTACTAAGGTTAGGGATTATGGCGTTGACTTCGAGAGGGGTACGTGGTTGGTAAGAAGCGTTGTAGCGGGTAAGCGCGAACGAGAGGCTCTAAAGATCCTTAACGAGTTCGGCGTGCCAAACGTTCCCAGCCTTCGCGGGGGGTACCTCCACGCTGTAGTCATGGACTACTTCGAGGGGGTTGAGCTATACGAGGTTAGGGAGCTAAGCGACCCCGACTCTGTTCTTAGCGAAATCCTTGAGACCGTTAGGGTCGCTTACTGGAGGGCTAAGATAGTCCACGGCGATTTAAGCGAGTACAACATTATCGTGACGTCGGACGAGAAGCCCATAATCATTGATTGGCCTCAGTACGTAACGACGGTAGATCCAAACGCTAGGAGGATTCTAGAGAGGGACGTACTCTACATAACGAGGTTCTTCAAGAAGAGGTTCGGGGTTCCGATAGAGTTCGAGGAGGCTCTACAATACGTTTTATCCCCACTAGAGGAAGGCGAGAGCGGAAGCGAGGTTACTACGGGCTCCGCGGGTTCGTAAGCTTTGGTTGATGGCTACGTAATGGGTATAGACATAGCCTCCGGGAGCCCCCTATCTAGGACTCAGAGGCCTAGGTACGCCGTAGTGGTCATAGACCCCGAGGGGAAGGTGCTTTACGAATCAGTTGAAGCTCCTCTACACAGGGTAATTAGGGTCGCGTGGGAGTACCGCGTTAAGAGGATAGGTATAGACAACGTCTTTGAGCTAGCTCCTAGCAGTAGAGGTGTTGCGCACATACTGAGCCTCTTACCAACTGACGTGGAGCTATATCAAGTAACGCTGGAGAGGGGGCACTTCGAGGACGTTAGATCCCTCGCTGCAAAGCTAGGTATAGAGCTGAAGTCTAAGCCTAGGCCGCTCTACACAGCCTACATAGCCGCGCTCCTAGCGCTCAAGGGGGTTGGGACGCCCGTTAAGGCCGTTGAGTACCGAACGAAGATAATAGTGTCTAGAGCTAGAAGCGTTGGCTCCGGCGGTAGTAGCGCTCAGCGCTTTGCGCGCGGCATGAGGACGGCGGTTCTACGCGTCGTTAGGGAGATTAAGGAGGCTCTCGATAAGGCATCGCTAAACTACGACCTTCTATTCAAGCGTGGTAGAGGCGGGCTGGAGAGAGCCGTATTCATCGTGTACGCTCCTCGCGAAGCCCTTAAGGGCGTTGTAAAGCCGTTTAGGGGTAACGACGTCGTAGTCACCATTAGGCCCGAGTATAGTCGAGTAGTTCTATTCGAAGAGGATGAGAGACAGCGGAAGTTCGTAATCGTTGGCGTGGACCCGGGTATAGAAAGCGGCTTGGCTGTGCTCGATCTATCCATGAGACCCCTACTCATTACGTCGGCTAGGGAGCTAGATAGGGCGAGCATAATAAGCATGGTCTTCCGCGTTGGGATACCCGTGCTGATAGCCACGGACAAGAACCCGCCTCCCGACGCTGTGAAGAAGATTGCTTCTACGCTCGGGGTCCCGCTCTACGTGCCCCCAAGGAGCTTGAGCGTGAGCGAGAAGGAGCAGCTAATTGAGTGGCTTAGGAAGAGGCTTAGGAGCCCCATCAAGGTCTCTACAACGCATGAACGGGATGCGCTCGCTGCCGCGATACGTGCGCTGAGGGTATACGAAAGGAAGTTTGTCGAGATAGAGCGCAAGTTGAGCGAGCTAGGCATAGAGGTTGACGTAGACGAGGCTAAGCTCATGCTGATAAAGGGTAAGAGCGTTGACGAAGTAATTGAGTACGCTATAAAGCAGCACCTCGAAGAGCTTGGATACGTTAGGCGCGAGCAACCTCTAGCAACCGTGGCTAGCCGCATTAAGAAGGTGCAGGAAGACGTTGATAAGAAGATTAAGAGCCTTGAGAGTAGGGTTGAAGAGCTAATCAGGGAGAGGGATGCGCTTAGGGAGGAAGTTAAGAGGCTTAGGAAGGAGGTTGAGGAGCTTAGCTTTGAGCTTAGGTACGCTACTAGGGTAGAGGTGGACGAGAGTATCGTTAAGGATAGGATCGTAACGGAGCTGAGAGAGCGAATCAAGGTATTAACGCAGCAGCTAGAGAGCGCAAAGGCTCAGTGCAACGAGTTGCGTAACGAGCTTTCAAAAGCCCTTTACGTAATCGAGTTAGTAGCCTTAGGGAAGCTCGAGGCTGTCCCACGAATCCCAAGGCTTTCAGCGGAGTGCCTAAGCGATGTCGAGGAGCTCGTTCGAAGCAAGCGAATAGTGTTCGTTGAGCGCGAGGAGGTTGATCTAGACGTTATTCCGCTCATTCGTGAGCTAGGGCTAACGGTGTTAATGCCTAAGTGTAGTGAGGACGTAAAGAGAACGCTTTGGAGCAAGGCGATAGCCGTGGACTGCGGCTACGAACCCGCATACGCAACTGATAGGCTAGCGCTATTCGATTCCAATACGCTCGCTAAGGGCGTTGAAAGAGCGTG
The DNA here is from genome assembly GCA_964598805.1 of uncultured Desulfurococcaceae archaeon. Classification (GTDB taxonomy): domain Archaea; phylum Thermoproteota; class Thermoprotei_A; order Sulfolobales; family Ignisphaeraceae; genus JAADCV01. The sequence continues at coordinate 21,567 of CAZRDH010000112.1, read as the reverse complement.
CTCGCTGATGAAGAGCTTCCTAGAGGAGTTAGAGAGACAGCGAAGGAAGGAACTTAGCTTGGAGAAGCTAAAGAAGATTATCGAGGAGTATAGGAGGAGCTTAGCGGAATCCAGCAAAAGTGGTTTGATTTAGCTAACTTCCTTTAGCGCTATCTCGATGCCCCTCCTATAGGCCGCTAGATTGGCTTCAGCAATCCTCCCCTTGCCTATGCTCGCTACGGCCTTCTCTAGGTAGGAAGTGTCTATGTAGTCCCTCAGTAATACCGAGGCTACGCCTAGTACGACCATGTTAGTTGCGTGGGGGTTCCCAACTTCTTCAGCTATATGCGAGGCGGGTACGGCTATCACCTTAGCAACGCGCTTCCTCACGAACTCTAGGAGCTGGTTGGGATCCGCTGGCTTTACGTTGGGTAGCGCTGGGTAGATGACCTTCGTATTGGTTACTACGGTAGCCTTCTTAGAGGCGTATACGAGGTTCCTAACGGTTTCGACTAGCTCCGTGCTGAGCACGTAATCGGCTTGACCTTCGCTAAACGTTGGGCTTAGAACGCGCTCTCCGATCCTAACGAATACCACTACGCTTCCACCCCTCTGGCTCATTCCGTGGGTTTCGGCGGCCGCTACGTCCATTCCCTTAGCTAGCGCGGCTTCCGCAAGTAGCCTAGACATGGTTATTAGCCCTTGCCCGCCCACGCCTACGACTAGAACGTTGATCCTCCGAGGCATGGGGTTCACCTCCAAACCTCTATAAGGAACCTCCTAGCCTCCGCTTCGCTAACGGGCTTAATCGCCTTGAACGGGCATATCGATGCACATACGCCGCAGCCAGTGCATAGCTCAGGGTCTATCACGGCCCTCCTATCCTTACCCGGGTCTCTAGGTCTAATCGCTGGGCATGCGAACTTCGTGTAGCACAATCCGCAGCCCCTACAAGCGCTTTCGTCAACTACGTACCTGGGTATGGGGATGCCCTTCCTCCTAGCGTTTCTCACCGCCACTAGCGCGCATAGCCTTCTAGACACTATCATTGCGGGCTTCCTCTCCTTCTCGACATACTCAATCGCTTCCTGGATAACTCTCTCCGCATCCTCTACGCTGAACGGGTCTACGACCTTAATGAACTCCAGCCCCATAGCCTTGGCTATGTCCTCGGCCGGCACGACCCTCGTGCGCTCACCCATAGCCGTAACCCCCGTGCTCGGGCTAGGCTGGTGCCCAGTCATGGCTGTAACCCTGTTGTCGAGCACGATAACGAGCAGCGGGTTCTTGTTGAATACAGCGTTGAGTAGGGGTGGCATACCTGCGTGGTAAAACGTCGAGTCGCCTATGATAGCGATCGGCACCCTACCATCGACGGACCTAGCGAAGCCGTTAGCTAGCCCTATGCTACCACCCATCTCGATGCACGTATCCTGGGCATTGAACGGTGGGTTTAGCCCTAGGGTGTAGCAACCTATGTCTCCGCAGAATATCGGCTCCTTATCCCTACCCTTCTGAGCAACTATCCTATCGGCAACCCTCCTAAGCGCGTAGTAAAGCGGTCTATACGGGCATCCAGGGCATAGCTGCGGGGGTCTCGGGAACACGAGTTTCGAAACCTCTTCGCTCGTAGCCGCGGGCTCTAGCTTAAGCCCCTCGATGCCTAAGAAGCTCGAAATGGCCCTGAGGGCCCTAGCCATAGTCATTTCGTAGGGGTACCCAACGAGCTCCTTACCAACGATCTCTATGCCTAGCCTCTCGGCCTGCACTATCGACCTCACCTGCATTTCGACGACGGGCTCTAGCTCTTCGACTACGAGGAGCCTCTCAACTCCTTGAAGCGCCTCTAAGACGAACTTCCTTGGGAGGGGCACGGGGCTCGACACCTTAATTAGCTTAACCTCGTCGAGAACCCCTAGATCCTCTAGGGCTTCGCGTACGTAGGCATAGCTAATTCCCGAGGCTAGCACCGCTACCTTAGAGTCCTTAGCGCCCTCAACCCTATTGAATGGGCAGCTAGCTAGCTCATCCTCAATTCTCTTCCACCGCTCTAGGAGCTCTAGCCTTAGCCTCCTAGCGTGAGCAGGAATCAATACGTACCTCGACGGGTTCTTCTCGTAGGTACCTCTCCTCACGGGCTTCCTCAAAGGCTTTAGCTCGACCACGACGCGCGTATGGGAGATTCTAGTGGTGCTCCTAAGGATTACGGGGTGCTTCATCTTCGAGCTCAGCTCGAAGGCATAGACCGTTAAGTCCTTCGCTTCCGAAGGGCTCCCCGGCTCTAGGACCGGGATGTAGGCGTGCAGCCCGTAGATCCTATTATCCTGCTCGTTCTGGCTACTCCACATCGATGGGTCGTCGGCAGACACTATGACTAGGCTCTCCTCGACCCCCGTATACGCGCTGCTCATCAAGGGGTCCGCCGCAACGTTGAGCCCGACGTGCTTCATCGCTACGAGCGCTCTGCTTCCCGCGGTAGCGGCTGCGTAAGCTACCTCGAAAGCCACCTTCTCGTTGACGCTCCACTCAACGTATATGCCGACGTCCCTAGCTACGCTCGAGAGCGCCTCGACTATCTCAGTCGAGGGCGTGCCGGGGTAGGCAGCGGCTACGGCGAGCCCAGCTTCGAGCGCTCCTCGCGCTATAGCCTCGTTACCTAGTAGCACAGCCTTACCCTCCTTACCGATGGTGTGCTTAAGCGACAAGACCTAGCACCGAGGACACGAGGCTAAACATAGTAATAAGGGTGATTCCCGCGTTTAGAGCGCGTACTTACCTCCTCGATAGGCGCATACATCGCTTAGAACGCACTCACTACACCTCGGGTTCCTAGGTCTACACGTCTCCCTACCGTGCTGAATGAGGAGGAGGTGGAGTTCTATCAACTCGTCTACGCTTAGATCCCTAGCTAGCTCTAGAACCCTCTTGCGAACCTCTTCGTAGCTCTCCCCAAGACCGAGCCTCTTCGCGACTCGCGAGATGTGGGTATCTATTGGGAACGTGGGTTTGCGTAAGTACATCAGCAGGAAGACGTCGGCAGTCTTCGGCCCTACGCCCGGTAGCTCGAGGAGCTTCCTACGAGCTTCCTCCACGTCTAAACCCCTAAGCTCTTCCACGAACTGCGGATTGCTTTCGAAGAACCTAGCTAGCTCCTTAATCACCCTAGCCCTCCTACGCTGCTGACCAGCGGGCTTAATCGCGGTAGCTAGCTCCTCATCGCTAAGCTCGAGGATCTTCCTAGGCTCAATCTCGCCACCTAGCAGCCTCCTAAGCGATTCGAACGCCTTAATCGCGTTGAGATCACTAGTATTCTGACTGAGTACGATCCCTACGAGCACCTCGAAGGGGCTCGCTCCTCGCTTAAGTGCTCGCGGAGCGACGAAGCCATCTACATCAAGCCTATACCTCTCCCTAAGCCTACGCAGAATCTCCTTAGCGCTAATCACTGTTCCAACCCCAGTAGCTCTACGCTAAGCTAACGAAGTGCGTTAAAACCTGGAGGTAGGTACCGTTGCCGCGCCCACTTAGGGCGCGAGCGGCGCGTGCATGGTCTGCGGTTTGAGTGGGTCAGCTCGGCTCTTCTCGTTCATCGATTCACGCGACGCGGGCACTCATCACCCCCGCTACGCAATCTACCACAGTGGTTAGAGCCTTGGGCACCGGAAAAACCTTGGTTAGGGCTAGGCTATTCGAAGCCCTTGGGAACGGCGTTGTTAGGTGCAGCGTATGCGAGCGGCGCTGCGTTATACCCCCGGGCTCTGTTGGTGCTTGCGGTAACTACGCTAATATCGATGGCGTTCTAATCCACGTTGGCTACGCGAAGGTTAGCGCCGTCGAGAGCCGCCCCATAGAGATCAAGCCCCTCTTCCACTACTGGCCCAATAGCACTGCCTTAACGTTCTCTGGGTGGGGATGCAATTTCTACTGCCCTTGGTGCCAGAACAACGCCCTTAGCTTTAGGCACCCCAAGCCTAGCGACCCCGAAATCCCTCCCGAGCAACTAGTCGATATGGCTATTAGGAGCGGGGATCAAGGGCTCTGCGCGAGCTTTAACGAGCCTACGACCCTATTCGACTACCTACTAGACGTCTTCGAGATGGGGAAGCGGAGGGGGCTCTACGGATCGATAGTTACTAACGGCTACCAAACGCCTAGAGCCATAGAGATGCTAATCGAGGCTGGGGTAGATGGGTGGAGCATAGACATCAAGGGCTGCCCCCAGATGAAGGTACTGAAATACGTCGACCACGAGAAAGTGTTTAGGAACGCTAAGCTCGTTAAAGACCTTGGGGGCCACGTAGAGATGGTGTACCTAGTGGTTACCGGAGCCAACGACTTCGAGGAATGCTATAAGTGGATCATAGAGAAGCACCTAGATTACCTAGGGCCCGAAACCCCGCTACACATCAATAGGTACTACCCAATGCACTACTGGCACGAACCACCAACACGCATAAGCAAGCTCATGGAGATAGCTAGCTACGCGAAGAAGCAAGGCATAGAGTACGTGTATATAGGGAACGTGCACGATCCCGACCTCGAAGCAACTAAGTGCCCACGCTGCGGTAAGGTGCTCATCTATAGGCGTTGGTATAGAGTAGAAGTGATCAACCTGGACTATAGCAACGGTAAGTATAGGTGCCCTAGGTGCGGCAAGGAAATCCCGATAAGGGGGAGGATATGCGCATAAAAAGCATTCAATTAGGGCGATTTGCTATACTAAGCATTAGCTACGTTAAGGCGCGATGAAGGTGTACGTAGCGGTCACACCGTCCTTAGTAACTACCTTCACACCGTACTCGTAGCTAGACGTTAACGCAACGTTTTCAATGGCATTGTATAGCGTTACCACTTGACCTGGAGTAACCTGAACGTTTATCGACGTGTTAGAGGCTATTACTGTTCCCGTAGCTGGATCGTATAGGTACACGGCGGTTATGCTGGTAGTTACGCCACCGATGTTCCTCACATAGACCGTCACATTATACTTGCCGGCGCTTGTCGTTACCTTCACGGAGTCGATCCTTATCTTCTCGTTGAGTACGGGCTGCGTAGTCGGGTTCTTGGAGGCGAAGCCATGTAGCCATACCCATATTAGCACTCCAGCGGCTACGGCGATGATGATTAGTAGTACGGTTGCTACGATTGGGGAGACAGCCTTCCTCATCATCACGTTCCTCACCCTCTCGCGCTACTCTATCTATAGACAACCGCTTATAAGCATTGTTATGCGGTGATATTTTGACTAGTTCGTAAACCTACTTACGGCATGATGGAGGTTATCGTTCCAGTTATCATCTCCTGGACTTGGTTCCAGAATATTAGTACTAGCGAAACTATTGAGAGGGCTAGAAGAGTATAGCACGTATTTAGCCCAGTTCCTTCCCTTACCTTAGCGGCTGTTACGCCCATTACCACGGCTACGGCTATGGCTAGCTGGGTCGTTTGATTCACGACGGCTTCGATCATTTGCGGGGAGACGAGGCTCATGATCATGCCCACGACGGATTTAGACGAGGCCATGGTTATTAGGCTGCTACTCATCATCGCTAGGAGGATTATGAAGAGCGGTGTTAGCACTGCTAACGCTACGTAGAGCGTTAGGTTCTTTCGGGAATTCTCCTTGCTCTGCACGAGCGTTTCTATGAAGTTGCTTAGCCTCTCTATCTCGGTTGGTGTTAAGGCGCCTAGGTGCTCTAAGTCGCTTAGGACGAATAGTACGTAGTTGAATAGCCATGAGCGAGTAACGAAGTTCTGCTGTATTCTTTGAAGCGGGATGTTTAGCTGTAGGAGTATGGATACCGCGCTTACGTAGCTATCTAGGAACCTATTGTACCTCCTAGTCTTCGCTATCGCCGTAATTGCGCGTGGTACGTTGTACCCTATCCTTAGGAACTCAGCTATGTCCCTAAGGAAGCTCGGTAGGTCCCTCTCGACGTACTTGACCTCCATGGTCCTAGCTATGTACAGCGATATCTCGGGGAGTAGCGCAACGCATATGGCTATAGAGGCCGTGGCCTCGGGCTTAATGGCTATGCCCATCTCGTTGAGGGCGAGCACCGTGGCTATGGCTAGGGGTAGGCCGCTAAACGCGATTATCTTGTCGATCGGGGTGAATATGGGGTGGCTAGGCATTTTCGGCTGCATAGAGTCCATTACTACGTATAGCGCGGCTCCAATCATTGGCGCGATTATGTAGGTGAATAGCTGTAGCATCTCGATGCTCATTGCCTGGCTGAAGGCTATGGCTCCTAGGGCTAAGAGCGTTGGGAAGAGCATGAATAGGGCTAGGATTACCTCGCCCATCATCGAAGCGGTCTCTACGTACCTACTCCACCGAGCCGTAATCTCGTCGAGCATCGATCTATACGCGCTCTCTAGGTACGAGGCCGTGTTGCCCCCTATCTTGACTATGGATACGTAGCCCGAAACGAGCCTAGACATGAGCTTGCTAGGGACTAGCCTAGCGTACTCCTGGAGAGCGTCTATGGGGCTGTAGTGAAAGAACGACAGCATTTTCCTCAGTATCGAGGCCTCGATGGATAGCCTCTTAAATACGTGGAATTGATTCGCTATCCTCTCGAAGGCTGTGACTAAGCTCTTGCCCGTTCTCTCGACTAGGGTCGCGTAGAGCGCGAAGAACGGGGTCTCCATCTCCACGCCTCCCCTTCTAGAGGAGAAGTTGGCGTAAGCGATTATGTAGGGGGCTGCGAGGGCGATCCCGAAGCTCGTTAGCGACGCGAGTATCGCTATTGCTACGTCTCGTAGCGCTAAGTACGTTAAGAAGCCTAGCGCTGGGGTTACCGCGATCGAGGTAACGATTGTTAGGACGGCGGTGTTGTAGGGGTCGAGCGCTACGTCCGCGATAACGAATAGCTTCGCTAAGCGCTCGGCGTAGGCCTTGACGAAGCCCCTTAGCAAGCGCTTCCTGAGGGAGTACAGTGTTGGCGATGTCGAGATGGTGCTTAGGTACATGGGTTTCCTAGGCTTTTGCCTAGGGATCCGCACGAGGACGCGGGCTATGGAAGCCCTAACCTCCTCCCATAGAGTCACAAGCAAAACGGTTGAGGGGACCAACGCTATGTAGGAGGTAGCGCCGAGGATCTTGAGCGAGGGGGTTAAGGGCCACGTAGCTACCTGTATCAACATGAAGGTCGCTAGCGCCGTTACTCCTATAGAGATCGCGAGCCTCTGTATGGGGCTTAGCCTAGGCAGGGTTAGAACCCCCACTTCCTCTTGTAGAACAGCTGTATCTCCCTAGCCACTTCGTCGTATCTAAGCCTATTCTCCATCACGAGCCTCGTTAGCAACGAAGCTCTCTCCTCGAGCTCGTTAACAAGCGTAGTTTCGTCCCAACCCGCTAGCTCAGCAACCTTCCTAATCTTGTGGCTACGCTTAACCACTTCCTCAGCGGTTTGCGGGTAGTGCCTATCGTCCTCTATGCTCCATCTAAACACGGTAGTGTACTCGACTTCCCTAGGCTCCCTAGCCTCGATAATCTCGTGCACCTGCACGACCCTCCTAACGGGCTTCCTACCCGGGATCCTGATGTACCTAGTTATCACGACGTTGCTTATCAGCGGTAGGAACCCTATGGGCACGTTTATCGGGGGAGTCGTTAGCCTAGCGACCATGCTCTCAACGCTATCACCGTGAAAAGTACACGCGCCTCCGTGTCCCGTCGCTAGGGCCTGCATGAATACGTACGCTTCCTCGCCGCGGATCTCTCCAACGGCTATGAAGTCCGCTCTCTCCCTAAGGGCTAGCTTAACTAAGTCGAAGAGCGTTACCTCCGCTATCCTAGCCTCCCCAAAGCTATAGACGTGCCTAGCAACAAGGGGTCTCCAACCTATGTGCGGAAGGCGGAGCTCGGGCGTATCCTCTATGGTCACGATCTTCCAGTTCGGGGGAAGCATTGATAGCAGCGCGTTGAGTAGCGTGGTCTTGCCGCTCGCCATCGCCCCGACGATGAATACCGAGCCCTTGAACTCTAGGAGAATCCACCAGTAGGCAGCCATTAGCGGGGATATCGAGCCGAACTTGATTAGGTGGGCGATGGTTAGGGGCTCCTCCCTAAACTTCCTAATCGTGAACCCGGTTCCGAAGGGGGAAACCTCGTAGCTAAAGGTGAGTGCGAGCCTATGCTTCTCCGGAAGCGTTCCCTCAGCTATGGGGAAAGCCGTAGATACGTGCCTCTTAGCCTTGTGGGCTAGCAGCGTCGCAACGGCGTCGAGGTCCTCCGGGTTCTCGAAAACTATGTTCGTTACGAGCCAATCGAGGTAGGATACGTCCCTATGGAAAACCCTTAGAGGCTTGCCAACCCCCTCAACGGATATATCCTCTATCCTAGGGTCGCGAATAACGACGTCTATAACCTTGTACCCTAGCGCGTCCCTATAGAGGTAGTACCTAACGGCGTCTAGGTTAATCCTCCTCCTCTTCCTAGAGAACCTACGCGCGATAACCTCGAGAACCTCCTCGAGAATATCGCTAGGCTCTACACCCGGCCTCATCCTAGCGGAGAAGTAGAGCATCTCCATAGCCTCGTAGTACGCATCCACGTCATCCTCGCTGAGCTCGGGCTCTATAGCAACGTAGTACCCCCTACCCTCGAACTCCCATATCTCGACCTTTACGACCCCAACGAAGTACTCGAGGAGCTTGCGACCGCGCTCAATAACCTCCCTAGGAACCCCCTCTCTACCCAACCTCTTTAGGGAGATGCCTAAGCGGCTAAGAACCTCAACCTCCTTCTTCTTACCCTTGCCCTGCTTGCCGAAGATCATGGTATTACCACCGTAAGGCTGTTCCCATAGACTGTAACGAACGTTAGCGTAACTCCGTAGCAACGCAGGGGTATAGTGCCGGTGAATTTATAGGAGACCTCTTGCCCTGGTTGAAGATATATGGGCTTTATGGATAAAGGTACTGACGCCTTGACGTATCCACGGCTATTGAGGCAGGAAACGATTACCTTCGATATCCCCGTGGTTACGGATCCCGTATTGGCGATTTGTAGCGTAACATCATAGAGGGTAAAGCCGTAAGAAGACGCTAGGTACGCGCTTGTTACTGAAATGCTTACCCTTTCCCTCTGAGCCATGAGGTACCGCTCGTTAACGCTCTTAACCTCGTTAGCTACCTCTACGAGGCTATTCATGGCTGATACGTATAGCGCTAGTATTGCCGAGAACGCTACTATCAACACTATGGATACCACCACTACGGATCCCTGACCCTTCAACGCTTATCACCCGTATACAGGAACCTCAATGGATTGATACCTCGTCGCTATGGTTATTACGTAGTGAGCTGGCGGACCTAAGTACACCCGTAGTACGCATAGAGAACCAGGCTTTATTACTACTGGTGTTCCCCAGCTTACAGACCCATTATCGCAAACTGTGTACACGTAGTTCGTTGGGGTGCCATTTACGTATATCGCTAGCACGGGTACGGGGGCCTTACCAATGTTGTAGAGCGCTACGTAGCCAAAGCCCCTACCATACCCTGTATAGACTACGGATAGCACGCTCTCTATGCTAGCCCTAGCCGAGCGAGAAATGGATGCTATTACGCTCTGGGATCCAGAAGCGCTCCTAGCTATATACGCCAATACGATGGCGGCTACGGCTATGGCTATGAGGAAGAGGAGGATGGCTGAGAATATCGGTGATACAGCCTTCAAGCCCTACGCCTTCGGCACGATGACTTCTACAACTCCGCGCTTAACCCTAACCCTAGCTCTCGAGGGGTCTACGTCTATGGGCAGCTCTATTACGGTCCTATACTCGCTGAACTTAGTTGAGCCGAACCTAGTGCTCCAATCGCTAAACGATAGGCTCTCCCTCAACCTAGCCCTAATCGCGACCCTCCTCCGGTCGAGGAACTGCACGTCTATAGTGCTCTCCTCCGCGCAGGGTAGGTCTATGTATATCGCGACGTAGCTACCCATATCCTTAACGCTGTAGAGCGGCTCGAGGTAGCCCTCGTGGTGCCACATGGGCTTCATCATCGAGGCCATGCTGTGGATCTCGCTGTATAGCTCGGCTAGCTTCTCCCTTATCCTCTTAGCTATGTAGTCCTCCATCTCCCTAAACAACCGCTCAATCCTATCGAACTCCTCGCCCATGAGCTCACCCCCTAGGTGTATAGCGGTGGCGTGTACTCGTACTCCTTCTTCATCTGGGCTAGGTTGGGTAGTATCTTCTTCATGTGCTCCCTAGCCTTAACCCTAATGATCTCTGCCTGCTCCAGCAAATCACCTACGTCCACCTTAATCCCCGTTACCTTGGAGAGGACTTCGATTCCCCTAGCCGAGGCCTCGGGGTCCGGGAACTCCATGAAGCTCTCGGTGAGGATCACCAACGCGTTCATCCTCCTCCTAAAGCTCTCCTTGAGTATCAGCGCGTAGGGCCCAACGAGGTACCCGTTCTCGAAGAGCTTTACCCCGAGCTCTGTCAACCTATCGGTTAGCTCCTTGGTTGAGGCGACGAAGTACGTGTTTAGCTGCTCGACCTCGAACCTATTCGGTATGGGTAGCCCCGTCATGCACGTAACTACGTCTATTCCCCTACGCGTTGCGTAGTCTAGGAGCGCCGACACGAAGCTGGGTATGGCTGGGGTCGCCGGTAGGAACTCGCTAACCACGACTAGCAGGTTTCCCTTAGCGAACATCCTTACGGGGGGCCTCGGCGTCCCCCGGTGAATTATGGCTATGGGTGGAAACGCGTAGGAATCCACACCGCCAACCTCCTCCATATCGAGCTTCTTCACTAAGTGAGTAGCGCCGATGACGCTTACGAGCCCCGCATCGGGTAGGGCTACGAGCATGTAGCTAGGTCTCTCGAGCTTGAAGTCGCGGTACTCAACGAATCGGAAGTCCCCTATCCACTCCTCCCTATACGCCGGTAAAGAGCTTGACAAGCCTTTCGCACCCCCTAGAGCTACTTAGGTTGAGTCGGTGAAATACTCTAGGTACTTAGGAAGGAGCTAGTCGGAGATACTTACCTCGAACCCCTTGTTACGGGGAGGAGTGAGAACGAGGCGCGCCTCGATGCCTAAGCGGCGTAGCTCGTTCTCAACGCATTCGCGTAGCCTAGCCCCGCTAAGCTCGTCTTCGGCTAGCCCGTACATAGCGGGGCCCCAACTGCTTTGACCAACGCAGAGCGAGCCGCACTCAGTCAAGGCCTTCGCGATGGCCTCGCCGTAGGGCTTAGCGAAAACCCCTCCCTGCTCCCTAGAGAAGTAGGTTCCCACGATGTGCTGAACCCTCGTTAAAGCCCTTCCGAACTCGATTGGGTCTCCCCTAGCTAGGGCGGGGAGCATCCCTAGGAATACATCCTCTAGGAGCTCCCTAGAGGTATTCTCATCGAGCTCCCTAGGCTCGGCTAGAACGCTAGCCTCTTCCTCCTCGCTTAGCCCGCGACCCCTCGGGATCACGATTAGGAACCTCCACGATTGGGGGACGTCGAGCCTAGCAACTATCTTCGGCAAGTCCTCGGGGTCTAGCGCTGGGTACTTACGCAACGCGTCTAAGCTCGTTCCCGAGTCCACTACGAAGCCCCCGAGCATGAAGGTTCCTAGACCCACGCCCGAGACGGGGCCTCTACCAAAGGCTACTGCAACCGTGCGCAGGTCTAGGTCTAGGTCTAGAAGCGTCGAGACCGCTACCGATGTAGCTAAGAGGGTTTGGGTAGTGGATCCGAGCCCTACGTGCCTAGGTATGTAGCTCTTAACATCGATGCATACGTCGAGCCTTAGCGTGCTTAGGAATTCCTCGATAACCTCCTTCACGAGGGGATCGGGACACGAAACGAATCGGCGGCTACACTCCCTAGCCTCGAGCTCGAGGTGAGGCTCCTCTACCGCAACGCCCATCCCGCCGTAGACCCTTCCAAGCCTATCCACGCGAAAGCTATAGAAGCCTAGGTGTAGCCTAGCCCCCGCCCTCACCACGACCTTCCGCATGGCTACTCAGCCTCTTCACGAGGGTATCGAGCTCCGGGAAAAGCGGTTCGTCCTGCACGTAGCTCCTACCCACTCTAAGCGCTTCTTCAGCCTTAGCTAGCTCGCGGCCTATGTAAGTAGCGTGGTCTAGCCTAGATACGAGGCCTCTCGACACGATCTCCTTAGCAACGTCCTTAGCCCTCCTACCGCATAGCAGCAACCTGCCCTTCCTACCCATGTACAGCGCGCAGATCCTCCCCCTCTCCCTATCGACGAAGAACCTGAACACCCCTAGGGGATCGAGTTCCCACGAATCCCCTACCTCGCCTACCTCCACGAACTCATCGTATTCACCTCGCCGGGGTAGCGGCTGATCCCTAACCCTCTTCTCCTTGAGCACGAGGAGCGATACCCCCAAGTCCTTCGGCGGCCTCTCGAGGCGGCGAGCTATCGAGACCATCGTCGTCGCCACGAATAGCTCCCTCACCGAGCCCCGCGTCTTCGGGCTAGCCTCGACCGTTAGGAGGACGCTAGCTCCCACCTCTAGCGCTAGGACCGCCAGCAAGGCGTTGAGCCCAACGCTATCCGCGTCCATGAGCTCCACAACGTTGGCTACCCCCATGAGCATCGGCACCCCGGGTAGCTCCCTCGAGAGCGTGGAGTACGCCGCTAGCGACGCCGTAATCGAGCCGACCACCGGGGGGTCGAGGATGGGGTCCACGAGTATCTTCTCGAACCCGAGCTCGCGAGCCCTCTCAACACCCCTCTTAACCGCGTCTACGCGCGCACGCGCATCCCTAGGTAGTTCCCCCGTGGTGGTAGGCACTACCGTTACGGCAATGCCCTCCTTAGCAACGCTCTTCAGCACCTCGAGCCCCCGCGCATCGGCGTTCATCACCATTTCGGCCCCGCCCAAGCACGCGGCTAGCGCTACGCGAGGAGGAGCGTCTACGGCAACGGGCTTACCCAGCCTCGATACTACCCGAGACGCAATGCTCTTAGCATCGCTAGCGCTAGCCCCGTGGAGATCCAGCGACACGATGCTCGCCCCGCTCTCGAGGAACCTCCTACACTCCTCGACAACCTCCTCAACGCTCCTCCTCCAGGCATCGAGCACCTCGACCACGATGCGAAACGGCGGGGGCCTAACCGGTACATCGACGTCGCAAACGCGGAACGCGACTTGCTTACCCGCTTCGAGCTCCTCGAGTATTCGACGAGCCCTCTCCACACCGAGGTTCTTAACGAGGTTATCAGCGGGCTCGTCAGGGGATAGGCCCTCGACGCCAAGCTCCTTAATCGCGTCGAGAAGGTCGTCTATATGCTTAGTACCCTTAACGACCCTAACCCCGAGCCTATCGCTAAGAATCCTGCAGCTCCACGGTACGCCCCCTGGAAGCACTACGGCTAGAACCCTATCCCTAAGGTCGGGGCCTAGCTCCTTGAGTAGGTGGTGCTCGACGAGGCTAGGGGTTGCTAGGACCGCTACGGCTATGGGTAGCGCTAGAACCTTAACCTCTACCCCTAGGGCTTCGCTAAGCTCGCGCGCAACGCGCTTAACCCTATCCTCAGCGAGCCTACCCGTAACCAGCACCACGACCTTCTTCGACACGCTCAGCGCCTCACCTCGATTACGGCGTTGGCTTCGGATAGCATGCTCTTCGCTACGAATACGCGAGCCGGGAGGTTAAGTACGTGCGTTGCGTAGCTCCACAACGCGTATACCCAATCCCAGTAACCCCTAACCTCCACCCCAACGACCTTCCTAGCCCACGAAGGCTTAGCGCAGCAGGGTACTAGCAGTAGCCTATCGCCCCCAACCTCCTTGAACGCCTCCATGATCCTAACGGCTAGGGTTCTACAGCTGTGTATAGCTACAACCACGAGGTAGTCGCAGAGGCTCCTAGCTTCGCGAAGTACCTCCACGAACTTATCGCTGTGAACGTCGGTGCGAGGGAATAATCTAAGCCTATCCCCCATAGCCTTAGATAGCTCGACTACGCGGGAATCCATGTCGCAAGCGTCTACAGCCCACCCCCTACCCATCTTAATGAGCAGCGCGGTCATTACCGCTACCGGGGCTAGCCTACCGCTACACACCTCCACAACTATGGTGCTACGCCTCCTAGTCTCCTCATCCTCGTAAACCTCCCTAAACACCGCGAGAGCCTCGGAAAGCTCCTTAACCGGGTTGTTGGATCCCGCGAAGAGGCTTAGCACGATGCTCGATACCCTCCTACGCATGAACCAATCGAGGTTCTCGAGAAACGCGCCGGCATCGCACTCCCCCGTACCCCAGGAAACGCTGTGCGTCGAACCGCAAGCGCTAAACCTAGCCAACGCCACACCACCTCGGGTGAAGGCGCTGGTACTATTCCGTAAGCCTAGTAGGGATAGCGGTAAGGACCTCATCTACGTATCGCTAGCCTCAGCCATAGAGGAAGGGGGTTGCCCGATATGTAGGCTCGTAGCTAAGGTCGAGGTCGACGCCCTTAGAAGCCTACTCTACGAGCACGTAAACGACCCCCACGTTAGGAAGCTCATCGTGAGCGGCTGGGGCCTCTGCCAATACCACTCGTGGCTCATGGCTCGGCTAGCGATCGAGGACCCTAGCCTCGGCGGCGGGCTGGGCCCAGCGATAATCATGGAGGACCTCGTCGAGAGGTTCCTAAACGAGGTTTCTCAGGGTAGGGTTCCCGAGGCTGGGAGCGGTTGCTACGTATGTAGGCAGGTAGCGGAGTTCGAGCTCATGTACGTGGAGTCCCTAGCTAAGAGGTTCGAGACTACGGATCTGCTTGGCAAGTACGAGGGGAATTCGAGTAGCATTCTGTGCTCCAAGCACTTCAAGCAGGTTGCGGAGAGGGTTAGGGAGGTTGGGGTTAGGGATAAGCTCTTCGAGATTCAGAGGGCTAAGCTGGGTAGGCTAGGCGAGCTCTTGCGTAGGTACATAGATAAGCACGACTATAGGTGTGGAGAGCCGATAACGAAGGAGGAGGCGGAGTCGTGGCTACTAGCGATCGAGAGCCTCGTGGGCACGAAGTCGCTATTAAGTGGGTTGTACAGAAGGGTTTAGCGAGGATGAGAAGTCCCGCAGCTGACTAGGTGATGAACGCTACCTCGTCTGATCGCTTGCCCTCCAGAGGGTTAGGGGGCTTGGCACGATGCTGGGGTCCGGAACGAGCTCGCCCTTCTCGAGCCTCTCCAAAGCCTTTCTAAGGGGCTGGGCATCGAGGGCTATGGTCAGCGCTATGACTGCTAGCGCGCTCCACCTACCCCACCTACCCCTCCAAAAGCGCTCGACCTCGCGCTCGGGAACCCCGTAGGCTCGAGAGGCTAGCGCTCGAACCCACCTATCCACCGGTGGAAGGTCGTACACCCTGAGGCCCAAGGCCATTGCCAGCCTCGCCGTGTAGCTACCAACCCCCTTAACGCTCCTAAGCGCACCCTCAATCTCTTCGGGTGAGAGGGAAGCGAGCTTCTCCTCGCTCAGCACGCCCCCCTCGAACGCCTCTGCTATCCTAACCACGGTGCTCGCCCTATAGCCGAGCCTAGCCTCGGTTAGCACAGCTGGATTCTCTAGAACATCCCTAGGCCTTGGGGGTAGGAGAACCTCGTTATCGCCAGCCCTAGCCCTACGGCCGTAGGAAACGATTAGCTTTCTAAGCATGGACCAACCCTGCCTAAAGCTAGCGTTCTGCTGACAAACCCCTACGACGAGCCCCCACCAAAGCGACGAGCTCCTCAACCTCCACCCGCTAAACCTCGCTGCAAAGCCCTTTAGCAACTCGTCAGAGCGCGCTATGGATAGGAACTCCCCTAGATCCTCGTCGATTCCTAGGCACCACCTTAGCCTACGAACGGCTTCCCTAGGATCCGTGGGGTGCCGGCAGTACACCGCGTAATCGCCGTCGACGCTCACTACGGCTACGCACGGATCGTCTAGGTCTAGAACTACTACCCCTCTACACCCATCGAACCAGAAGTCGAAGTTGTAAACGGATAGCGTTACCCCTAGGTCTACGCCCCTCTCGGCAGCGTCCCTAGCTAGCGAGCCTCGAGCAACTAGCCTTAGCTCCTCCACGCGCCCCCACCGTGAATTCACGCTGCGTAGGGATATCAAACCCGGTTGCCGGGCTATGCGCGGGGGCGATGAGCTTAAGGGTCTTGGGGATATCGTGCTCGCCTAGGCCCGGCGGCAACACGGACGCGATTCTGCGTAGGGTCCTAGAGCTATTTAGCGGCTATGGGTGCGAAACGGTGTTCGTAGCGCTTCGCGATTTGAGGATACAGCACTGCTCTTCGTGTAGGAAGTGCTTGGATACCGGTAGGTGCGTTATCGAGGACGATATGCATCGCCTAGCCAGCGAGATGCTTCGCAGCGACGTAATCGTGATCGCTAGCCCCGTGCACTTCGATAACGTTAGCTCGCTAGCCAAGGTCTTTATGGACCGAACGTGGTGGCTAAGGGGTAGGCTGAAGCTGAAGGTAGGCCTCGCTATCGTCGTGGGGCGGGGCTACGGCTTGGACTCGGCGATAAGCGCAATCCACAACTTCATGCTTAAGCACGGAATGATCCTGTGTCACAGGGGTGTGAGGTGTAGGGCTTTCGAGAGGGGTGAAGCGCTTAGGGATAGCCAAGCTCTTCGCGATGCCGAGGACGCGGTGAGGAGCGTGATTACCGTAGCGCTAGCCGTTAAGAAGGGGCTCAGCTCCAGAGCTACGGTCATCCCTCCCCCTAGGACGCCCTCATCACCGCCTTAGGGATAGCCTTAGCGCTAAGCTCACGACGCTCTCCAGCCCCTCGACCCTAGATAGGAGGTCTAGCGGGGGGCTCCTCTTAGACGCTGCGAGGAGGGAGCACGCTATGGCTGCAGAAGTATCGACGTCCCCACCCAAGCTGATAGCCCTAGCCAGTGCGTCGAGGACGCTACTCGCTCCGTAGGCAGCTACCAGCCCTAGCTCTAGGGCTGTACACCCGTAGCTTCGAAGCGTCTTAACCACGGCGAAGGGCGGATCGCTAAACACTTCGGGCACGAGCTTCAGAGTCGAGGCTAGGGGCTCGTGCCACCTGGATACGGTGGGTAGCTCCTCTATAGCGGCCCTATGGCTAAGGCCCTCCCGAACAATTAGGTAGGCTGCTAACGCGAACGCTTTAGAGCGCTCCACTGCTTCTCGACACGCGTGCGTAGCCACCGCCTGAGTGGAAGCCACTTTCTCAACGCACTCGATATCGCTACAGAGGGCTACGGCGATGAGCGCGCGAGGCACGGGCGAGGGGTCCTCCCTACACAAATCCATAGCGCTGTGGACAGCGTCTAGCCACGGGTACCCGCTCCTAATGTACGACACCACCCTCTTCATGGCGGTGCTATAGTACCTAACGCGATTAGATACGTCGAGGCTTTGCGCAAGGCACTTAGCGAAGTCCTCGACGCTTCCTAGGGAGCTCACGCACTTAGCCGCGGCTAACAGCATCTCCGTATCGTCGCTATAGCAACACCTACCGCCGCACTCATCGACGCACCCAAAGCCTAGGGAGCTCGGGTCGATCCACTGCATCTGTGGTTTAGGCCATAGACACTCGTACTGAAGGCCGTAGACATCGCCAAAGACGAGGCCTAGTACAGCCCGCAGAAACGTCATGACGCCGCTATTTACTTACCTAGCGTAAAACCGATTTTAAGTTCAGATACTATGAGAGCTATGCTGGGGTGCGTAGTTGAAGGAGGTAGAGGAGCTGGTAGCGAAGCTCCTCGGAGAGGATTGCGAGGGTGAAGTGCCCAAAGCCTTCGCGAAGTGGGTAGGGATCTACGTCGAGACCATAGCGCTCGATCCAGCGACGGGATGCGCATGCGTAGACGATCCATCGTGCGTCGAGACCCTCGATAGGATGCTCCTAGAGCTCATGGAGCTAGACGATTACGAGGTTACGATTAGGTACGAGGAGGCGAGGAAAGTGCTCGAGGCTTGCCGCTCTACTTAACGAGCTCTCGAGCCTCGCTAAGTAGCTCTAGGGCTACGAGCCTAAGCTTCTCACCGCTTCCCCTAGCGACTATCGCTACGGGGAACTGCGCTTCGTATCCACCCTCGTCGAAGGCTTCCTCCGTGGGTATGTAGCCTATGTAGGGCTCGGCGTAGCCCACGACTATGGTGTTCCTAAACGGGGACCTAGAGCTTATCCATAGCTGGTGCTCGACGAATACCTCGGATGGTAGGAACACGAACGCCGTGCTCTCACTAACTACCAAGCACCACACCCTAACCCTAATCGCTTCGCCGAAGAGCTTTCGAAGCTCCTCCACGTAGTCGAGCCTACGCAAAAGCCATTGAGCGTACCTATCCCCAGCCCTAGCCTTCTCGACTAGCTCGCTCCTATCTACGCTTACCCTAGCTAGCTCTAGCTCTACGTCCCTACGAAGGGCTACGGCCCTATCGAGGGGCTCCTCGACTCCCCTCCACCAGGTTAGCGCTAGCGACGAAGCGGCGTGAGCGAGGGTCTTCGCGAAGAGCTCGAGCTCTTCGTAAGTTGCGCCGCGCCTATCGTAGGGCTTCTCGAGCTTTGTAGACGGGGTAAAGGGGTTTATATCGCCGCAGCAACCGTTTAGCACCGCTACGCTCTCTACGCCGAGCATCGAGCTTAGGTACCTAGCTAGGGCCCCGGGCCAATCACCGCTAACACCGTAGTTATCCGGTCCGAGCACTACGCCGTGGCACGTGTAGTGGGCTACCACGAGCTTTGGGCTCCTGGGCTTGAACGACACTACCCATAGGCGGGGATCCGTAGGGCCGTCAGCGGGCTTCCTGCGGTTGTAGACGAGGTCCGGCACGAGGGTCTTCTTAACTAGGATTCCCATCGATTCTTGCATTGCGTTCCTCGACTCGCGAATGCATGTAGCGACCCTACGAGCTAGCTCCTCAACGTACTCCCTAGGGCACCGCTCGATATCGGGAGCGGAGTGAGTATGCGTAGCTACGAGCAGTACGCGGTCATCGCCTCCGAGGAGCTCCCTAACGCGGTTAGCTAGCTGAAAGCCGATTCCTAAGAGGTCGAGAACGGCGACTGTTACGGGCCCCCCGTCAGCGTCGAGGGATACGCATCGGCAGCGAAGCTCGTCGAGAACGTGTGTAGCCCCCGATACGCGAGATGCGTAGCCAGCGAGGGGCACGCCTAGGGGCGGCGTTATGTCTATAGATGCGAAGCCTACCCTCATCTATCCGCACCGCTACGCTTCAAGGCTCTTCGAGGGGCCTTACGTAAGGAGGTAAGACTTTATTTACGGATTCCTTACGTATAGATAAAGGTTACAACCTCGTACTTAATTCCTTGCGCATTTCATTCATTCTACGAAGGTTGGGTGTTGGTTATGGAGCGAGCCCGCTCGTTGATACCCATCGTGGTATTGGCAACTATATGCCTCGCGATAATAGCGCCTATAACCGCGTATTCGCAAACCACTCCGCAGCCACTTAAGGAGATCGTGTATCAAGCGTTCTCCGACGATACCAAGGGCTTGCTAGCGCTCAAGAAGGGGATGATCGACATATACGTACCCCATAAGCCGATCAAGCCTAGCGACCTGCAAGCCCTCGGCTTGAGCACGACGCAGTACAGGATCTACACAGCTAGCGGCGGCATTTGCGTAATGCTGCTCAACCCCATTGCGGACACTGGCCCCCTAGGCAAGCTAGGCATCGTGACCGACCCCAGCGGGAAGAAGCACTTCAACCCCTTCGCCATTAGGGAGATTAGGTTCGCCTTCAACCTACTGATAGACAGGAAGTACATAGCCGAGAGAATCGTTGGAATGGCCTATCCAGCCTTCGTAGTCCTATCGCCTCAGCTACCTTACTACGACGATGTAGTGCTAAGCGTAGTGAAGTCCATGGGCTTCACTCCCGAGGGCAACTTCAGCTACGCTAAGAAGCTTATCTACGAGACTATGGAGAAGATATCGAAGCAGCTAGCTAAGTACGGCTACAAGCTGTACCTAAAGGATGGCAAGTGGTACTTCCAGGCGCCTGGTCAGCAGCCTACGTGCGTAACGATAAAGATCGCTACGTGGAAGGGCTACGTGTACCACGAGGGCGCGATGAGGTTCGTTGCGCAAGAGCTTGAGAAGGTAGGGTTCTGCGCCAAGGTCATCGCAGTTAGCAATGCGCACGCTTACAGGGATCAGAAGGACTATAGGTACATGCACTGGAACATCTACACCTTCAGGAGGGTGATTAGCGAGGACCTACTACCCATATGGTTCGTAGACGGCATGTACTGGACCTACACCTCGGCAGCGCTCCCAGCGCAGATAAGGAACTACCTAAAGGCTGTACACGATAAGCTCCAGGAGGAGATAGATAAGCTAGCTGACGAACTCGAGGCCGCTAAGAGCCTTAGCGAGATGCTAAGCCTCGAGAAGAAGCTCGTGAAGCTAGTCATGGAGCAGAGCATAGCGATAGCCTACGTTAACCCGCTTAGAACCATAGTCGTGAGCAAGAACGTTCACGACGCGGTAATCGGGTGGGCGAGCCTAATCTGGAACCCGTGGCTATACAGAGTTGCTTGGACGCCGAGCGGCGTGCTTAGGATAGGGTTCTACAGTAGTGAAATGAACTTGCTTAGACCCATCAACCCGACCATAGCAATGAACTGGCTATCCACCGCTAGGATACTTATGCCCACCGTGGACGTAGGTACGTTCCCCAACCCCTACAACGGTCAGCTAGCTCCGCTTAGGGCTACGTGGAGCATCGAGAGCGCTAAGCTACCTGCCACAGCCCTATACTTCGACGCCGATAACCACACGTGGATAACCGTTGCGCAAGCTGAGCACTTAGGGCTAATCAACGCGACTAAGGTCGCTAAAGAGCACGTAGTGAAGATCACCTACAACTTCATCTTAGGGCAGTGGCAGGACGGCGTCAAGATGAAGCTCTTCGACATACTACTATGGCTAGCGTGGAACCTCGACTGGGCTAAGAAGAGCGGTGCTAACGATAAGTGGGGCTTCACTAACTTCTGGCAGCACCCAATAGCTGGAGACGCCGTGACCATGAGGTGCATCTACGGCATCGAGATCGTGAACAGCACGGCGCTAGCGGTGTACACTAGCCCGGAGTGCATGGGCATTAGCAACCCGAACATACTAGCCGAAGAGTTCATCGGCATGATAAACTTCTGGGGCCCGAGGCCGCTATGGCCGTGGTTCCCGCCAGAGCTGTTGATGGCTACGGGCTACCTGCTGATTAACGGCGGCCCCGTGAGCCACAAGAACTACGTGCTGGCTGGCGCTGTGTCCAAGACCACGGCTAGGATCGACTACGGCAACCCGGAGTGCGTTAAGGACCTCGTGGCAGCCCTAGAGATCATAGCCAAGGGCGAGTACCTACCGCCCTACGCTAAGGCCACGATAGAGCTAGCCAAGAAGTACCCAGTGGTGGGCACGCCCAACATCGAGGAGGCCGCTAAGGCGCTAATAGACTTCGCCAACAAGTACGGGCACCTAATAGTTAGCCAGGGACCGTACATTATAACGACGTTCAAGCCCGACAAGATAGTCTATACCAGGTTCAGCGGGTACCCAAGGAGCATCGCGAGCTTCTACAGCGAGCTAAAGAGCTTCTCCATAGCCCTATCCAGCGTAT
>CAZRDH010000111.1:0-24408 GCA_964598805.1 uncultured Desulfurococcaceae archaeon | reverse complement strand
TAACCCATTTTTCCCTTCGAAACCCTCGATTCCGCGACTAAGGTGCTAACCGTGTCTATGGCTAGGGTAGCTCCATGCATGCTGGGGTTGGTAGCGCTAACCCTAGCGTCGCTAATCCTAGGGATATCCGTTGGCCCCGTGTACATACCCATGAACACGGTGCTCTCCACGCTCCTTAACCAGGTATGTGCAGCGCTACATGTGTGCAGCACGCAGCCTCACGGGGCTTACTACGAGATTATCGTCGATATTAGGGAGCCTAGAACCCTCGCTGCGCTGATAGGGGGTGCCTCCCTAGCCGTAGCGGGCTTGCTACTCCAAGTACTGTTTAGGAACCCCATTGTCGGGCCCTACGTGCTCGGAATCTCGTCGAGCGCCATGCTCTTCGTGGGCATAGCCATTCTAGCGGGGTTCACCTTCGGCATGCCGACGCTAAGCCCCTTCACCATAGTGTTCGCAGCCTTCCTAGGGTCGCTAACAGCCTCAATCCTCGTGCTAATAGCGGCAACGCTCGTACCCTCGATAGTAACCCTACTCGTTCTAGGGCTAATGATAGGCTGCTTCTGTAGCGCCGTAACTAACATACTTATAGTATTCGCTCAGCAGAGGAGGGTTCACGAATTCATTCTCTGGACCTTCGGCTCCTTCTCCTCGTACATGTGGAGTCAAGTGGTTCTCACGTACGTAGTGTGCATACCCCTGCTAGTGTTGGCGGGGGCCATGTATAGGATGCTCAACGCTATGCTCATGGGAGAGGGCTACGCTAGGACCATGGGGGTCGACACGCGAATCGCGAGAACGCTAATAGTGGGGGTATCGAGCGCCTTAACTGCGGTAATCACGAGCTTCGCAGGTCCCGTAGCCTTCGTGGGGATGGCCGTTCCACTAATGAGTCGAGCACTCATGAAGACGAGCAACAACGCCGTGCTAATACCCTCTACGGCGCTACTAGGAGCTTCCATAACGTGTCTATGCGATGTCGTTGCCCGGGTAGCGTTCATGGGGGTAGAGATGCCGATAAGCACCGTAACGTCGCTCTTCGGCGCGCCGCTCCTCGCGTACATGCTCATTAGGAGGAGGGTGAGGCTATGAGGATCGTCGAGGTTAAGAACCTTAAGGCTGGGTACGGCGGGAGGATAGTCGTTGACGGAATCGAGGTTAGCGTTGGTAGAGGAGAGTTCCTATGCATTGTGGGCCCCAACGGCGCGGGGAAGACTACTATCCTGAGGTGTATCCTAGGGCTCCTCAAGCCGATGGGGGGCGTCGTCTACGTGGATGGTAGGGACGTGCTTAGCTACAAGCCTAGAGACCTAGCTAAGAGGGTTTCCGCAGTGCTTACGGATAGAGTTGACCCGGGGATGCTTCGGGTTTGGGAGGTAGTTGCGCTAGGTAGGTACCCTCACGTAGGGGCCCTATCTAGAATGGGTAGGAGAGACGAGGAGATCGTCGAGCGCTGCCTAGAGCTCGTCGGGGCTAAGCACCTTAGGGATAGGATATTCGTAGAGCTTTCGGATGGTGAGAAGCAGAAGGTTTTGATAGCTAGGGCGCTAGCGCAAGAGCCAAGGGTTCTCGTACTGGATGAACCCACGACGTTCCTCGACCTGAGGCACCGCATCGAGATACTCAACTTGCTGAGGAGGCTCGCTAAGGAGGAGGGTATCAGCGTTATCACGACGATGCACGACGTCTCGATGGCTATGAGGGTGTGCGACAAGGTCCTAGTCGTTAAGGATGGTCGCGTCGTTGCCTATGGTGTTCCCGAAGACGTTCTAACCGAAGAGCTAATCGAGCTAGTTTACGGCGTTCCTAGAGACCTCTTCGATAGCGATACGGGTAGCGTAGAGATTACTGAAAAGCCCTCGTCGGGGCCTACGGTATTCGTTGTAGGGGGCTACGGAACGGCTCTACGCATTTGCAGGTACCTAAAGAAGCTCGGGGTTAGGGTAGCGCTAGGCATAGTGCTCGATGTCGATGCTGATTACCGCTTTGGGCGCCGCGTAGCCGATGTAGTGCTCCATACCGAGTCGCCGATATCGATAAGCGAAGAGCTTTTGGGGAAGGCCATGGAGTTAATGAGGTCTAGCGTAATGGTCGTGGACTCGGGGTTCGCGATAAACGAGCTCTATAGGCATAACGCCGAGCTCCTTAGGTATGCGTACGAGGAGGGTATACCCATAGCGTGTAGGAGGCAACGCGATGCCGTAGTTCCATGCCTTAGGTTCTCTCGCTTAGAGGAGCTAGGAGCTCTTGTCTCTAGGCTCCTCCCCTAGGGAGCTCCTAAGCCTATAGACCGTGGACCCGGATATGGTTACGGACTCCACGATGCCTAGATCCCTTAGCTTAGCTAGCCTCCTATAGAGCGTTGACTTGGGTATGCCCGTGCGCTCCATTAACTCTCGAGCCGTTTGCTGACCGTATCGACGCAGAGCCTCGACGATCCTCCTATCCACATCGTCTAGAACCCTAGGCACGGGTTGAACCCTCTTCCCTCGGCGGGACCTAACCCTACTCAAGGCAATCGCTACCCCAGCTAGCAGCGCCCCCGCTAAGCCCACGAACGTTACCGTATCCACGTTAATGCCGTTACTAGAGCTAGAACCTGAGCTCGTAGCAATCAATTCGCTCGCTTCATTGCTACGCGTTGGCGTAGGCACCTCTAGGTACCTGATCACCACTCTACCCGGTGGAAACTCTAGGGCTACGCTACCGTTGATGATTACCGGGGTTGGGCTCGGGGTAATCTCTATGGGTATCGCTACCCGGGGTAGCACTACTATGGTCCTGTAGGGCGCGTCTATAGATAGAATCCATATCGAGCCGTTCTTCGATGTAGCGTCTAGCGTTAGGTACTCAACCAATACGGAATTGCAACTAGGAGCGTAGACCCGAATCGTGTTGTTCGATGCGTAGTACGTAGCGTTAGGGCACCCACCTAGGTCTACCGATATGGGGATCCCTATCGTATGCACGAGCGCTTCGCTATCCTCAACGCTAACGTTGATCTTAACGCGCACCGAGCCATCCACGTCCACTAGCAGTACCTGAGTAGCTACGCTATCTGCATACGCTGGAATCGAGGTCGCGGCTAAGAGGAGCAGCAGCGTTACCGCAACGAGCCTCAAGTTCATTAAGGGCACCGTTTCGAACTAGGTGAAAAAGTTATTTGTGTTTTGCCTAGGGAGGCGCGATACCCTTAGGAACCGCATGGTGGTGACCTCGCCACGGATGGGGATGCGGGTGTGGGTGCCACGGGGCCTTGGCGTGGATTGGCGCTAGGTGCTTGATGTAGCTATCGATTATTACGAGCGCTAGCTCAGCCTCTAGCTTCTTGCTAATGTTGTGCGCGTGCCTAGCTACGTAGCTAAGGAGCTCCCTTGCTAGCACTAGGCCCCCGAGCTCGTCGGCAACGCACTTAGCGATCTCGATGCGCATCGACGCTCGTTGCCTAGCTAGCGCTGGCACCCCTCGGTGGATAGCTATGGCTACGCGCTTGACTACCCTCTCTAGGCTCGCTAAAGCGTTCGCCGCTAGGGACTTTGCCTCCGATACGCTACCAGCCCTAGCCTTCTCGAGCGCTTCGAGCACCTCCCTATCCACGCTAGTTAGGTTCTGGACGAGCACCTCCATAGCCTTAGAGGCGTTGACGAACCCCATCCTCTCGAGCGCCCTGCCCATAGCCTTCAGCTTAGCTATCGCGAAGCTCAGCGCTCTATGCGCTACCAATAGCAGTCTTTCATCCCCACTAACGTTGAACGCCCTTAGCGCCCTACAGGCAATGACGATGGGGTGCGCAACGTGCTTAAGGTTGTGGAGCGTTAGCACCGCGAATAGCTTCGCCCTCTGGACAACGGAGTTCATCATCATGCTCGCGCGGACTATCAATTGCGTTGCGTAAGCCACCCTCTTCTCGGCGGCTACGATCGAGCCGTTTCGAGCTAGGCTAAGCGCTTCCTTCAGAGCCTTCTCGGCCTTGCTCAGCTCGCTGAGCACCGCTTGAGCGACTACCTTCGTCGCGTTGAACTTCTCGAGCGCTTTAGCGGCTCTCTCGAGCTTCTCGATTACCGCCATCCTTATCGCTACAGCCCTCTCGATGATCTTTAGCTCGAGCTCCCTGAGCTCGGTCCTATTAACGTGCTTAGCTACGTAAGGCGCTACCACAGCGAATATCCTCGCTGCCTTAAGCGCGCGCTCAATCGCTAGCCTCCCATGCTCCCTCACGGCAGCCCTGCAAATCGCTACGACTCGGCTAAGCGCTTCCCTTACGTGCGCTGGAAGGGCTGAAGCGTTGAGGCTCTTTATCGCGGCCCCCATCCTCAAGCACATGGATACCGCAAAGCACTGACCTGGATCCACGCACTTCACTAAGTGCGAAGCCCTATCCTCGCTAGGCGTAGCCTGGCTAGAGGTGTTAGCGCTAAGCACGACGGGTACTGCTATCGAGAGAGCTACTATCGCTAAGAGTAGCGCTGAGACCAATCCCGCCGCGCGGCGCACCTGCATCACCCCCGAAGCTGACTTGGGGGTACCGCTTAGATAAGGGGGTGGTCGAGCGCGTCGGGACGCTGATGGGAACGGTCGTGGGAAGCGGCTGTATCCCTTAGCATAGGTTAGAGCTCGTTGTAGAGGCTAAGCGTATCTAGGAGTGAGCGCGTATATATTGGGTAGAGAGTGTGGTTAAGATAGTTCTCACTGCTGATCGCGCAGTGTTTACCGATTACCACGGTGCGGATCTCTTCGGCTTCGGGCTCTGCATGCCCTACAGGCTCGTGCCGAAGTTCGTGGAGTACCTAGTCCTAGCCCCGAGGGCGCCGACGATAGACGGTGTTAGGGCTAAGTTCGCTCCGCTAGGGCTATGCAAAACCGAAGCTGCGCTCCTAGCAGCAGGCTTTAAGAGGGAGGAGGTAGCGATCGTGCCTCCGCACGCGCTTAGGAAGGCTATCGACGCTGATACCGAGATCGTCGCTGTGCACGTCCTCGACCCCAAGGGCTTAGCCCCAGTTACGTGGACACTCAAAGCGATATCTGGTGGTGGAAAGAGTTGTACGGAGCTAGAGTTCGACAACTTGATGAAGGTGGTTCTCGAGCTTAAGCATAGGTACCGCTTCAAGCTAATCGTTGGGGGTCCAGGGGTATGGCAGCTAAGGGGTTGGGAGGATAGGTACGAGATAGACGTTCTATTCGATGGAGAGTCGGAGCTAACGTTTCCGCAAGTCGTTAAGAAGATTCTCGATGGCGAGGAAGTCCCTAGGTACGTTAAGGGAGAACCGCCGCCCGTCGAAGCCATACCGCTGATAGTGACTCCCTCTAGGAATGGACAGGTTCAGATAACGAGGGGGTGCCCCCGTAGGTGTCGATTCTGTAGCCCTACCATGTGGAAGTTCCGCTCGATACCTTTAGAGACCATCCTGAAGGAGGTCGAGATATGCCTAAAGGCTGGGTTTAGGACCGTGGGCTTCGTTACGGAGGACGTGCTACTCTACGGAGCTCAGGGGCTTAAGCTAAACCCCGACGCCGTTAAGAAGCTATTTAGCGAAGTCTATCGCCTAGCTTCGAGGTACGGCGTTGAGACCATAGGGTTTAGCCACGTATCGTGCGCTTCAGCCTTAGTGGCTAAAGACGCCGTTAAGTTCATAAGCGATATCCAATCACTATCGAGTGACAAGCCCTTGTTCCCGCAGATAGGGTTGGAGTCTGGTAGCCCGAGAATCGTAGCTAAGTACTTTAGGGGCAAGGCCTACCCGTGGAGCCCCGAGGACTGGCCTAACGTAGTGATAGAGGCTTCGAAGCTATTCAACGAGGTGTATTGGTACCCATGCTATACGTACATAATCGGGTTCCCGGACGCTACTCCCGACGACTACGTTAAGACTATCGAGTTGCTCGATAGGCTTCACGACGAGGGGTTCGAGGGATGGACATTCCCGCTGCTACTCATACCCATGGGCGGGACCCTGATAGAGAAAGAGGCTCAGTTCCTACAACTCAAATCGCTTCCTAGGGAAGCTCTAGACTGCCTCGTTGAGGGCTGGAGGCTAAGCCTAGGCTTCTCGAGGAAGATAATCCACAAGCTCGTTAGGGTTAGGAACCCGCTAATAGCTAGGATCCTCAATACCCTAGCCGAAAAGGCTTTGAAGGCTATGGAGGAGTGGATCGAGGGCGTTAGCAAGGGGCTCGAGGTTATAGAGAACGAGTTTAGCAGGGTTAACATAAGGAACGTAACGAGCCTTGCTAAGACTGTCGTTAGCTTCGCCATATCGAAGCGCATCAAGGGAGGAACGAGGCTTACCCACGCCTAAGAGCTACGGTCCCTAGCTACCCCTAGGAACCCGAAGCGTAGGACGGTGTCGAGCGCGTTGACAAAGCTGTGCATAGCTTACTACTCGAGGACCGGCAAGACGAAGAGGCTCGTTGAGGAGCTATCGCGCGAGCTAAGGCGTAGGGGAATCGATTACTCTCTACACCTAGTGAAGCCGCGTAAGGAGTACTCGAAGCCCCTGTATGTAAACCCGAGGCTTTGGGTGGATACCCTTCTAGGGAGAGTCGTGGACATCGTGGTGGAGCCGAGTATAGACGTTACTCAATGCAACGCGATTCTCCTAGCCACCCCGATATGGATAGGGAGGGTTGCGCCCCCAACGGCATCCTTCGTTAGCGCGTACCTAAGGCAGTTTAGGGGCGCGGTAATGCTAATTGCTACGAGTAGGTTTGGAGGTTACTGCCGTGCGTTCACTAATCTTGTGAAGAGGCTTGGGATCGAGCCCTCTCTATGCATCGATGTGCTGGATAAGGATGTTTCGAGCCATGCTAGCGACCTAGCGCGGAGCGTAGCGTCTAGGGTAGAGAACGTTTTGAGGAAAAGCCCCGAGCTACGTAGCGACGCTAAGTTTCAATCCTCTAGCTAGGGGTAGCGACCCTAAGCACTAGGTACGAGCAATCCCCGTAGTCGATGCCCAAGCACTTCGCTACTTCCCTAGCCCTGTCGCCCACGATCGTGATCTCCCGGAACCTAGCTAATCGAGTAGCTTCGTCGCTCCTTAGGCACGCGAGTACCTCTGTTACTGAGCGCGTACCCACCTTCTCCACTATATCGAAGTACGACTCTACGTGCCTAGCGAGCATTGCGTGTATATCGTGTGGAGTTACGTGCTTTGGGTCTACGAAAGCCCTTCTTGCACGAAGTACGTATACCTCGACCACCATCCTCAACTACTCACCGTTTTTGCGCCTTTTAGCGAGGTACCTCTCTACAGCCTTATTCATAGCGTCTATCGCTAGCTCAACCTGCGGATCCCTACCGTGCTTCTCAACGAGGATCCGCGCAGCACTCCGCAAATCCTCGATACTTCGACACTTAGCGAGCATCTCTAGGTACTCCTTAAGTATGTTGGATCCGTATAGGTACCCGAGCATCCTCCTAGCTATGGAGTTTAGCTCCCTATAGAGCTCCCAGGAGATTTCTAAGGGGCTCGACTCGATCAATTCGATCGCTAGGGGCTTCCTCCAATCCCCTATACCCTCCTCGTACCTACCACCCCTAATCTTTTGCTCTAGGATCCCTAACGCCACTAGGATTCCGTGGAGGATAGCGGCTGGGTGAGGCGGGCATCCCGGTACGTAGACGTCCACAGGGATAACCCTATCGACGCCTCCCTCAACAGCGTAAGAATCGTACCATATCCCGCCACCGCACGCGCAAGCCCCTACGGCTATAACGACCTTTGGCTCGGGAACCATTTCGTAGACTCTCCTCAGCACGGGAGCGAACTGCCTAGTTACGGGCCCCGTAACGATTATGGCGTCTGCGTGCCTAGGGCTAGCAACTAGCTTTATCCCGAAGCGCTCAACGTCGTACTGAGGTACTAGGGTCGCGAAGATCTCTATTTCGCACCCATTGCAACTCCCGCTATCTACCCTAAGTACGTATAGGGACCTCCTAAGCACCTCGAAAATCCTCTTAGAAACTTCTTCCTTAAGACCCTCCACCCCTCCACACCCCCGCGAGCTTCTCCCTAAGGAGCTTCCTCTTGCAATCGCTACACATAGATGCGTACTCCGAGAGCTTCTCGACGAGCTCCCTAGGGGTTTCAGATAGCGATAGAATCTCCTTAGCTAGCTCGACTTCCCTCCTCGTAACCCCCGTGTACCTACCGCACGCTCGGCACTTAGCCCCCTCGAAAATAGCTTCGAAGACTAGATCCTCCCTACTCCTCGAAGCCGCCTCGAACTCCTTGCTAAGCTCTATAGCCCCAACAGGGCAAACCTCTTGGCATCTAGCGCAGAATATGCACCTACCGTAGAAGATTCTCCAAACCTTTCGACCATCCCTATCCTCAACCCTTATCGCTTCGGGTGGACACGCATTAGCGCACGCACCGCATCCTATGCAAAGCCTTGGGTCGAGCTTGGGCAATCCACGGTAGAACTCATCGACTTCGATGGGTACGCGGGGGTACAGAATCGTTACTACGCCACGCTTAATCGAGTGCCTAACCACTTTAAGAATCGACATTTGCAACACCCCTCTTCCTGCACATGTAGACGATTCTATCGTAGCTCAGCTCCTTAACGAGCCCACGCTTAACGTCGACCACGATAACTCTCTCGGTACAGCTATAGCACGGATCGATGCTCGCAACGATTAGCGGGAAGTCCGCTATGGTGTACCCCCGGCTCATGTAGGGAATAGCGGGCCAGTTATTGTATGTCGAGGCCCTTACCCTCCACCTAAATAGCCTCGAATCCCTCCTAACTATCACGAAATGCACGTCCTCACCTCGAGGAGCTTCGACAGCCCCAATGCCGTGAACCATGTCTCGAGGCTCGATCTTCTCGGCCACTATAGGGCCTAAGGGCATCCTATCTAGGGCGTGCTCGATTATCTCGATCGATTGAAGGACCTCCCTAGCCCTAACGATTAGCCTACTCCATACGTCGCCACCGCTCTCAACGATTGGCTTAACGCCAAGCTCCCTATACGCTGCGTACGGATGATCGTACCTAGTATCCCTAGGGAGCCCCGAACCTCGAGCCACTGGCCCCACGACGCTTAAGCTACGAGCTACTCCCCTCGGCAGAACGCCAACGTTTTCGCACCTACTTTGCAGAAGCCTATTGCTCGCAATGGCGTCTAGAACCTTTAGGTACTCACTCTTAAGCTCCTTGAGCATGTCTAGGACCTTCTTAGCCCTATCGATGGGTATATCCCTTCGAACACCGCCGACAACGTTCATTCCGTAGGTCTTTCTACCGCCCGTAAGGATCTCCGCTATCTTCATGGCAATCTCCCTAACCCTAAAGAGCTCCATGAACCCCCAGTCGAATGCTGCTAAGTGGCAAGCTAGCCCTAGGTTGAGTAGGTGGCTATGTATCCTCTCGACCTCGAGGAGCACGGTCCTTATGTACTGGGCTCGCTCGGGAACCTCTACTCCGAGGGCTTCTTCAACTGCTTGGCAGTAGCAACATGCGTGAGCGTAACCGCATATACCGCATATGCGCTCGGCTATGAATGGCACCTGGTTGTACGTTAGCTTAGAGGATCCCAGCTTCTCGATTCCCCGGTGCACGAAGAACATCCTGTAGTCGACGTCGACGATCTTCTCCCCATCGACGAACAACCTGAACTGAGCTGGCTCGTCTGCTAGGGGGTGTACGGGCCCTACTGCTACCTGAACGATGCCGTCGCCCTCGACTTTCTCCGGCATGAACCTATACCTAGAGGGTCTTCCGGGAGGCCTCTCGCAGTACTCGAAATCGTTTCTAAGGGGGTAGAGGCCGTCGGGCCAATCATCTGGTAGGACTAGCCTTCGGGGATCCGGGTGGTTCTCAGCTTCAATCCCTAGCAGATCCCTAACCTCCCTCTCGTACCAATTCGCTGCGGGGACTCGAGGCGTTGAGGAGGGGTACTTAGGGTCGTGCCACGGCACTCTACACCATATCACTAGCCACAGCTTCTCACCACTAATCCCCTCCTCGATGGATAGCACGTAGTAAACCCTAAACCCGCTTTCCCGAGGCCTCATATCGACGCCTACCATTGTCGATAGGAATCCTCCTAAGCTCCAGTAGGCTACGGCCACGGCTTCGTCAATGCTACGCCTATCCACCTCTACAAACGCTTTGTGTGGGCTCGCTACGTACACATCCTTAACGCTACCCGGGGGAAGCATCGATATGAGCTTGGATACGTAGCTAACTATCGTGGGCTCGCTAACCATGGAGCCCCATCACCTCGAGGGCGTATCTATGGGCTGCAAGGATCTCTCGCGCGGGTACGTGGGCTAAGCCTACGTACTGCTGGACTGCTACGAAGAGTCCTATCACGATCGCCGCCATGATGAAGCACGCGATTTTGCAGCTAATCGCCCCCTTCTCCTCGAAGCGCTCACCGCCACCACCTTCGTGACCTTCCTTAGCAGCGAACACGAGCGTAACTATCTTGTACATGAGGGTTCCCTCACCAAGCAGAATCCCTAGGAGGACGATCGCTGGGACGATAGCTACCCACCTTATCGAGGCGAAGAATAGTAGCACCTTGCTGTAGAAGCTAGGTCCAGGAGGTACCGCGGCTACTCCTAGAACCGCTAGCATGAGTATCGCCGCCGAAATTCGAAGACCCTTATCCACTAACCCCTTGAGCTTCTCTAAATCCCTCTCCCCGCCCGTGAAGATCATTACGAGGCCGCTGCCCATAAACGCCAAGCCCTTAGCCAGAGCGTGGTAGAGTACGTGGAGTACCGCAGCTAGGATACCGAGTAGTCCCCCGACGCCTATGGCCGTAGAGATCATCCCTACCTGGTCGACGGTTGAGTACGCGAAGAGCCTCTTGATATCTCGCTGAGCTAGTATCGCTAGGGAGCCCACGACTATAGACGCTAAGCCCATTACCAAGAGCACGAGCCCAACGTAGCTACCCAAGCCCATTGCTAGCGAAAGCGCGTACCACCTCATCAACACTATGAGCGCGCACTTCACTATGACCCCGCTTAGGATCGCCGATATCGGTGCAGGTGCTTCGCTATGCGCATCGGGTAGCCATACGTGGAGGGGGAAGAGCCCTGCCTTCGTCGCGTAGCCTAAGGTTATGAGTAGGAGCCCTAGCTTTAGGAGGGCTAAGGACTTAGGCGAGGCTACGCGCGATCCGTAGTAAGCTAGCCCGAGCCACGTAATCGCCTTGGACGCGGGGATCCCGCTCATTAGCGCGGCGTTGTATACTAGCGCCGTTCCGAAGAGGGCGAAGCCCACGCCAACTCCGCAGATTATTATGTACTTCCACCCGGCTTCGACAGCAGTAGACGTTCTGTGTAGGGCTACGAGGAACGCAGTTGCTAGCGTCGTAGCCTCTATTGCTACCCACATGAACACTATGTTGTTGCTCAGCACGGCCATAGCCATCGCTAGCATCGTGGCGTTGAACAGCAGGTAGTAGACTCGCGCAAACCTCTCCGAAATCATCTTGTCCCACCTAACGTAGCCTATGCTATAGATCGACTCGATGAATCCAAGGATCGATACTACTAGCAACCCCCACGACCCTACGGGGTCTACCACTACAAGCCTATCCATGGCCGTGGCGAAGCCGTGAAGCACGAGGGTTCCGTAGGCTATCGCCACGGACATCGCTAAGGCTGCCGAGCACCCCGCTACCGTAGCTACTTCTGCAACCCTCCTCCCCGCGAGTGAGAGTAGCAAGGCTGCTGCGTACGCAATCATAACGTACGTGACTAGGTCTCGAAGCCACGGAGCGTAGACGGGGTCAAGCATTTGAGGCACCTCAACAAGGCTCAGTACCTTAGCGCTACGAGCTTCGACACGTCCATGTCACCCCTAATCCTCGCCATTAGGTACGCGAGCACTGACATTATCGCGACCATCACTATGGCGTCCGTAGCTATGCCTATCTCAACGGTTTCGGGAACGTAGAAAGCAGCGCACGCTAGCATTACGTGGCTACCGTTCTCGAACATCACGATTCCTAGAACTTGCTTTAGCGCATTCCTCCTAGTGGTTACTGCGAAGAGCCCTACTAGTATTAATGCTATTGCCGTGGCTAGGGGAGGCACGCCTATCATCGCTAGGGCGTGGGACGACAGCGAGATCCTGTACGCTAGGATCGCGGACACGACGTATATAGTTATTATGGATGCTATTGATAGGGGCGTAGGTATTAGCGGCTCTTCGAGCTCCGCTACGTACCTAGCCTTCCTAAGCGCCCACATCATGACCTTAGGGGCTAGAACTACCTTCGTTACCGTTGCTGATGCACTCCACCAGAAAAACCATGGGTACCTAAAGCCTAGGGTCACGAATATCGCTACCAACAGGCTTGCTTGAGCAACGTAGCACCTTATCGAGGAGTCGAGCCTCTTGAGCTCGACTATGAGTAGCGCTGTGAAGAGCATTAGCGTTGAGAGCGCGTCTACGAGGCTGTGTTGAATAGGGGTTAGCCCCGTCATTACGCAACCCTCAGCAAGTACATGATTCCAGAGAGCATGGATATGGAGATCGCTATGAGGAGGTACCTAGGCACATCGACGATTCTTAGCCTCGCCGAAGCGGTGTACAGCAACGTTACCGCCGTCGCTACGAGGAATAGCTTCGCTAGGTATAGCGCTATCGAAGCGGCTATCCACGGGCTTACCCCCGTAGACATGCCGAAGGGCACGAAGGCCGCGATGAGCAAGCTCATGAGCGCAACGCGCTTACAGGAAGCACATAGCTTGATTAGCGCTAAGTAGGGCCCTCCGTACTCGGACGCTATGCCTTCATAGATCTCCTGCTCGGCTTCAGCGATGTCGAAGGGAGGAAGCGCGAGGTCTGCCACCATAACCATCGAGAACGCGGCTAGCGCGAGGATGTAGGTTGCGGCGTGCCGCTCGATGACCGTAGGCAGCACCGTCGCTATCCCTCCTAGCGATGGTGAGGAGGTCGCGAGCGCCATCATGGCTACGGATAGCATCGCTGCTGGCTCCACTCCGAGGGCTAGCAAGTGCTCTCTCGACGAGGCTATCGCCGCGAAGGGGTTGGGGACGTTTAGCGCCATTAAGGAGGAGATGAACCTCGATAGCGCTAAGAGGTAGAAAACCAAGATGAAGTTGCTTAGCGCAACGGGCTTAGCCGCTACGGTGGGTATCAAGCTGCATGCGCAGAGGGTTACGGAGAGCAAGGCTACGGGAGCTAACTTATAGAGTAGCTCGCTACCCGCGATCGGGCGGGTCGTGATGGTTCTAGCGAGTAACTTCCTTAGATCCCTATACGGCTGGATTATCGGCGGACCGATTCTACCCTGAAGCCTAGCGGCTAGCTTCCTAACGAAACCATCGACTAGCGGGGCTAGCACTAGCATTAGCGAGGCGTTTAAAGCCATCCACGCTAAGTCCTCTACGAATTGCGTCCACGAGCTCATTTTACCACCACGTAGTATATCAATATGAGTATCAGCGCTATGTATATGTACACGAGGTACGCGAATACACTACCGCTCTGAATGCGCTTAACCCCGCTAGCGCTTCGAGCAATGCCCTTAGCTAGCGCAGCGAGCCCACCTACGATACCCCTATCAATCCTAGAAACGGCTCTGGATGCGGCGACGACGCCGCGGGCTACCGCCTCGAACCCGCTTACGATACCCCTATCAATCCTAGAAACGATTTCGCTACCCTTCTTCACCAACGCCGCTCCAATTGCGTGCACCACAACCTGGAGGAAGTCATCTCTATTCGAAACAGCTTCCGCTATCTCCTCGTCGCTAAGGCCTAGCCTCTTAAGGAAGCCTACGTAAGCTTCAGCTGGCTTCCTAAGGATCTTAACGGCTCTAGCGGTCCACAGCTTAACGGCGTATTCACGGCTATACTCCGTATCCACGCCGTAGAAGCCCTTCATTAGCTGCCGCGCCGTTCCAACGTATAGCTCCGCCGTTACGGTCATAGGCTCCTCGAACTCGACGCCCGAGACGAAGGGGGTCGTGAGCTTAGATACCCTAGCTCTAGAGATGGCTTTTGCCCACGCTACTACCCCTACGACTGAAGCGAAGCACGCTACGAGGATGGGTATGTACGTAGCCGGGTAGCTCCATACGCTTAGTGCTACGCCCCCCACGACGCTCGAAACAATGCTTGGAGCTGAAGCGATGCACGTAGCGATTCCGCGGGCTAGCGGTGCGATGATTATCGATGGGTAGAGCCCTATCAACACTATGAGCGCCGATGGAATTACGTAGGAGGCCTTGATGGCCCAGGGCTCCTTAGGTACGTGGCTTAGCCTTACCCTAGGCGGGGCTAGGAAGGCTAGCCCAAAGGCCTTGACGAAGGTGTAGAGGGCTAGGACCCCCGTAGCCGCGAGGGACGCGAAGGCTACGATCGCTAGGAACCTCGCATCATCGCTTACGGTTGCGCTAGCTATCGTTTGAAGGAGGGAGTTGTACGTTAGCCACTCGCTAACGAAACCGTTGAAGAAAGGCATCGCCGTTATCCCAAGGGATCCTAGGAGAAACGCTACGGTCGTCGCCTTGAGTACTCGAGCTAGACCCCCGAGGAGCCTTAGGTCCCTCGTATTCACTTGATGGAGGATCGTTCCCGAGCAGAGGAATAGCTGAGACTTGAATAGGGAGTGGTTAAGCACGTGGAGTAAGGCTGCTAGCAAACCGATTAGGGTTAGCGAGGGGATGTGGGCTGAAGCTCCCGCTAGCGCGCACCCAATACCCAGGGTTATTATCCCAACGTTCTCGATGGACGAGTACGCTAGGAGCTTCTTGAGATCGTTTTGCAGTAAGGCGTACGCGATTCCGTAGAACGCAGTTAAGGCTCCGAAACCGAGGAGCGCTGCTGCCCACCAACCGCTAGCCCACGGACTTAAGATGATTAGCATCCTTACCAGTCCGTAGATAGCGAGCTTGATCATTACGCCGCTTAGCAGCGCCGAAACGTGGCTAGGAGCTGCTGGATGGGCTTGAGGTAGCCAGCTGTGTAAGGGAACTATACCCGCCTTCGCTGCGAAGCCCGCGAAGAAGAGGGCGAACATTATCGACGCAGCAGCGCTGGGGATCGCGGCACTGCTCCACGTCGTGAACACGAATGTGTGCGTATAGAGGTACCCGACGCCGAAGCCTAAGGCTATGAGCACGACGCTTAGCGTGGCGTAGACTATGTATATCGATGCCGCTCTCCTCACGTCCTTCCTCTCGTGCTCCGTAAGCACGAGGAAGAAGCTCGTTACCGACATTATCTCCCACGCTATTAAGAAGAGCACGGCGTCTCCGGCTAGCGCTACGAGGATCATAGACGCTATGAACGCAGCGTAGTTCGCTCCTAGGAGCGCTAACCGCCCCTTCTTCTCGAAGTAGTGGTCTACGTACCCGATAGCGAACATCGATACGTAGGTCGATACCAGGGAGATTACGAGGGTCATGAAGGCTGAGAGAGGGTCTAAGCGTAGAACGCTCTTGGGGAGGGGTATCGAGAGCAACCTGAACTCCTCGACGAACGTCTTGCCGGTGGCTAGAGCCCATGCGGCAGCCGCGAGGGATAGGCACGAAGAGGTAGCGCAAGTCGCGTGAACAGCGTAGTTCCACGCTCTAGGCCTAGGGAACGTCGTTAACGATAGGATTATCGCTAGAACGAATCCAGCGAAGCTAGCGTGTAGTAGCGTTAGCGGCGTTATCTCCATGCTCTACGCACCAGCGAAGCGATTTCGCATCCAATGGCTAAGCGGGGAGAGCGCGTATAACTGGCTCGAGTGTAAGGTGTGCGCAACACGGGGCATCACCACGGGATCGATATGGGTGTTAGGAACCCGCTAGCGATAGAGGCTACGGCTAGCGCTATCAAGACTCCGAGCATCGATAGGGGTACCCTATGCGCGTCGCCGAGGCTAGGCGATGGCTGCTCCCTAAACGCCTTCATGCCTAGCTTCAGGAATATGGGGAGCGTCAGCAGGTAGCCTTCGAGAACCGCTAGCACTACCGACACCATCGACGGTATCGAGCCCCTGATTCCAGCCAGCAGTAGAGCTATCTTGCTAAAGAAGCAGCCGAAGGGAGGCACGGCCGAGATCGCGAGCCCTCCAACGATCCATAGGTAGGCTAGCGGTGCTAAGCTAGGGATGCGGGATAGCCCCTTGAGTGCATCGACGTCCCTCCTACCGAGGCTGTAGGCTATGGCTCCCACGGTTAGGAATAGCAGGGCCTTAGCGAAGCTGTGGTTCCACATGTGGTAGGCGGATACGCATACAAGCGTCTCGCTAACCTGTAGGAGGCTTAGCCCTAGGGCTAGCATCATCACCGAGAGCTGGACTATAGTACTCCACGCTAGGAGCCTCTTCAAGTCCCTCTGCCTATAGTAGTTGAACGCCCCGTAGAACATCGTCGCTAGGGATAGCACCGTAGCTAAACCCGCTACTAGGAGGCTCGTGTTCCCGCGGGCGATTACGTATTGACAGAAGCGTAGGAATGTGAACACCCCTACCTTGACCATCGCCGCGGCGTGTAGGTACGCTGAAACCGTCGTTGGGGCGACCATCGCTTCGGGGAGCCATACGTAGAAGGGTAGCTGAGCGCTCTTAGCTAGCGCCGCTATCAGCATTAGGATCCCTAAGGCGCTAAGCGCACCGCCCCTAAGGCTCGCCATCGCGTCGTAGGAGAAGCCGTGGGTATAGAAGTACGTTAGCATGGTCGCTGCGAGGAGGGCTACGCTCCCAACGTGCGTAACTATGAATGCCGTGAACCCCGCTCTAGCCGCCTTCGGAGTCCCGTAGAAGCTTATGAGTAGGCACGAGCATATCCCGGTGAGCTCGTAGAAGATTAGGAGCGTTACGAGGTTGTTAGCCATCGCTACGCCCACCATAGACCCGATGAAGAGGAGCATCAGTCCGTAGTACCTAGAGTAGCCACTCGTAATCGGGTGCTCCCTATTGCTCGGGGATATATAGCACCTAGAGTAGAGCACTACGAGCAACCCTATTACGAGCGATATGCCTAGGAGCACTAAGGTAAAGCGATCGCAGGCAAACGATATTACGGCCCCCTTAACTCCCTCAACGTAAACGCCAGAGAAAACGGGCTCTATAGAGCCTCTCCAGGGGTACATCGCTAAGAGCGCTCCGTATAGGGCTACTAGCGCTGAAGTCGACGCTGTGGACAGGGCTTCGAGCGCGCGCTTGCTAGCTAGGAAAAAGGCGATGGAGGAAGCTACGAATGGTATCGCTAGTAGCGATAGGGCTAGGTAGCTAAACGCGTTCAGCATCCCCTCGGCGCTCCCCGCCCCCTGCTAACTTAGCGCTACCTAATCGCTAAGCCTGGGTAGCCCCTCGAGAGCTCCTCGAGCTCTGTAGAGGCCCTAACTATCTTCTCAGCCGCTTCGCGCCTACGCTCCCTAGCTAGCTCAGCGTAGGCGGAGACGAACTTAAGGGCGTCGGTAGGGCACGTCGTTACGCATAGGGGTAGCAGCCCTTCTCTAACCCTATCGATGCACATATCGCACTTGACCATGGCCCTCCTCCTCCGGTCGAACTCGGGTATGCCGAAGGGGCAAACCACTCCGCATAGCCTACAGCCTATGCACAGTACGGGGTTTATCACGACAGCTCCTTCGGGAGTCCTCGTACACGCCTCGACTGGGCACACGGTAACGCATGGTGCTTTAGAGCAGTGCCTACAGTTGAGGGCTACGAACATGCGGTAGCTCTCGATGAACTCCACAGATATGTAAGCCCTACCGTGCTCTCTCTCGCAAGCTACTTCGCACGCCCTACAGCCTATGCATAGCCTAGGGTCTATGACTATGGTTGGACCCAGGCTCTCCTCGCCCATGGCTCAGCGACCCTCTAGCGCTATGATTCGAGCTGCAGAAACCTTGTACTCCGGCTCCTTAGCTATCTCGTCGAGAGCATCGTTCGTAAGGACGTTCGCGCCGAAGTGCCACGGAACTGCGATTACGTCGGGCCTTACGCGATCCGTTACGTAGGCTATAGCCTCGTACCTACCCCTCCTAGTCTCTATCGCGACCCTAGACCCATCCCTAACCCCGTACTTCCTAGCGGTCTCGGGGTGTATCATTATGTATCCTGGAGGCCTCCACCTCTTCGCTAGCAACGGGGCGTTGCCCGTGAGAGTATGGGTATGGTAGGCGCCGACGAGCCTAATCGTCGTTAGTATTAGCGGGTACTCATCGTCGGGTTCCTCCGCTGGACCCTTCCACTCGAGCCTATAGAACGTGAACTTCCCGCTCGGCGTCTTGAACACCCTATTCGAGAACAGGATCTTGGTTCCCGGATGCTCAGGGGATGGGCATGGCCACGGAATGCCTCCTGGCGTCTTCTTCACCCTCTCGGGCGTGATGCCGGCGTAGGCAGGCACAACCCTATTTATCTCGCGGAGAACGTCTTCAGCGCTCGAGTACGGGAAGAACCTCTCTAGCCCAACACCCTTCGCAACCTGAACTAGTATCCATAGGTCGGGCCTAGCATCCCCGGGGGGCTCGAGGGCCTTGAAGCTCCACTGAACCCTCCTATCCGCGCTCGTAAACGTGCCCTCCTTCTCGGCCCACGCCGCAGCGGGTAGGACTATGTCTGCGTACTGCGCCGTTTCGGTAAGGAAGATGTCTTGCACTACGAGGAACTCGAGCTTCTTGAGTGCTTCCCACGTCTTGTGTAGGTTGGGGTCGCTTAGCGCTGGGTTCTCGCCCATTACGTACATCGCCTTTATCTTGCCCTCGAGGGCTGCGTGAAGCATTTCCACTACCGTTAACCCGCGTCCGGGTAGCGAATCGAGGTCTACGCCCCACGCGTCAGCTATCCTACCT
Organism: uncultured Desulfurococcaceae archaeon; assembly: GCA_964598805.1. Lineage (GTDB taxonomy): Archaea > Thermoproteota > Thermoprotei_A > Sulfolobales > Ignisphaeraceae > JAADCV01. Next base: position 5,617 of record CAZRDH010000111.1, on the reverse strand, counting down.
AGCGAAGACCTATCGTCAGCCCTAACGTAGCCCGGGTAGAACTCGGCGAGAGCACCCATATCGCACGCTCCCTGAACATTGTTTTGACCCCTAACCCCACCGATTACGCAGCCCTCCTTACCCCACCAACCCCTTAGGGCTCCCAGCATCGCTAGAGCCGATACGTTTAGCGTTCCGTTAACCTGCTGGGTCGTGCCCATAGCCCACAGTATCGAGCCCCTCTCGGCGTTGCCTAGAATCAAAGCCGCTCTCCTAATCAGCTTCCTATCGACTCCCGTAACCCTCTCCACTCTATCCAGCGTCCACTCCTCAACGCTCTTAAGGAACTCCTCGTAGCCAACGCAGTACCTCTCGATGAAGTCCCTATCCACAAGACCCTCCTCGATAATCACCCTAGCTATCCCCAGGATTAGCGGTAAGTCCGTACCGGGCCTATGCTGGAGATGCACGTCGGCCTTCATCGCGGTTTCGCTAACCACGGGGTCGACGACTATCAGCTTGGCTCCGCGCTGCTTAGCCTTCAACACGTACTGACCGAAGATCACGGGGTGTGAAACCGCTGCATTCCACCCAACGATTAGTATGGCTTCGCTATCGAGGAGCTGATCGAAGGTAGCGGATATCGCTCCAGCCCCAACGGTTCTAAGCAGGCCGTGAACCGTAGCGGCGTGGCAAAGCCTAGCGCAGTGATCGATATTCGGGCTGCCTAGGAGCCTAGCGAGCTTCTGCATAACGTAGTTCTCTTCGTTAAAGCACTTCGCGCTCGCTAGAAACCCAATGACGTCGCCACCCAGCTTCCTAGCGTAATCCCTAAGCCTCTCGCATATCTCCCTAAGGGCTTCGCTCCAGCTAACTTCCTTCCACCCGCTCTCCGTCCTCTTCAACGGCTTCCTCAACCTCCTCTCGCTAACAATGAACGAAACGTCGTTGCCCTTAGGGCAGAGCTTACCCTTATTCACTGGGTGGTCAAGCCAGTAGTCGATGCCTACGAACGCCCCGTTCTCTACGACTATGTAGAGCCCGCAGCCAGCACCACAGTAAGGGCATATGACCGGGACCTTCTTTCTCAAATCCGTTCTACCGCGAGCTAGGTTCTTGAATTGGGTATTAACCCTGCCGTGTCTAGACCCACCTAAAATCGAGTGCTAGCACTCGATACGCTAATCGCTTCGATCCCGAATGTCTGAGCATATCCTCTGGAGAGCCGCCTTAAGCTGGCGCTCTAGCTCCTCAAGCACTTCGCGATAGACCTCCACAAGCACTCTACCCTCGTCGAGGAGCTGCGTTTCTCCACGTAGCGCTCCTCCCCTCCTACTATCGATAACCCGTATCCCAAGGGCTTTCTCCAACCTCGAGATCCGCCCCTTGACCGTGGGGTAGGAAAGCCCTAGAACCTCGATCGTCTTGCGCAGGTTCCGGAGCCTATCTATGACCTCAAGGATCTTCACGACCTCGCTATTGAGAACTTCGTTACCCTCCACAACGAGCTTTAGGTCTACTAACCACTTGGCTCTGCATAGAGATTCTATGACGAGCCTCCTCGTGGATTCTATCGATATCGCGCTCCTAACCTTAGCTAGCTGCTCATCGATATTGCTAGGCATTAGAATGAGCGCGCTACTCGAATCGTCCGACCACGTTATCAACTCGATGCTTCGACCCTTTAGATCCTCGTAGACATAGGTATCGAATAGAGCTAGGGTGTACCTCTCGGCGAGTCGCATCCCGAAGCCCCTTAAAGCGGTTTGCGCTAAGCCAAGCGCACTTCGATCGACGACCACGGCGACTCTCTCGATATCGTAGTGCGCAACGAGCTTAGCGACTTCCGAAATATCGTCGCTGCTAATGGCGTTGACCATGGGCATCGACAGGTCCTTAAGGAGGTTGAAGGGCTTGTGCTTAATCACTCGGGAGAACACTAGCGTATCCTCGGGCTTCACGAAGGCTACGTAGAGCCTATCTAGGTGGCTATAGAGCTTCTTCACGTACTTAGAGCCGTACTTAACGAGCGCTTCCTCCACGAGGTCCCACGAAGCCATTAAGGACACCTTGATGTCTCCGCCACTTGCCTTCACCACCGATGCTATGCCGAGGAACGTTTCTAAGCTGGGCATGCACATGTTGCAGAGCAGTACCATTTCGCGCAGTCTTAGGATTAGGGGTAGCTCCCTCTTAACCACCGAGAGCATGCGCTGAACGTCTCCGCATACATCGCATCGAAGGAGCGGGACTACGCGCGTAACGCAGTAGTCGACGGATCTACACGGCGGGCACGGTACGAGGATCACGCTAAGCATCGTTTCACCAGGGGCGGCGCTACCCATAGGGATACTGCTCGTTTTGGGGAATATACTTTAGCTCGTTGAAAGCCCGCAGCAGCTTAGCCAAGGCTCGAGGGGGCTCAAATACTGCTTAAGCGCTACCCTATGCACGGTACTGAGAATGGGCGTACCTAGGTACATACCGATCCCCAGCGAGAGCGCCCATCCCTTAACGAGCGGCAAGGGTTTCGGAGCGATTCCTCGCGGCGTTGAGGGGGGTAGTAGCGCGACTCCCTCGATGCACTTAGCCTCTTCGGCACCGCCCTTCCCGGGGTACCTACTTGCGCTAGCGGTATCCATCGCTGCGTGCACGCTCCTAGCGATCGCGATCCTGAGCTTCGTTAGGAGCCCCTACGCGGAGGCTAGGGTTAGGTACGTAGCGATCGGTAGCGAGGGCCGTTTCGAGGAGCTTAGGGAGCTCTATACCTATAGCGGCGTTCGCAAGCTACTACGCGATTTGCTAAACGCGTTGAGGGAGCGCGCTAACTGTAGGTACTGTACGCCTCGAGAGCTCTACGCTATCTACGGCTGCGATAGCTTGAAGCCCTTCGTTAGCGCCTACGAGGAAGCGGTTTACGGGGGGCGGGACGTAGCTATAGACGTGGCGAGCATTGAGAGGGGTGTTAGGTCGTGCGTCGATGGTTCCTAGCGGTATCGCTACTCCTCATCGCGTTCGTCGTAGGTTGCGTAACGGGCTTCACAACCTACGTCCCCTTACTCTCCGAGCCCTCGCCTCGGAATCCTGGTCCCGGAGGCTTAACGAATTTCGTGCATGTACTCGAGTCCTACGGTCATAGAGTTCTCGAGCCTAAGAACCTCGGCGAGGCCGTTAACGAGTTGCGTAGTTACGATCCTCGCGAGGAGCTGCTCATAGTTACGGGGATTACCGAGAACGACTTGAGGTTCGTTAACGACTTGCTGTCGTGGGTTCGTAGCGGCGGTGAGCTGCTCGTAATGGACGAGCTGAGGGACGTCGAGCCCTTGCTTAAGTACGTAGGCGTAAGCCTCGGCTCGGTGCCTATCGTGGGGATCGCTAAGGCTGAGTGCCTTGGCAACAAGACCGTGGTTCTCGACGTGTATACCGCGGTTCGTGGAGGCGAAGCGCTTTGTAGGGTTGGTGAAACCCCTGTAGCGATCTTTAAGAGGTTGGGCGCGGGGGTCGTTATCGTCGTAGGCGATTCGAGCCTCGCTATAAACATGCTTCGGAGCTACCCGGCGATCTATAGCGAGAACACCGCCTTCCTTCTCGACATCGTCGGGAAGAGGAGTATCGTCGCGATATACTACCCCGCGTCGAGGGAAGTCGAAAAGCTTCGCGCATATAGGTTTCTAAACGTGGTTAACGGGGTTACAGAGTTCATCTCTAGGGCGTGCACCTCGACACCGCTAAGCGCTTCGCTAACAACGCTATTCGTAGCGATGATCGTGGCGCTCTCGACCACGTCTCGTCTACGCTTATTCAGGGGAGGGGGTGGCGAAGCCGAGCGCTTATTACAAGAGGCTCGCAACGAGTTATCGAGAGCGTTGAGTAGGTTAAAGGAGCCGGGAGTGAGCGATGGAGTTGGAGAGGGTTAGGAAGTCCGTAGAGGAGTTGATGAAGAGCGTCCAGAGCGTTGTCGTGGGGCAGAGGAAGGTTATCGAGATGCTCATCGCTACGCTCTTAGCTGAGGGCCACGCTCTCCTCGAGGGGGTTCCAGGCGTTGGTAAGACGCTTATAGCGAAGACCGTAGCTAAGCTCCTAGGCCTAGAGTTTAGGAGAATCCAAATGACTCCCGATACGCTCCCGAGCGACATCATTGGGTGCATGGTCTTCAATCCGCAGAGCAACGAGTTCGTGCTTAGGAAGGGCCCCGTGTTTACAAACATTCTATTCGTCGACGAAATAAATCGAGCCCCGCCGAAAACTCAAGCCGCCCTCCTCGAGGCTATGCAGGAGAGGCAGGTTACTATTGAGGGTAATACTCTTGTTTTGCCTAGGCCGTTCATGGTTATCGCTACGCAAAACCCAATAGAAATGGAAGGAACATTCCCACTACCAGAAGCACAACTAGATAGATTCCTAACGAAGATCGTGGTCGAGCCCCCTAGCGCCGAAGAGCTCGTGGAGATCATGCGTAGGTACTACGAGATTTCGAGTGCCAACCCCAAGCCCGTTCTATCTAGGGACGAGGTTCTCGAGGCTATCGAGATCGTTAAGGGCGTTTACGTCGATAGCAACGTCATGAAGTACATAGCGTACCTAATCGAGGAAATACGTCGGAACCCCTTGGTTAGGCTAGGTCCATCGCCTCGAGGCGCCTTAGCGCTGTACCTCCTATCGAAGTCCATAGCCTTCCTAAGGGGTCGGGACTACGTAACGCCCGACGACGTTAAGTACGTAGCGCTAGACGCACTTAGGCACCGCGTTTTGCTGAGGGCCGAGGCTAGGCTTAGCGGTAGGAAGCCCGAGGACGTGATCGTCGAAGCGCTTAAGCGGGTTGAACCTCCTTGAGGATAACCGTCGTTGGGATAGCGGTTGTTAGCGGCGCGACCCTATGCTTCCTAGCTAGCCTAGCTAACGGTAGCGCGAGGTTCTTGCTACCCATATCCCTGGCGATGATCTCGCTAGCCGTATACGAGTACTACTACGTTAAGTCCCTCAACCCCTCGCAGATACGCATCGAGAGAACCCTTAGCTCTACGTACGTTAGGGAGCTCGAGGAGTTCGCGATCAGGGTTAGGATAGCTAACAGCGGACCGCCCATACCCCTCGCAGACATCGAGGACCTGTCCCCGCCGAACGTGGAGGCTCTCGGAAAAGGCAATAGGTTCTCCCTATCGTTACCGAGGGGCTTCGAGGCGAGGGTCGAGTACCGAGCGCGAGCGCTATCCCCCGGTGAACACGTTTTCAAGGGCTTTAACGTGTGCGTCTACGGCCCCCTCTCGATGTTCTCGAAGTGCTTCTCCATCGAGTACGCGAGCTACTTAACGGCGATACCGCTAAGCTCTCGGCTAGCGCTCGAACAGAGGTCCTTTCAAAGAGTTGCTGGGCTGCTCAAGGGGTTGTCGATGCAGGGGCTATACGATTTAGAGAGCTTTAGGGATTACGTCTACGGCGACGACGTTAGGAAGATCATGTGGAAGGAGTTCGCTAAGGCTAGGAAGCTCATCGTTAGGGTGGATAGGGGCGAGTCCGTGGCTAGGGTGTGCGCAGTAATGGTGTTAAAGAGGTTTACGTGGGTAGTTGGGGAGGGGGTTAATACGCTTGCGCATAGAGTCGCTAGGGTATTTCAATCGATTGTAGAAGCGCTCTCGAT
>CAZRDH010000110.1:0-6335 GCA_964598805.1 uncultured Desulfurococcaceae archaeon | reverse complement strand
GGGTTAGCGTTGCTGCTCTAAGCGATGTTGATAGGGCTATCGCTAAGTGCTTAGCGCTATGCGTAGACAGCCTAGCCCTAGGATCCTCGGCTGCGGGAAAGGTACTCGAAGCCGGGATCGGGGTCGATCCATCGCTAGAGGGTAGGAGGGTCGTAGTCAATCCCTGGTGCGGCTACGCCCCCCTGCTAAGGGATGGGTTTGCGCAAGAGCTAGCGACGGCTGAAGAGAGTTGCGTAGAGGTAGTTCCCGCGTCTATTAGCGATCGCGATGCAGTAGTAGCGTCGTTTCTAGGAGTCGACGAGGGGCTGCTAGAGCTCGTTAAGGCTCGCGAGGTACTCGTAGTGGGGAGGGACCCCATAGCGATACCCTTCGCGCTAGCTGCGAGGAGGGACGCCTCTAGGGCGTTCTCAATCCCTAGCGAAACACCTATAGCTAGGGCTCTAGGGCTCGAAGCCACGTCTATACACGGAACGAGGCTCTTCGACGTCGTTATCGCGGCGTCGCTAGACCCGTTCCTCGTCGAGGTGGCCACGCGTAGGTGTAGGGATGGCGGGGCCATCGTGCTCCACCCAATTGCGGCGCTCCTAGGCTACGCGAAGCCTAGGGCTAGGTGTAGAATCGAGGTCGCTACGCCGATGGGGTTGCGGCGCGGGTTAGAGGTACTTGAAGAGGCTAGGAACGTGGTTCGGGAGGTGTTTAGGGAGTTTCGGGGTTTGGATCCCGCGGCAGTTTACGAAGCTCCAGCGCTCCTCCACCTAGGGTCGAACGAAGCTAGGTACTCGAAGCGCTTCAATAGGTAGCTAGGTGGGACCCCTAGATCCACGAGGTGCTCCCACGGCCTATCGCTTAAAGTGGGCCTAGGCTCCTTGAGTAGGGCGCGGGCTTCCGAAGGCCTTAGCCCCTCCAACCCCCACTTAACTACGTAGCTAGAGCACGACTCGTTGCCGAGGGCTAGAAACGCTTGGATAACCCCCCACCTCCAATCCATTACGTCGGCAGAAACCCTAAGCTCTCTCAGCGCCTTCCTCAGCTTAGCGCCGACGACGTAGGGATAGGCGTGTCCGAGGAACTGAGTTGGGGTCCAGGGCTTTGGTATCAACGGGTTTATCGATAGCCTCAAAGCCCTTCTACACGAAGGGTCTAGGGAGTTCACGAACCTATTGACGTTCTTAACGAAGCTCTCGTCGTCTTCGCCGGGTAAGCCCGCTATTAGGTACAGCTTAACGTGCATTCCCAGCGCAACCGCCTTCCTAACCACCTTAGCTAGCTCGTCTAGATCGAAGCACTTACCGATCCTACAAGCCACTTCCGGGTCTAGCGATTCCGGGGCTATGGTGAGGGTCCTCTGACCGAGTGCTCGAACGATCTCTGCCACCTCCTCATCGACGAGGTCCGGCCTTAGCGAAGGCACGCTCGCCTCGATTCCCTTCCTAGCGAGTTCCTCGAGGAGCTGCCTAGCGTAGGGAACGTCTAGGAGGCTAAGGCTGTACAGAACGACCCTCCTAAACGGGGTTGCGGAAACCCACGCATCCACGACGTTTAGAAGGGTGTTTAGGTCGTAGTACCTAAACGGCTTAGTCACGTGGCCCTCCAGACAGAAAGCGCATAGCCGGGGGCAGCCCCGGGATACCTCGAGCCTTAGGCCAACCCCGTAGATAGGCTCCTCGTCTAGGGGATGGAGCTGCCTAGCCATGGCTACGGGGTCGGGGAGTAGAGTAGCGTTCTTCTCGATGCGCTCTTCGCACACGCCATACACCAACACCTTGCGCAACTCGCAAAGACCCTCCACACCATCGTTAGCAACGATGTACGGTAGCTCCTCTAGAACACCCTCGGCATCGCCAATAGCAACGGCGTCCAGCACCCCCTTAAGGGGTGCTGGGTTAGAGAAAGCCGCGATGCCCCCGCCTATCACCACGGGCTTCCTACCCCGATCCCTCTTCAAAGGCACCTCTATTCCTCCGTGGTGTAGGCACCTAGCTGCGTACGGGTAATCAAGTTCGTACGGTAGCGACACTAAGAGAACGTCTAGATCCCTAGGCGCAGGCGCATCGGGCTCCAGGGCCTCTACTACGTCGCTCTCTAAGTCGTATACGTACCTATAGGCGATGACCCCCTCTAGGCTCTGCAGCTTGGCGTAGGCCATGTGCATGAATAGCGATGAGGCTGCAGCTCGGTAGGGTATGGGCAGGAGTATACCCACCTTGATATCGCTTGGCCTACCCCTCTTGCGCTCGATTACCGCTAGCTCTCTACGAGGCTTCCTAACGAAGCGCACTACGGCTAAACCCCTTCACCAAGAGGGGAGAAAGCCCTTAGGCTTTTCCCTCGCTAGCAACTCGAGCAGCCCTACGACGCTCGAACTCGCGAGCAAGCAAATCGAGGATAGCGTCTATGTACTCGGCTAGGATCGCGCTATGGTACTTCCTAACGTGGTCCTCCGCTACGGGAGTGAGCATTTCCTCGCCGCACACTAAGCACCTAGAAATGCCCTCCCCAACGGGCTTAATTATGGGCTTGACCTTGAGGACGTAGGGCGTTACGTACTTGATTATGGCCCGCGCCTTCGCTATGGACCCCGTCTTCTCAGTAATCCTCTGTACGTAACCCCTAACCTGGTGCTTCGATAAGCCGTACTTAGCGGCTAGGGTGCTAGGGCTCTTGCCCTCCACGAAGTACTCGTAGAGAGCCTTCACCACGTCGCTCTTCCCCGCGAGAGCCTTGGCCAAGAGGTACTCGAGCACGCTCTCGATGGCGGTCCTCACGGAGAGACCCCGCAGAAACTGCTAAGCTTCATGAAAGTTTATAAGTACCCCGACTAAATACCCACCCCAACGCGTAGCGCAATTCCCTGCTAAAAGCATATTTATAAGCGCGCCGCTGGTATTACCAAGCTCAAACAACCTTTAGAGTGGAAAGAAGTGCTTTTCAGCGCAAAAATCGCTAGCAACACACCCCCAATGCGAAACCCTAAATTAAGCCAATCCCTAAGTATATTCGGTAACACCTTCCTTAGGGTGAATGCCTTGGCCCCGGAGTATAGGGGTAGGGGCAACGTTATAGAGATAGACATTGGGTTAACTAAGGTCGTATCCGTAAAGCTAGACCTCGCGACACTAAAGGAGATAGACGAACTCTATAAGAGCTTCGACTACAGGAGTAGATCCGAATTCATTAGGGAAGCCCTAACCATATACATGAAGTTACTCAAGCGCTTCGGGAGAGAGGGGGTGAAGAAGCTAGTAAACGGATCAGCCGAAAAGAACGAGAAATGAAACTCAAAACCCCGCACCTAAACGAAGATAGTTAGAGACGGTGCGGGGGTGCCCGAGCCAGGTCAAAGGGGTCGGGCTCAGGACCCGATGGCGTAGGCCTGCGTGGGTTCAAATCCCACCCCCCGCACCAAACCCTTCCATTCCTAACGATTTCTAGTAGCCTCGCGATCTCGTCTTCCTTAAGGTCCTTGAGAAGCGCGTAGATGCGCTCTATCCTCTCGATGTTGATTGTCCACTCTGTCCTCTTCCTGTGGGTAGAGGGGTCGTACACCTCTTTCACGAGGTAGCGATGACCCTTAACCTTCTTTATGCGGTAAACAGCCATGGTTGCCGCCATATCGCTACCCCCTGCTCAGAGAGTTATGCACGACGACCATAGACCTCTTCGCTGGGGAAACCTCGAAGAGTTGAGAACTGCTTAGCCCTGGGGAGGCTATCCTCAGCCACGGCTAGCCACCAAGGGCATGGGCTTTCCGCTCGCTATTCGTTTGAGCCAGGAAGCGAACCTGCTTGGGAACTCTGGGCGCTTGATGTCCCTAAACATCACTTTCGGCATAGAGAGCGTGGTGACGTCCATCCCCTCGAACCCGTTGTTGATGGCTATGCTCACCTCTCTAGCGTTTGCACCGAGGAACCACTTAGCGTAGCCGTACGCCTTCGCGTAGTCTAGGAACTGCCCTAGGGTGTAGTCCCTGTACCTCGGATCGCTCGCGTACCCAATCCACTCGACGCACCACGGCAGCCCATTCTCGATCTCGCGAAGGCTGTGCACGGGGTATATCCACACGATATCGCTAAAGAGATCGCATAGAAGGCTATCCCTATTGCGGTAATCGGGGTAGATAGCGAACACGATCCTACCCCTATACCTAGCAACAGTCTCGACGTAGCGAAGCACTCTATCACGCCTAGAGCTAAGCAGCGAGCGTTTATCATCGAAGAACTCTGGAAAGATGAAGACCCTGGGATCGTCCACGAGCTTCCTAAGCTCTTCCAGCAACTTAGCGGGGGCCCTACCGACCCCAACAATCATAGAATCGCCTCGTCCTCGTCGTCTAGAAGCCCGTCGATCGTTATCCTAGGTATTTCCCTGCCTATCGCTAGAGGCAGCCTCTTCAGTACGGCTACGAACTGCTGCGTCGTTAATCCTAGGCTTAGCTTGATATGTAAGTAGGGCTTCTCGCCCTGGATCCATGTATCGACGTAGCAATCCCCTCTATCCGCGCCTTAACGTCTTCCAGCACTTGTATACAGCACCTAACACCATCTCTAACATTCTTGCATTCCTTTTCGATCCTACGCTCAAGGTAGTTGATAAGCATTACAAGTGCTAGTCTATCGCATCTAACTAATTTGTATCCCTATGGTATTACCGATTTTTCTTAGGTTATGATATATTCTTCGAAGTATCTAGTAGAGTTTAATAGTTTCGGCGATGCGTCTCTACTTGCTGTATCCGCATGAAGTTCGTTGCGGGTCTAGGCGTTGGCATGGTTCTAGGGGTTCTTCTTATGTTGATATGTGTTTCACCTAGCCTTAGCCAGCTGATGGATATCGTGTACTGGTTCAAGGACAACGTTGTGTACGGGAAGCACGCCTACGATCCAGAGCTGGTTAAGCTTAACTCTGAGGACTTGGTAGAGAAGTACAATGCTTTTGCCTCTAGCTTTATGCAGACAACAGTTGGCCTGGCTATTCTAGGTATTGTGCTGGCTGTAGCTGGCTTCGTTCTTGGGAAGATCAGGAAGAAGAGCTAGCCTAGTACTTGCTGTATCTGCCTACTCTTTAGGAGTAGGTACAGGCTAAACCGATGATAAAAATGTATTGGGTTGGGGTTAGGCTTGGGCTGTGCGCTTCTTCGCTCTTCGTCTAGATATTGCTTCCGCTACGCCGCCCGCTATCGCTAGGATCGCCCCCGCGAATGATAGCGTTAGGAAGAGGTTCGCGCTAGAGAACGCCATTTCGGGGCTCAGTTCCTCGAGATCCTCGCTTAGCTGCTTAACGCTATCGAGTTTGCTCGCGGCGTCGCTTATCGTGGCGCTGTAGTTGTATAGCTCGAGGGCGTACTTCCTTAGGAAGGTGACGGTGGCTATCCTCGAGGCGAGCGCCTTCATGAAGCTCGAAACCTCGTCGAGCCCCCTCTCTAGAGCCGCGTAGCTCTCGCTATGCGTAAGCCTGTAGAGCTCGTCAATGCCTTCCCTATTCCTATCGATGTACGTTCCGAGAGCTGCGAACCCTAGCGCAGCCAGTAGGCACATAACGAACATCGCTATTCCCACGCCAACGAGAACGCCTAGCTTGAACCCCACGAACACCCCTCAGCGAAACTAACAGCCCTTACTTATTTAGGGGCTACGCCTGTATCTCTTCTACCGCCCTTCGTATCTCTCTGGGTAGCTGCCTAAGGATTAGGGGCCAGAGCGCTAGGGTTAGGGCGGTCGCTAGGAAGCTTAGGAAGATTACTTCGCATGCAGTTACGTGCACCTCTCTAACGATCCAAGGCGCCTTCCTGTCGATTAGGTATACCGTGAAGAGCGTTCTATCCAACCCGCTTATCCAGTACACGACGGCAAACGTTTTGCCCGCGAACAAGGATCCGAGAAGAGCCTTCCTAAACGATTCGGTTTTGCTATAGATTACGCAGAAGGCTAGGAACATACCTAACGCGAAGAGGGTCCAGGGTACCCAGCTTAGGCTAGCGCTTAGCTGCAAGCTTTCTGAGCCTCTCTATGGCTCTAGCCCTCGTGATCCTTCCCATCATGTAAGAGGTGAGTATATCTGCGGCTCTAGCTAGATGCCCTTTTCTCGCTGCTTCTAGAGCAAGCTCTATCAGCTCTCTATCTTTCTCACGCATTGCAGCAACCTCTCTATACACGGTCTCTACCCCCACCTATAGTTGAGAGCCTCGATACCTATATCCTTCGCTCTCTTAAGAGCGTCGATATCGGCCGATACGAAGGTAGCACCAAGAGCTTTAGCTACGTATATATGTATAACGTCGTACAGAGTTCTCGACGAGGTTATTCCGCTACGAAGTGCGTAGCTAAGAGCTTTCCTGAT
>CAZRDH010000109.1:0-16676 GCA_964598805.1 uncultured Desulfurococcaceae archaeon | reverse complement strand
GCTCTAGAGCTCATGAAGCCTAGGGTCGTGCTGGATAGCGTCGTAGCGAATAGGGTTAGAGAGGTTATCGAGCGTAGCTTAGAGATGCTGAGGTGATGTACGTGGATCCATGGATTCTAGCGAGCAAGCTATTGGAGTGGGTATACGAGGATGCTCCATTCGGAGACGTAACTAGCGAAACGCTGATAGATCCGAATACGCAAGTCGAAGCGCTAGTCATCGCTAAGAGCCGAGGTATCGCTGCGTGCACGAACTTGCTGGCTAGTGCTTTAAGGGTGCTAGGCTTCTCCGTGCGCACCTTCGTAAACGATGGAAGTGAGTTCGATGCGGGTAGCGAGATATTGAGTATTTACGGTAGCGCAAGGCGAATCCTATTGTTTGAGAGAACCCTGCTTAACTTAATGATGCTTCTCTTCGGGATCGCTACCAAGACGCGTAGACTCGTGAACATCGTTAAATCGGTTAATCCTCGGGTGAGGGTCGCTGCAACTAGAAAGGTGGTTCCCGGGCTTAGGTACTTAGTTAAGAAAGCCGTTGAGGTAGGAGGTGGCGATACTCACCGCTTTTCGCTAAGTGATGCCATACTAATAAAGGATAACCACATCGCTATAATCGGGGATGTCGAGAAGGCCATTCTGTTGGCTAGGCAGAGAGCTAGCTTCGTTCGTAAAATCGAGGTAGAGGTTAGTACAGTTGAAGACGCGGTTAAAGCTGCTAAGGCTGGTGCTGACGTGGTAATGCTCGATAACATGGATGTAAAGCAGGTCGCTACAGCGATAAGGCTTCTAGAGGACCTAGGCCTTAGGGATAAGGTGATCATCGAGGTTAGCGGGGGCATAGACGAGGACAACATAGTCGACTATGCGAGAGCGTCGCCGGACGTCATAAGCACAAGCTCTATAACTATGAGGCCCGATAAAATCGATTTGAGCTTAGAAATTAAGCGCGTTGGTGTGGGGTGAGGGAATGAAGCGCGTAGCCATAATCGGGTGCGGCGCTATAGGCTCCGAAATAGCTAGGGCTATAGACGAAGGGTATGTAGAGGCAGATTTAGTAGCGCTCTACGACGTAATTAAGGAGAAGTGCGAGGAGCTCGCTAGTAAACTAACGAAGTGCAAGCCCTTAATAGCATCGTCTATAGACGAAGTGCTTGCAACGAGCCCTAACATCGTTGTGGAAGCGGCTAGCCAAGAAGCTGTGAAGCAGTACGCAGAGAAGGTGCTAAAGAGCGGTGCGGATCTTGTCGTGCTTAGCGTGGGAGCTCTCATGGATGTCGAGCTCGTAGAGAGGATTAAGGAAGCCGCTAGAGAGGGAAATGCGCGAGTCTATGTACCTAGCGGAGCTATAGCCGGGCTCGATGCGATAAGAGCGCTGAGGAAGGTAGGAATCGAGAGAGTGCTTTTGAGGACGCGTAAACCCCCAAAGAGCATAAAGCCTTGTGAAACACTGAAGTTCGATCCATCAAAGGTTGTCCAGCCTACCGTAGTGTTTCGCGGCAAGGCTAGCGAAGCGGTTAAGGTCCTTCCGTTTAACGTAAACGTTTCTGCTGCGCTAAGCTTGGCGTCGGGAATGGATATCGAGGTTGAGGTGGTTGCGGATCCCACTATCGAGAAGAACGTCCACGAGATAATCGTGGAGTCCAAAGCTTCAAGGATAACTATTCGCATAGAAAACGTACCTAGCCCAACTAACCCGAGAACTAGCTACTTAGCATCGCTTTCAGCAATAGAGCTACTAAGGAAGTTATGCAGCGGGTCTGGGTACGAAATAGTAGTTGGAACTTAAGGACCACTTGAGTAGCGCTATGCTAGGCATGGGCATGCGATCACTATTGGCTACGACCGTTAGCAGGTAGGTATAGCTGCTAGAAATCGGTACGTTGAACCCCATATTGAAGTACCCCTGGGTTCTTTCATAGCCAACGAACAGCTTATTCAACTCATAGACGTATTCAGAGGCATTTACATCGTATACGCTCCCTACTCCGAAGGTGTTTGAGACGTAGCCTTCAACTCTATAGCTATTGCTAAGGTTTAAGAAGTATACAGGGATCCTAAACGTGATTTCGTTACCATCGTAGGGATTCGTGATCGTATACGTAGGGACCTCAACCCTTAGCATACCCGTAAACGGAATGAACACACCGATTATTGGCTGTATCCAGGGAACGGCTCCGAAGCCATTACTAAAGTTTAGCAAGTACACCCTAACATTGATTGGTGCATAGCCAGGTACTTCCACTTTGAGAAGCACGTATTTACTAGATTCCGGAGGTAACGGTGCTTTTGGTGGGTATAGACGGGGAGTCGTTTTGTTTAAGGCGGTTAGCGGCAAGTTGAAGTAGTACCCAAACGATATGGTGTTGACGTACGTAGAGGAATCCACTATTAGGTAGCTAACGTATGTTGTGCAAAGCCCCCACACTCTCCAAGCTGAAAGCCTGCACAAGCCCCACGAGTAGTTAGTGTATAGTATGGCTACCGGCTTAGAGCCCCTAAACGATACCGTTACGACTGATGCCTTAGCAATCGTGTACCTACCATTAGATAAGCCCCCTACAACGAGCATTGACGCGCTTTCCGTGTAAGGCTTAGAGGATACATCAACGTACACGGGCACACCATCGATAATCGCTACGAATACTCGAAGCGAGGTAACCACGGGTTCCTCCCCATCACTACAACCAAGCAGTACTCCCCTAGTATCGAAGAGGCATACGTAGCTAGGCTTAACGAGTTTACCATCGATGCGCATTGTGAAGTTGGCTGGCGTCCATGCGCACTGTATGGACCTACAGCTATAGTTAACGTATATGCGTACGTACTTCGATGTAGCTACTAAGTACTTGGGGATAGAGCTAAAGTTGTACGCTATTACCAAAGGCACGTAAGACGGTAGCGAGGATAGCGGGTAATTGAATGGGTATCCAAAGGCTGATACTAAGGCCTTGGTATAGTTAGCTACTGCGAGTTGCGATATCGATGTTAGAGAGCCGTTGAATATAAGTACCTTGCTATAACCATTCGCATTAGTCGTGAGGGTTATAGTGGTAGAATTGCAGAATACGTTGTTATTAATCGTGTACAAGCATATCGTTGAAGCATACTCATTTAACGTTGAGACTACGGGGTCGAGGCTACCCCCTATCGTTACGGAACTAGCTGGCGGAACCTTAATCCACGAATCCTTGCTTAGGAGCTCAACGATTAGCAAGCTCTTATTGAATACCATAACCCTATCGATAAGCCCTTCTCGCGATAAAGACGACAATGCCTCGCTAAATGAACACGCGCTAATGAACCGGTATATGAATGCAGCTATCGTGCTAACACCGTTCCACGCATTAATGATCCGCAATCCACGCTCGTTCCTAATCACGATTAGAGTCTCCTTGGCTTTATCTATCTGTTCTATAACGCTTCGCGCAGTATCGCGTATAGCTTTCTGCCACTCGAGTACTAATATGCTGAAAGAGATCATTAGGCCCAGAATTACTAGTGTTGCAACGTATTCGCCTTGCCCCTTCCTAAACATCGTCAAGATCATGCTATCTCACCTCTACAGCGAATAGCCTATTCCCTAAGGCTATCGCTATGGGTTTAGAGTTAAGCACGATGATTACGGGCTTTTCAGGACTAAAACACTTGTTAATTATGTAGCTACCGTTCATAGTTACGATCTTTAGCGTGCCACAATAACTCATGCTAGTCCTTACGGTGCATAGGTAAACAGAGGAATTCAGTATGTTAATGCACTGAACTTTAGGTTCAACGACTATCCGTGGCTTTAATGCATTGATTACTAGCTTCGAATTCATTAGTACCATCGACGATGCCGCGACCAATACGATCGTAGTCAGGATTATTGCAACTATATTCGAGAGAGCTCTGGACATAGTCCCCAAAATAAAAATATGTTTAAAAAGTGTGTTAACTAACTATGGCCTTCCCCTGAGCGTAAATCACGTTGTTTCCTGCCTTTGCGCTCACGACTACGATTACAGTATCGCCAGAGTGACCAGGTACTACTATCATCTTAGATGCTGAAGCACCGATGGTTAGCTGGTTAGCGATCGTAGTGGATAGCGTTATAGTGCTAGTCGTAACGCCGTTGTATACAATGACCTTCGTTATCTTAATGTCGTTGAGAGTGGTCCCACCAACGTTCTTCACGGTCACGATTATCGATACGCTACCGTTGTATAGATCGGATGCTGAAACCGATACTATCATCTTAGCGTTCTGACTCTGATTGCTTATCATACCGCTTAGCAAAGGCCATAGTGCGGCGCCTATCGCTACAGTTAGTACGACGCCTATTACTATAGCCATCATTTCGCTCATACCCTTCCTAATCAGGGCCATGTGTCTGCACCCCCGACACTACTAGGGGTTTAAAAGAGGGTCAGCGAGAGTACTGCTATGAGCGCTATTGCTAGGAACGCTAAGTGCCTTAACTCGAAGGCTATGCATCCGCTTCGAAGGATTGTCGATACGAGGCTATAGCCGAGCAAGGCTATGGGGATTAAGAGGCATAGCTGTGGCGATACGAGGGAGAGTTTGAGTGTTGATGCTGGCGACGACATGATGAATGTGGTGATGCTTGTTACTACCTTAGCTATCCACACGACTATGGCTATGGTCGCGATGGCTAGCACGTCGAAGAATAGCGCTACCTTCCTAGAGCTATCCTCGAAAACCTCTATCCTGCGAAGGGTCTCTAGCAACCTTTGGATAACGCTAGTATCGCTACTCCCACTTTCGTGCATGATGCCCAGCGAGAATATCACGAACTTGAAGAGGAAGCTTGGCGTACCTACGTACCTAGTGGTCTCCGTTAGGGATAAGCCGAGTTCGTGGAGTTGCAGTACCTCTTCTAACCGCTTTCGCGTTACCGAGCTAAGCTTAACGGTCTTGATTATGCTCCTTAGCGCGGATGGTATTGAGAGCCCTAGCCTCCGTAGCTCGGTAACGTGGTTGAGTATCTCGAAGGAATCTCGTCTAAGCGTATTGCACTCGCGTATCTGGGAATCGACTTTTAGGCAAGCGAGTATTCCCACTAACCATCCGATAATCACCGAGTAGCTCCTGATTACTGGGTATAGGGCTATCGATGTCGCTATGCATAGGGCTATCGATAGCGCTAGGAACCTCCTATCGTAGCTATCGAGGTTCTTAGGCCTTATGGCGTATGCTAGCGCTACTAAAGCGGGCGTGCCAATTATTGGAATAAGGAGTATTGCGGAGGACGAGAAAGCCCCTAAGGTTGCCACCACTATGGGTATGAATACGTATATCCCTATAGCCAGCTGGCTTATCATAATCGATGCCCGTTCGCTAAAGAGCCTATAGCTAAATTCGCTGCGCATGAACTCCTCGAGTATCCACATCCTCAACCATTGAACTATATCCGATCCGCTTCGTATCCTAGTAGCGTAACCCCTTAGGAATCTCGCGAGGCGCGGACTAGGAGTTAGCTCGGAGCGCTTGATTAGCGCGTCTATGTATGAGTACGACCTTAGCTTTGAATCTCGTGATATAGCATCGAATTCGCGCGCTATTGCGGGTAGTATCCTAGTTCTTCTAATCCTATCGCTAAGGAACTTTATACCTGCGCCAACGGATTCGCTAAGGTCTAGCAATACTGCGAGCCAGGGAAGCTCGTTTTCCACGCGTTTCTTGTGCTCGCTGATTAGCAGCATCGGCGTTGCAACGATTAGGGCGGCTATGATCGTCGGTGCAAATCCCGCAATAGCGATTAGCGGATTCCTAAATACTATGGAGAGCGTTATGCATAGCGAGGATACAGGTATTGAGAAGCCTATGATTGCTAACCTCGTGCGGAGCTTCGGTAATCGGAATGGAGAGCATGTTCGCTCGGCAACCCTCCTATACACCCTGGAGAGCTCCTTTAGCGCACCTGGTATCCACGCTAACACCAATGGTAAGCAGATTGCTGAAGCTATGTAGGATAGAAGTAGCGGGAATAACGCGCTAGGCTTAACTAAAGCCGTTGCACGACTAGAAATAGCGTCTAATAGCACCTTCGTCTCGATTAACATTATGGCTAGCGATATCCATAGACCCCCCAGCCCCTCTAGGCTAAAGAGGTACTTACGCTTGGAAATGGCG
Source organism: uncultured Desulfurococcaceae archaeon (assembly GCA_964598805.1). Classification (GTDB taxonomy): domain Archaea; phylum Thermoproteota; class Thermoprotei_A; order Sulfolobales; family Ignisphaeraceae; genus JAADCV01. Next base: position 10,545 of record CAZRDH010000109.1, on the reverse strand, counting down.
CTCTCGAACATGGTTAAACACCGTAGAACTTCCTCATTGCCTTCTCAACGTTTTCATAGCCGGGCGGTATCATTTGGAGGTACTGAACCCTACGTGTGAATTCCTTCTTCGGATCATCAACTCTAAGCCTTTGACAAACTCTCTTTAATGCATCGCAATCCTCAATATCATCGAATTCCCCCATCCTGTAGATGGTGCGCCACCCACTTGCATGTCTTTCGTAAACCGCTACTACTCGACGCTCAACGCGTAAGCCTATTCTCACTCTAGCAACGTGTATGAGGACGCCCGTGTTCAATGCTAACATTACGTATAGATCCCTAGGCAAGATGTTCCTTATAGCCATTTCGAACTCGCTTGGAGTTGATGCATGGAATGTGGTTGCAGATCCCGATCCAGAGGCTACGGCACGTACGAGCGCCCTAATTTCCTTACCCCTAACTTCTCCAACGACCAAGATGTCGGGCCTGTACCGAAGGGCGGTAACGCACCTCTTGAATTGCTCGCTCGTCGTCTCTCCAAACAACTGTATGAATCTAGGTCTCTTCGGCAACTTTATCTCGGGTATGTCTTGCACTACGACGATCTTCCAAAACGGATTGCTTAGCTGCAGTAAGGCGTTTAAGAGCGTTGTTTTGCCTGTTCCGCTACCGCCGATTATGCAGTAGAACATCTTAGCGTCGTTTAGCATCCACGCGAGTGCGGCTATCGAGGGTTCGAGGACGTGATCGTTGATAAGCGTTACGACGTCTATGGGTACTCGTGGGAACTTGCGTATGTCGAAAGTTGGCGACGATGATACGGGCTCGCCTAGGGTTGCAGCAAGCCTATATCCCTCGGGTAGGGCTGCGTGCAACTCGGGATTGGCTAGGGATATTGCTTTGCCTGTTCTAAGGGCTAGCCTCTCTATAACCCCCTTAACCTCTTCCTCGCTATTGAATCGAACGTTCGTAACTAAGGATTCGTACGCTAGGAACCTCCTATGAACTACCGTAACGGGGGTTTCCCAATGGGAAAGCTCTATGTCCTCAATATCGTCATCTCTAAACAGCGGGTCCAATACACCGTATCCAAACGAATCTCTACGAACATAGTACCAGATCTTATCGAATTTATTGACGAGTTCGTTCTCTAGCCCTAAATCCGTGGCAGCCTTCATGAGCGAATCCTTTAAGTCATCCTCGCTCTCTATCCTTAGAGAAGAGGTGTAGATGTAGTCTAGTAGCGTAGCTATTAGCTTCTGTTCATCGCTAGTTAGCGGAGGTTCGTTAACTAAGTACCTAGCGACGCCGTGCTTATCGATGCAAATCGTTACCTCTACGTTGTTGGAGAGCATGTAGCGAGATAGTACTTCGATGCACAGTGAATCGACATCGGCTTGAAGAAACTTTACGGTTGCGCGCTCCCCCGTACTCCGAGCCTTTAACTTAGGAAGTGCGTGAGGTACCCGCTTCTTAATGAGAACTCTTATCATGTACCCCCATAGACAGCACTATAGATAAAGTGGTAGAGGGTTTAGCGAAGCTATCGGTGGTACCTTGTCGTGGGCCAAGCTCTTAGGGTACGTACTCCTATCTATGGCACTAGTACTAGGCGTGATGCTTGTGAGTGGTGCGATTTCGAAGTTCTTCGGTCAGTACGCGGGCTTCATAGCTTTTGTCGCGCTACTCGCGATAAGCCTATACCTACTGTACATTTTAGCGCGAAAGATCGTGCTATCGTATATCGAGTCACATTGCGTAATCGCAACACTCCCTCAACGGACACGATTTGCATCGGGGTTTTCGGGGCTTGCAATAGGCGTGCGCTAAGTCCATTAAAGCGTAGCATAGTAAGCCTACGTCTATACCTAGCTCGAGCATAGACTCCTCGATATCTTTAAGCGGTAAGTTACCTCCGTAGACCCTGCTAATCACGCGCTGGACGTTGGAATCGATGAACGGCTTTGGCTCGCCGCAAACGCGATTCCTTATAACGGCCTCGATATAGGATCCCACGCCGGGTAAGCTACGTAATTCGTAGCTACAGACGTCCTTAGAGCTCTTAACCAACTTGCAAACGGCTTCGTATAGCCACCTAGCTCTCTTAACCAGCCCTACTCTTCGAAATACACCCTCTAGAAATGCTAGTACCTCAGATGGATTAGAGCTGCAAAGCGCTTCTGGAGTGGGATAGTAGTCGAGTATCTCCTTAACGGCGCGTTCGGCTACGCTAGACCTAGTTCTCACTAAGAGGAATTCGGACACCATAATGACGTACCAATCCCTACTCCTCCTCCATACATAGCTACGTCCCTCAGCTTCGAACCACTTAATGAGCTTCGGTAGGCACGGCCCTAGCTTGCGCGCTAACCTCACGTAGTGGGCTCTAGCTGGCTCTTGTATATAGTCGCTTTCGGTCCTGCAACCACGTAGGAAACTAGCGATGCCACTATGGCTGGAGGTAGTGCGTAGAGCCCTCCGGCTACCTCGGCAACAAGCACTACTGCTGCTAAGGGGATTCTGCACAAGCCGGATAGTAGGGAGGATATCCCGACCAGCACCATCAACTCGTTATAGCGTTGGAGCCCCATGGACGTGGACGCTATAGCCCCGACTAGCGCTCCCATAGCTATCGTGGGCGCAAAGATTCCGCCGCTACCGCCCGAGCTAAGCGTGAAGGCTGTGGCAAGCATTTTCGCGATCAGCAGGTAGGTTAGGGTTGCAACGCTCGGTGCGGACATGGCTAGCCACACGAGGTTCCACCCCGTCCCATACACTTGGGGATAGGCTAGGGCTATGCATGCAGCTATTGCGCACCCTATAGCGGGCTTAACCTCGAGGGGCAACTTCAGCTTCTGGAAAGCCCCTTCGAGTGAGAAGTACATTTTCGAGAACGCCCTAGAGAGTATGCCCCCAGCAACCCCTATGATCAGCGAACATAGTAGCACCTTAGTATCGAGTAAGAGCGCGTGTGGAGCAGCAACTCGAAGCCTCGAGTACCACCCTCCTAGCAGTAGGTACGTAACTATAGATCCGCTAAACGCTGCGAATAGCGAGGGCACTAATACGCCACCCTCTAACCCAGGACCCCTGTATAGGATCTCCATGCATGCTAGAGCTCCGGATACAGGTGCCTGTAGAACTGATGCAATTCCCGCGCCTAGCCCTACGAGCGCTATCTTCTTCCTCACACCCTGGTTCAGCCCTAGCACTGTCGAAACGAATGAGCCTATGCCCGCACCTATTTGAGCCATGGGCCCCACGAGGCCTCCACTCGCACCCATTCCAACAGTCGACACCGTAGCAACGAACTTAGATATCGTCGTCTTGATATCGATCCAGCCCCACCTCCTCACGATAGCGCTTATCGCGGCATCTATTCCAGGTCCCGCGACTTCGCTAGAGACGTGCTTAAGTATGAACCCCGTTACGAGGCCACCGCACAGCGATAGGGGTACGGTGAGCATAGCGCTTAAGGACGCTACAATTCCATGCACTCCGGAAGCGATATTCATTGCGTTCACCAAGGCTACGTACACTAAGCCCGTCAACGCACCGACGATCGCGCTAACAAGCGACGTTATCGCGATCTCCCTAGCGTTCATCAACTCCATCACCCAAAGCGCTGTAACGTGCTCACAAAAAGCAATTGCTATTTATATTCTCTACGCAGTAAATGTCTCCGGGTGGGGAAATGAGTTTCAAGCTAGAGCGCGTAAAGACTGGGATTCCAGGGCTTGACGAACTTCTATACGGAGGCATACCCAAGAGGAATGTCGTGTTGCTCTCTGGCGGACCGGGAACTGGTAAGACCATATTCGGCCAGCAGTACCTCTACTACGGATTGCAGCATGGCGAGCCCGGAGTTCTCGTAGCGCTAGAGGAGCACCCCGTGCAGATACGTAGGCACATGGCAGTCTTCGGGTGGGACGTGAGGAAGTACGAGGAGGAGGGGATGTTCGCGATAGTAGACGCCTTCACTGGCGGTATTGGCGAGGCTGCGAAGCGCGAAAGGTACGTTGTTAGGAGCGTTGACGATGTTATGGAGCTTCTCGACGTGCTTAAGCAAGCCATTAAGGATGTTAATGCGCAAAGGGTCGTCATAGACTCTGTCTCGACTCTGTACCTAACCAAGCCATCGGTAGCGAGATCCATAATGATGCAGTTAAAGCGTGTGCTCTCCGGCTTAGGCACGACGGCGATACTGGTTTCGCAAGTTAGCGTTACTGAGAGAGGGTTTGGAGGACCTGGAGTCGAGCACGCTGCTGATGGCATCATTAGGCTCGACTTAGATGAGGTTGGGGGAGAGCTTGTTAGGACGCTGATAATATGGAAGATGAGGGGCACAAAGCACGATATGAGGCGTCACCCATTTGAAATAACCGATAAGGGGATCGTTGTCTACCCCAATAAGGTGATTAGGATTAGAGGGGATAGGATACAAATCGAGGAGGTGTGAAGCTATGAGCGAGGAGATACCCCTAAAGCCGTTAACGAAGGAGGAGATTAGGAGGCTAGAGCTAGCCCTAATACTAGGGACCATAACCAGGCCCGACGTGCTCGAAAAGATTAGGAAAGCAGAGGACAAGCTAACGTGGCTAGACTCGTTAATCGTTGCGGCTGGCGCGTTGGCTAGGGATAGGGCTGGCATGCCGGTGGAGGCAATAGCTGAAGAGCTAGGCAGATCGCCGACAACCATTAGACACCACTTAGCGGGGAAGACCGAGGCCGGTAAGCTCGTTAAGGAAACCTACGACATGCTCGTGAAGATGGGCGGCAAGCTTCAGGTACCGATAGTTTCAGCGGTAGAGGTGGAGGAGTACAGGAAGCGCGTTGAGGAGCTGGAGAAGGAGGTTAGCGAGTTAAGGAAGAAGCTAGAGAGCGTTAAGGGGAAGCTCGAGGAGATAGTTAAGGAACTCGGTTAGCTAAACTATTTATCCAAGCTCTATGCTAAGCGAGTAGCGAAGGACTGAGAGCATGAGGCTCAACGTGACCCTAAAGGTTTGGGAGCCCTCCGCATACCTAAGGAAGGGGATTAGCGCTAGAACCTTTAGTGATGTGTCTAGGCTATTCAACGCTATTAGGTCTGCCGCGCTAGCGAAGGAGCTCAGCGATTGCGTTGATAAGCCCGGCAAGGTACTCTACATAAAGTACGATAACTACGTGATTATCGCTAGGGAGGATCACGTTCACGTAGTTAAGCACGTTGGTAGGGGCGTTCAGCAGGTTTCAGAGGAGGAAGCTCGTAAGGTCATTTCGGAGATCGAGAAGCTCGTTGGATAAACCTCCTTTTTAACCACTTTACGAACGAGCTCTTCCTTGGGAACCCCTTGTCCTCTGGGTCGAAGTTCGGTGTCTACATACCTAAGGATCTGCTAGAGGAGCTAGAGAAAGTCATGAGCGACATCAACATTAAGAGCAAGTCCAAGTTAGTTCAGGAAGCGTTGAGGATGTTCATTGTCGAGCAGAAGTGGCGGCTTGCTGGAAGAGCCGTAGGGGTTCTAGGGCTCGTTTACGATCACACAATTCACGAGGTGGACGAGAAGGTTACGGACATACAGCATAAGTACCTAGACATAGTCGTTGCAGCGCTTCACGTACACCTCGACCCGATTAGGTGTATGCTCTTGATAGTCGTTAGGGGCGATACCAACAGGATTAAAGATCTATACCGCGAGTTAATGGGTATAGACGGTATTCTCCTCATAAGGCCGCTGCTTCTCGCTAGCGAGTAACTCAGCATAGCCGTCTATCATCACCAAAAGGCTCCTTCAGAGTGCCGTGAAGCTCATCATCAGCGAGAGGTGGCTTCTTCACCGATCCGTGAGTGCGTAACCTCATCATCTTACTTAGGTGAGCCCCTTCTAAGCCTATGAATCCTTCTGTACAGCGCGTACCCCTCAAATAGCGTTACCGCTAATCCTACCGAGCTAGCTAAGAGCGCCGTAACCATTGGGCCGTCGAGGGGGATCCTTCCAAAGGCTATGGCTAGTAGTTCGGAGAATAAGAGCCCTGCAAAGAAGGCTGAATAGATGTACATCCTCGGGAAGAGCCTTCTACCAATGGATAGAAAGCCCTCTATCTTGAGCGAACCCGAGGCGCGGTATCCATCGGGAGTCTTTACGACTAAACCCATTTCCTCCATCCTCTTTAGATGGTAGTAAACAAGGCTTGGACTTAGACCTAGCGCTCGAGCTATTTCTCTAGGCCCTACCTCCTCCCCCTTATCGAGTAGGTAGAGGTAGATCTTTAGCGCCGTACGGCTAAGCTTAACCTCTTCCTCCTCCGAGGCACGCCCCTTGCTAACGCCCTCAAACGAGGACATTCCGGGCACCCGATCTACACAGTCTAGTGCGCTTGGTAGGTATAAGTCGAGGTTTGACACGCAGACGAAGCTCATGAGGTACCTCCTCGTCGCTTTGCGCGTTCAAAACCCTTGAACAGATCATCGAGTAGAACATCCCTAAACTCATCGCTTCGAGACTCAATGATTCCCAGCTCCCACGATCGTAGCGATGGGCATACATAGCAACCGATTCTATAGAACCCTAGCTCGTATAGCGGGTTCATCCCTATGCCTAGCTTAAGCAGCGTTATCTGTACATGGGCTGTAGACCACGGCTTTATGGGGGCTACGTACCTAACGCCATTCGCATCCCTAACCGTTGGTCTCCAGGATCTAGACCTAGACTCTGCATCCCTATCACCTATAACGACTAGTGTTCTACCCTTTAGCGATCTCACGAACTTCTCGAGGGTACTCACCTTAATTTCCGTGCACCACCTCGAAGCATGCGTTGGGTACTCACCGCGCCTAATAATCTCTTCCCTAATGGGTGCGCGAATCTTAACGAGATTCACTCCGAGGTTCGAAGCGAGCTTCTCTACGTATTCCCTCGTTTGGGGAAACTCCACGCCCGTATCTACGTAAACGGCCATTATTCTATGGGGTTCGAAGACACGCGTAGCTATGTATAGGCACAGCGCGCTATCCTTGCCACCGCTAAGCGGCACAACGATGTTGTTAAAGCCCTCAGAGAACGCGCGCATAATGCGGGCGCCGCGCTCGATTACGATGTCGACGATCTTAGCATTCACCTCTAAAGTGGATTCAATCGATGGCTGCTCGCAAACCTCATCGAGCTTCTCAACGCTAATTTCAGCAAATTCGTCGGGTATCTTGATACGGCAAACCCTCTTAGGTCCGCAGTAAACGTCGTGCTCACCACCATATCCTCGAGATAGTAGAGGTAGGCTACACCTAACTCCCGAGACCTTGAATAGGTGCTTCGAGCCCTCGCTTATTAGGAAGAACGTATCGATTGCTGGATCGGGCTCTATCCCGAGATCGTGTCCAGAGGACGAATTGAATAGTGCGTATGCCGAGCGCTGACTTAACCAGCTAATTCTCGACCTTATGAGGGCCTTAGCCTTAGCTATTTCCCACGCTAAGTGCTCGATCCTAAGGTTTCGAACCTTCTTGCGGGGAACTACGTGCACGTATAGATTTGGGGGAGCCTCTCTCGCTATCGTTTTCGCGCATTCCTCGCTCTCCCTACCCAATAACAGTAGGTAGACATCGTCATCCCTAACGATGTCTAGAACCGATTTCAGGATATCATCGCATTTACGAGCGCCACCAAGGGTCTCTACCCGCATAGCGGGGTCGTTACCGTAGAACTTCAGTAGAGCGTATTCGACAGCGGACTTATCCTTGCTACTCCTAACTATTATCGTAACCATCTCTAAGCGCCGAGCGCTATGACGCAACAAGGTTTTTGAGGTTTGGAGAGCGGTGGCTACGGGAATGATGAGCTGGGTCCTAACTCTGCGGAGTTCATGAAGATGGTTTCGCGCACTGACCCAATTCCTCCTCAATCCAGTTCAGGAACTCCTCCACCCTCTTCACTAAGCGGTTCAGCTTCTTACGTCCCTCCTCAGTAAACGCGCATTTGTGGAGCCTAAGGATTTTGCTCCTTAAGTGCTCGAGCGAGGCAGTAATGGACCTACCGGTTTCGCCGCCATGGGTAAACGCCCTAGCTATTCCTAGCGCGCCGCTAGCATCTATCTTATCGGCATCGCTAAGCACTTGACCTTCTAGAGACCTGCATTGGTACCCAGCTACGAAAACGCGGTTGTAGCTATGGCATAGAATAGCCTCTCGCACCCTCTCAGCGAAGTCCTTGTCGAAGCCGTTCTCGATGAGCACGGCGTAAGCTATTTCAGCGCTAATCTCAGCGTGATCCCCCGGTAATCCCCTGCCGATATCGTGTAGATAGGCAGCTACTAGAAGAACGTCCATATCCACGCCCCCTACGTGCTTAGCTAGCTCTAGCACGTTCCTAACGACTCTCTCGACATGGTCGTATCCATGGCTTGGGCTACGAGGGCTTAACTCGCTCGCTAACTTCTTAGCTAGCTCGATAGCGCTCTTCACGGGAATCCCCATCGCTAGCGCTCGCTTATAAATTAGGTTCTTAACCCTCACTAGGGCGCGCAATGGAGTACATACCCGTGGTTACGAGTGGTGGCGAACCACGTGAATTCCTAGCGATAGTCAACGACATTGTTAAGGTTGTGAGCTCGAGGGGCGTGAGGTGGTTCCTCTGGATAGACGATATCGGTGTAGACGTTACGGATTTCGTTGATCGCGATAAAGTGCTTAGGCTAGGCGAATCCGTACTCGATTTAAGCAAGCTATTCGATGAAAGCCCATGGCTATTCGCTAAAACCGTTGAGAGCGTTGATGAGTACGTGAGCGTAGTTAAGGATCTGTGCAAGGAGGTTGAGGGCAAGAAAGTAGCTCAAGCGTTTAGCGGGGGTAAGGATAGTAGCGTAGCGTTAGCAGCTCTCAACAAGTTGAGGAACTACGTCGACTTCGAGCTAGACGTAGTCTACGTGCACATGCCATTCATAGAGCCAGAGAAAAACGTTTCGGAGGCCATTAGGATCGCTCGAATCCTAGGATCCGAGCTAGTAGTTCTTGAGCCCCCTAGAAAGGAGGTTTTGCGCGAGCTCCGCCGGTTCGGTCTCCCCAAGAGGGGGTGTAGGCTGTGCACGTACCTAAAAGTCGCGCCGCTGAGGTTTCGTTCCAAGGCTATGGGCATCGACTTCCAGGCTTATGGGGATAGAATGTGGGAAGCGGGAAAGAGGTTGGAAAGGCTATTCTTTAGGTTCTTCCTCGATAAGAGGTTAGTGTCTAAGCACCTAGGCTTCACCGTCATAGCCCCCCTAACCATAGTGGACGTAATCGAGCTCTGCCGCAGCATGAACGCAGTGCACTACATGTATCTAAGGGGAGCTCACAGGGTTTCGTGCATCTACTGTCCGCAGAAACCAATCTTCGAGCTAGTAGCTTCGGGAATCGACGTAGAGGACCCGGGGCTCATAGACGAGATAATCAAGGTGGAGTGGGAAAGGAAGTACTCTAGGGTTGGGATAGACCTCGAGTCGTTTAAGAGGTTCCACCTATGGAGGTTTACGCCTAGTGCAGCGAAGAACTTGCTTAAGGCTAAGGAGTTCTGCGAAAAGCTCGTGGATAAAGGACGCAATGTGATTAAATCGAGCGAGATTCTAGACGCAATTAGATCGCCGTGGATCTACGGCATTAAGGCGCCTAGGGTAAGCATTAGCAGGGTCCTGAGGGTGTTCGAGGATATTGCGCGGAAAATAATTGAGCATAGAAAGTCTTTTAGAGAAAGCGCTTTAACTGAGAGGCAAATTCCCTAAACATCTCCACGAAGCCTTTGATCTCCTCTAAGCTGTGCACCATTGAGGGCAGTAAGTGCGCGTTTGATTCCGTCATGTATATGTAGCCGTGTAGGATTGCGAACTTGTGTAGCGCCTTATAGACGCTGTCACTCCATCGAAGTTCGTGCGCTTCTCTAGCGTTCTCAGGTTTCTTCTTAGTGAAGTGTATTCCTATCATCCCCCGCGCTCCCGTGGCATAGCACTCGATACCGTTTTCGCTACACGCAGTCTCTATGCCGCGCATTAAGGTCGTCGTCGCTTCGTCTAGGTGCTCGTAAAGGTGCTTGTTCCTCGCTAGGTACTCGACGGTCTTCATGCCCGCTAGGATCGTAAGCGGGTTTCCAGTGAACGTCCCTCCGTGGAAAGGCCTTTCGCGAGGATTCGGATGCTTGATCACATCTAAGAGCTCCATGATTTCGCTCCTAGCCGCGAAAGCTCCAGCCCCCGCTACGCCACCGCCAACGATCTTTCCGAGAACCACTATATCCGCCTTAACGCCGAAGTACTCCTGCGCACCTCCTAGGGCTAGCCTAAACCCCGTGATGACCTCGTCGAAAATTACGAGGGCTCCGTAGCTATGAGCTAGGTTTACTAGCTCCTTTAGGTAGCCATCCCTAGGAGCTATGCAGCCCCCAGCACCTAGCACGGGCTCGAGTACGACCGCCGCAATCTCGTGCTCCTTAAGCGCCTTCTCAAGGGCATCTAGATCATTAAAGGGCACGAGTATGGTTAGCGATACGTACTCCTCGGGAAGTCCAGCGGATTCGGGTCCCCTATAGGGGTGTGAGACGCCGACGTGGAGAGCGTCGTAGCC
>CAZRDH010000108.1:0-2872 GCA_964598805.1 uncultured Desulfurococcaceae archaeon | reverse complement strand
CCTAGGAGGAATACCGTCTAGTACTAGAAACGGTATCTTAACGTCTACATTCCTCAGTATCACCTTGCCTCCGCACATCTTTAGGGTTATGAACTGGCTCCCTCCCTTGGGGTTTATGAGCTCTAGGGATATTCGGCTATCCTTAGCTCCGTTAGCTATTATCTCGCCTTCCACCGTAATAGTGACGCCGTTAGCGAACTTAACAATAACTCCCGGCTCTATCCTAAGTGTAGCGTTCCTGTAGATCTTTATCGACCTTATTATTATGTAGGGGCTGTGCTCTCTATCCCACGTAGTGTTAGTCGTTATGTCCTTTTCAACGATACTTCCATTGATAGTAGTGGGCAAAATCTCTATGGCGCTATTGGAAGCCAGTACTCTAGATGCAAGCATAGACACCTCGATAAATAGCATTGCAAGCATTATTAAAGCGAGCATCCTTGGGATGCGCATACCGTACCACACCTAAAACGCAGATCCATGTGGGTTATTAAAAGTCGTTGCTTGTAGCTAATACGGATTCAGAATTTTTCGCGATAGTGTATTTCGTAGAAGATGAAGGGCATATCCTCACCTACGCTACGAGGAGCTATAGATATTAAATATACTTAGTGGAAACAAGCGAAGTAGGTAAGATGCATGTATCACTAGAGCCTCTGCTCATACATAATATTGTGGATTCGCGCAATTGTGGTGGAGCAGGGAACGGCGGTTAGGCTTTAGGAATGTGAATGCTGATTCTGCGCCCATCCTTTAACTCTACATTAACTACAACGATCTTCTCAAGGATGCATACGTGAATGCCCTCGACATTGTCTCCGAGCCTTCTTAATGTCATCGATGATCTCTTTTAGCGCGCTCACTTCCTCGCCCAAGAAGAACGAAAAGATGTTTTTGGAAAAAGGTATTACTCAAGTGGCGGGCAACTCCACTGCCTTCACGCAATCGAAAACTACGTTTCTTCCTGGAGTCGCTCCACGGAATCCCTCAAATTCATCAAGAGGTTCTCTATCATTTGGACGCGTTTGCGGTACTTCAGAATCATCGCGTAGAGCACGCACTCGGGGTCGAGGTAAAGCCATGACGAATCGTAGTCCACGATGCACGATCTTAATTCACCTTCCACGCACTTGGCGCGTATCCTCCGCGTGGTCAGGAGAGATAGGATTATCAGCGCAAAGTCAATCACTTTGTGCTTCGGCATCGTCAGGTTCCTAGCCAGGTCGCTGAGGAGCTCGTACGTCGAGCGCGGTATCTTTATCGATTTTCACCTCTCCCTTTCCACCGATTTCCGCGCGCTTCCCCTAATTCCACCAGATTCTTTCTCGCTCCCTCTCGCGCCACCCATCTCCGAAGGTCTTCACACTACGCGTCCGCGCCCGCCGAGATGGTTGCGTGCAGAACCGCGTTGCGTGATGTCGCGCCCGGTCTTTGCGGCCTTCGCAACCTCGCTCCAGAGCTTCATGATCTCCACGTACTCCTCGAGCGACCCGTAGCCGAGATTATTTAGAGTACGGCATATCTCTTCTTCCTTTCCCATCTCCCGCAACCCGAGAAGAAACTGCAAATGGGAAATTACTGTAGCGCCTCCCTAACCTTGCGCTTGAACGTCTCGTAGCTCATGCACTCAACCCTGCCGCTCTCCTTCAAGTAGCGCCACGCGTCCTTGATCGACATGCCCTGATTGAGCAATGCAAGCACTTTCTCCCGGGGAACGGTGTTCGGGATCTCCCGACGTGCTTACCCTCGCGCTTCGCTCTTAAAGAAAGGCGATAGAACCGCAGCCCTAGACTTGATAGTGCCCGTGCGCGAGGGGCTTAAGCTAGATAGCATACCACGGTTCGAGTCATTGCTAGAAGCTATCAAGAAAGCTTGGAGAGACGTAGAGCGAGGCAAGTATAGGTTAAGAGATCTAGCGCTCATAGCCATCCTAGCATTTACAGGGTGTCGAATCGGAGAAGCGTTAAAGCTGAAGACATAGATCCGAAGACACAGACCGTGAAGATACACCAGGAGAAGAAGCGTAGCGAGTTCGTACGCATCGTACCCGTACCCTCGAAACTGTTCTGGGTTATCATCGGCGAGTACCTCAAAACAATGCCGTTCAAAGACTCGAAACTATTCGAGATATCGGAACGCCGAGCAAGGAACATCGTATACAGCTTTACCGAGAAATACCTTGGCCGAAGAATTAGACTGCACACATTACGCCATAGCTATGCTACGTACGTGCTTAAGAAGGCGAGAGACCTGGAAGTAGTTAGGCGCCTCCTAGGCCACGCGGGCTACAAGTGGCTGAAATGCTACCTCGACTATACGCAGGGGGATATATCGGAGATATTGCGATCGGCATTCTCATTGGTTAAACACTTCTGTCACAAGATTCCGAATATGCGGAACCTTAGCACATAGCTAAAATAATCCTACATGTTTCCGGATCTCATCGATTAGCTCCAGAGCTCTTCTCCATCTATACTCGAAGCCTTGGCTAGGCATATGACCTTCATAAAAGTGTTCGTGTAGAGCACTACCCTTATCCAGTAGCTCTAGGAATAGCTCTCTGAGCGGTTGTTCCACGTTGTTAGATACGAACTTCTCAATCTTTCCGCGGCTCCAATGCACAACCGCTACACCCTTATTCGCTGCATAGAGCTTGACTAGAGCCGTTATAGCACCCCATAACTTCTCAGCAGCCTGCTTAGTATCTCCAGACTCCTTGAACCTCTTAGCTTCCTCCAAGTACTTCTCGAATAGCTGTCTATATCTCTCAACCCTTTCCGAAGGATCGAGATCAACATTCTTCAGATCCTCGATAACATCCTCTCTACTCCATCCAGTAGCCTCAGAAATCTCATCTATCCACATCCTATCG
>CAZRDH010000107.1:0-11248 GCA_964598805.1 uncultured Desulfurococcaceae archaeon | reverse complement strand
CAGGTTCGAGGTCATGGCCTTGCTTCAAGCCGCTAGGTACTACCTACTGACGGGGGACCTTGATAAGGCTAAGAGCTTCGGGCTGAATAGAGCAATATTCTACGCTTGGGCGAAGTACTACGGTCCTAGGGGAAGGGCTTGGATAGCCTATAGGGCTTCGAGCGGGGGCAAGGGGCTTAGCAAGGGCGTTGAGAAGGCGGAGCCCCTAGAGGACGAAGTCCCTAAGTCGCCGAGGGGATGGTTCGAAATGGATGGTAAGGAGCAACTACCTCAGGATTTCGATAGGCAGGTAGGTACGAAGATAGAGGCAGCCATACCCATGGCAATCGCCTGGAGGAGGGCGCTAGCCTACGTAAGGAGGTTCCCACTCGAAGTCCTTAGGGACCCAAACAAGTTCTTTAAGTACGTGTACGAACCCGTGAGGGACTCCTTCATCGAGAAGGTCGTTGCCAACCCCCTGCACTCCATAGAGGTTCACAGGATTGAGCACCGAGTTGTTGCGAAGAAGGGTAGAGAGCTCGAGGGAGCTAAGCCGCCGGTGAGGACGTTAACGGAGTTCGCTAGGGAGCGAAGGGAAAAGAATGGTTCTAAGTGAAACGACGGTAATTACGGCTACATCTGTTAGTGCTGTTCATAACGCTTATTTCCGCACAGTATTTTAGGGGGTGCGAGGATGCGCGATGTTCGAGCGCTACTTAGAGACCCTTAAGAGGATTGATTGTTGTGCAGAAGAGGGGGCTACGGTACTAGTTAGGATAGACATAAACTCCCCGCTATCGCCTTCGGGGGACATCCTAGACGATTACAGGATTCAAGCGCATGCAGAGACCATTAGGTACCTAGCAGAGAGGAACGCTAAGGTCGTTATCCTAGCGCATCAGGGGAGGCCGGGTCGAGACGACTTTACCTCTCTCGAGAGGCATCGCGAAATCCTAGAGAAGTACGTTGGTAGGGAGGTGAAGTTCGTTGACGACGTTATGGGGCCCGCTGCTCGCGAAGCGATTAAGGGTCTCAAGCCCGGGGAAATACTCTTGTTAGACAACGTTAGGTTCGTTAGCGAGGAGGTTATCGAGCGTAGGATGGAGTTGCAGTCGAGAACCTACTTAGTTAGGAGGCTAAGCCCCTTAGCGAACTACTTCGTTTTCGATGGCTTTGCCGTAGCTCATAGGGCTCAGCCCAGCGTCGTAGGCTTTCCTCAAGTACTCCCTAGCTGCATGGGGTTAGTCCTCGAGCGAGAGCTAAGGGCTTTAGCGACTATCGAGGGTAGCCGCTCATCAGCTACGCTAATCGTTGGCGGAGCTAAGGTACCTGAAACTCTTAGAGCTATAGAGGAAGCGCTCTCGAAGAACCTCTTCTCCAAGGTGTTGGTCGGAGGGCTCGTGGGGGCGGTGTTCATAGCCGCTAAGTACGGCTTCGTTTCTTCAGCTCTTAGAGCTATGCTCGAAGGCTATGGGCTCCTATCGCTCGTCGACTACGCTAAGAAGCTCCTAGATTCGTGGGGTGATAGAATCGAGGTTCCTTGCGACGTAGCGATAGAGGCTGGTGGAGCGAGGATAGACGTCGACGTCTACTCGATAAGCGGTGAGATAATGGACGTAGGCTCCACGACTATTAGGATGTACAGCGATATCGTTAGAAAGAGCGAGGTAGTAGTGTTTAGCGGGCCTCTAGGCTACATAGAGCGCGACGTGTTCATGAAGGGCACCTCTACGTTGCTAACGGACGCGCTGAGCTACGGGAAGAAGGTTATCGTGGGTGGGGGCCACACCATCGCCGTAGCTAGGAGGCTAGGCGTAATCGACAAGCTGTTTCACGTATCGACTGGTGGTAGGGCGTTTCTAGAAGCCCTTGTTGGAAAGGAACTCCCCGCCCTTCGAGCCCTCGAGCTCTCGACTAGGAGGTTCTGGGGTGGGTAACCATGACCGTGCGCGTAGGGGTCGTGGGCTTCGGGACCATAGGTAAGAGGGTTGCCGACGCGATCGCGAAGCAGAAGGACATGGTGTTAGTAGGCGTTGCCAAGACGAAGCCCGACTACGGAGCCCTCGAAGCCCTGTCTAAGGGATACGCTCTGTACGCTCCTCGGGATAGAATTGAGGCGTTTAAGAAGGTCGGTATAGAGGTTGCTGGCACTATCGAGGACTTGGTTAAGGAAGTCGATGTAGTGATCGATGCTACTCCCGGAGGGGTTGGCGCTAGGAATAGAGCTCTATACGAAAAGCTGGGCGTGAAGGCCGTTTTCCAGGGTGGTGAAGAGCCGGAGGTTGCGGAAGCTAGCTTTTGCGCGCTAGCTAACTTCGAAGAGGCTTGGGGTAAGAAGTTCGTTAGGGTGGTTAGCTGCAACACTACGGCTATAGCAAGGTTCGTAGCCGCGCTAAAGCTCGGGGGCATCGGCGTTAAGAGGGTTAGGGTGTTTATAGCTAGGAGGGGTGCCGATCCACGCGAGTACAAGAGGGGCCCGATAAACGACTTCGTGCTTAACCCGCCCGCGATCCCTAGCCACCACGCTAGGGACGTTCTGACAGTTGTTAAGGACGTAGACGTCGTTACGGCGGCGATAGCGACCCCCGTAACGATATCCCACGCCCACTTCGTGTACGCCGAGCTAAGCGAACCCGTTGCTAGGGACGAAGTGCTCGAAGTCCTTAGGAAAACCCCTAGGATAGCCCTCTTTAGCTCGGAGCGAGGATTCGTGAGCGTAGCTCAAGTACTTGAATGGGCTCGCGATATCGGTAGGCCGAGGGGCGACGTACCCGAGAACATCGTGTTCGAAGACTGCTTGTGGGTAAGGGGGCGAGAGCTCGTAGCCGTTATGGCTGTTCACCAAGAGTCTATAGTGATCCCCGAGAACGTAGATGCCGTTCGAGCGGTAGCTCAATCCATGGAGAAGTGGGAGTCGATTAGGGAAACGGATCTTAGTCTAGGGCTCCTTGTTGAGGGGAAGGTCTATGGTTGAAGAGCCTAGCTCCTTCATAGCCTATAGGTTTAGGAGAGTGCTAGTACCAGTAGTTCCACAGCCCCACGCAGAGCAAGCTATCTCGATAGCGGTCGAGCTAGCGATTAACTACGGGTCGAAGTTAACGTTCCTATACGTAGCTAGCTCCGAAAGCGATCCCTCGATTCAGAAGGTTAAGGAAATGCTCGAGTCGAAGCTTCGTGGAGTAGACTACGAACTCAAGATAAGGGTCATGAACCCAGGGGAGACTCCAGCTAGCGAAATAGTTAAGGAGCTTAGCGAAACCCACTACGACCTCGTGATAATGAGCACGCGAGGCTACTACGGCGTAGCAGCTCTAGTCTACGAAAGTACGTCTATAGCTGTAGCGCTAGCGGCGAACACGAGCGTTTTGATACTTAGGTAGGGCTCGGAGAGGATTCAACTCATCACTTTTTCAGAGCCCACCACACTCCTCATTGCCTAAGCTAAGCTCTGGAAAGCTAGCATAAATCCTCACTTCAAGTCCTGGGCAAACTAGGTTAGTGAGAGTAGAACCGGTTCTGCACAGTCGTCTTGAGGTTATCGAGTACCTACATTCACAAACTCCCTATCAAATCCCATACGAACACTTTTTATCGGGTGCGTAAGGCTGTGAAGGTACTGCTAGCGCTACCGCCAGACGTTCACCACCTAGAGATATACCGCGTTGCCGGCATGTCTGCTCCCCCGCTGGGGCTAGCGTACATAGCGGCGGTTCTCGAGTGCGCTGGGCACAAGGTGTCGATAATAGACTCTCCAACGCTTCGAGTAACCAAGAAGCAGTTCGTAGAGCTGGTTAGGGAGTTCAAGCCCGATATCGTGGGCATATCGCTTCAAACGCCCTTGGCCCCCAAGGGCTACGAGATAGCTAAGGAGCTTAAGCGCGAGTTCCCGGAACTCATCCTCGTTGCTGGCGGGCCCCACGCTACGTACATGGTCGACGAGGCTCTGAGCAACGGCTTCGACGTCGTGGTTAGGTTCGAGGGCGAGTACACGATGCTCGACCTGGTCAACACCATCGAGAAGCACGGGTTTAGGGAGGAAGCGCTCAAGGGGGTTAAGGGCATTGCGTTTAGGGATAGGGAGGGTAGGATCGTCGAGACCCCGAGGAGGGGCTACATCGAGAACCTAGACGAGCTACCGTTTCCCGCTAGGCACTTACTGCCCATGGATAGGTACACGGTTTTGGGCAAGAGCATTAGGGCTGCCCACGTAATGGCTAGCCGGGGCTGCCCCTACGGATGCATATTCTGCTCAACCTCCTACTTCTGGGGTAGGAGGATAAGGATTAGGAGCGCGAAGAACGTTGCCGACGAGATCGAGCTCCTAGTGGAGAGGTACGGAGCTAAGTACGTGATCTTCACCGACGACGAGCTCACCGGGTGCAGGAGGTTCGTATACGAGCTGATTAAGGAGCTCAAGGAGAGGAAGCTCGACGTTGTATTCACGTGCGGAGCCCGCGTTGATCACATGGATCGCGAGTTCATGAAGTTCCTAGTAGATAACGGCTGCGTAGGGCTCTACTTCGGGGTCGAGTCCGGTACTCAGAGAACCCTCGACTTGATAGGGAAGAGGATAACCCTCGATCAGGCTAGGAAGGTGTTTGCGTGGGCTAAGGAGCTCAAAGCCTTCGCCGTAGCTAGCTTCATAATCGGCTTCCCGTGGGAGACTGCCGACGACGTTAGGAAGACCATAGACTTCTCCATAGAGCTAGACCCGGCTTACGCGCAGTTCACCGTAGCAACTCCCTACCCCGGCACGCCGCTATTCCACTACGCTATTCAGCACAACCTCATCGAGGACTGGAACTGGGAGCACTACACGACCGTGAGGCCCGTTATGAGGGGGTTCTACCTAGACCTAAAGACCATAGCTAGGCTCCTCCAGGAAGCCTACACGAGGTTCTACGCTAGGTGGAGCTTCCTAGTTAGGGAGCTCAAGGCTGGGAGGCTCCTAAGCCTCCTACCCCGCGTAGTGAAGGCCGTCGCCTCGAGGATTCTAGACGTGATCAAGTCCGTGGTGTAGACCATGGCGAGGAGGGGCGGGATATCAGCTCTATTCGCTGCGTTTAAGCTCGTGCTAGGCAACCCCCTAGCGAGAACCCTGCTAAGGGCTGGAACCGAGGAAGTCGCGTGTAGGTATGGAGACGAAGTTGTGGAGGCTCCGATAGTTAGCCACGCCCTAGCGATGTACGCTGGGGAAAGGGTTTCGTGCCCCCTAACCGCTAGGTTCGCTGCAGACCTCATTAGGGCACTGATAAGGGTCGGCGTAGCGATCATGGGTGGGCGCGACGACGAGGTGAAGGAGGCGTTTAGGGACCCCGCCCTCAGGAAGGGAGTCGCGACGGTTATGAAGGGCATTGCCCTCTACGGGGTTACGGTTCCCCAGAAGCTGCCAGCGCCCTTCATGATAGTGTGGAACTTTACCAACATGTGCAACTTTAGGTGCAAGCACTGCTACCAGCGAGCCGATAAGCCCCTACCCAACGAGCTCAACCTCAAGGAGAAGCTGATGGTTATCGAGCAGCTGGATAGGGCTGGGGTACCCGCTGTAGCCTTAAGCGGTGGGGAGCCAACGATTCACCCCGACTACCTAACGATCATCAAGGCGGCGGCTAGGAAGGGGATGTACACCGCCATAGCGACTAACGGCTGGAGGTTCGCGGATATAGACGAGCTTAGGAAGGCTAAGGAGGCTGGGCTTAGGTACGTAGAGGTCTCAGTGGATAGCGCTAACCCTAGGAAGCACGACGAGTTCCGCGGCGTGGAGGGGGCGTGGAAGAGGGCGGTTAAGGCGCTTGAGAACGCGGTTAAGCTAGGGCTTAGCCACGCCATGGCGGTAACCCTCACGAAGATGAACGTCGACGAGATAGACGATATGCTCGACCTAGCCGAGTCGATAGGTGTTAAGAGGGTCGTGTTCTTCAACTTCGTCCCAACGGGTAGGGCGATAGACATCGTGCACACCGATCTAGACCCCGTAACCCGCGAGAAGGTGATGAGGAAGCTCTACCGAGAGATGCAGAGGAGGAAGATGGAGATCGTCACCACAGCCCCCCAGTTCGGCAGGGTAGTCATCCAGATGAGCGGGGGGAGGGAGGTAGCGCCAACGCACTTCGTAGCTAGGGGAGACCCAGCGACTACAGCCCTAGCCGAGTTCATTGGCGGGTGCGGAGCGGGTAGGATATACGCAGCCATACAGCCCGACGGAACCGTAACCCCATGCGTATTCATGCCCATACCCCGCGGCAACCTAAGGGAGAAGAGCTTTTGGGAGATATGGAGTAGCGACCCTCTAATGAACGCCCTTAGGGATAAGAACAACCTAAAGGGCTTCTGCGGCAAGTGCCCCTACCGATTCGTGTGCGGAGGTTGTAGGGCTAGAGCATACGGCTACTTCAAGGACCCGCTAGCCCCAGACCCGGGCTGCATATACAACCTGAGGGAGTGGAGGAAGATAGAAGCCGAGATCCTTAGCTCGCTACCCAAAGCCGTAGCCTGAGGAGCGCTATCGCAATCCTCTACAACGTGGAGCAATCTCTGAATGCTCGTAACTGCTGCAGTGATGTAGGTATAATAATCCTAGTTGCCGAGGATATCGATGGTGTACGAAGTGAACGCAAACATAGGTACGATCGCGTGCATAGCGATATCCATCCTAGCGATCGGGGCTCTATCGTGGTTCTCGATAGCGTCTAGCCATAATCAATCCCAAGTAGGGGTACTATCCATGGATTCCGACGAGCGTTGCTACGCGGGATCCCTTCGTAGGGTAGCGATTAACTTTAGCTCCAGCGGCTTCTCGAAGACCCCGTCGATTAGGGTTGCGGGGAGCGGGGCTTACGAAGTTCTAGTAGCGATCCTCTACGGTAAGTACGATGAGCGCATCCATAAGTGGGTGCTGATAGGGGGAGCCTCTACTACTCTCGCTAGGAACTGGACGGGTCCCCTCTACTGGGAGAGCTACTACTTCAAGCTACTCTCGTACACGCCGTGCACGACGAGAATCAACGTGACGAAGTTTGGGGCTGTAGCCTACTGTAGGGTTCGAGCGGTTTACCTCGTTACGCACTGCGTCTTCTGGATCCTGTGCTCTTCGCACGTAGACGTGTTGAAGGCTTCGCCGAAAGCGGTGATACCCCTCGACGCACTCAACGAAACCATCGTGGTGGTTCAGGAGAGGCTCGCATCCCGTGGGCAAGGAGCTTAGAACCGAGTTTTTGCGACTCGCTTAGCTCGAGAGCGCGTTAACACGGTACCGCGTGGGGCTTTCCATCCTCGAGGGACCGCCTAACCGCTACGGCTACGCAGAGAGCCTTTAGCGCGTCTACCCCGCTCACTAGCGGCTTCTCCAAGCCCTTCACCACCCTAGCGAAGTGCTTAACCTCCTCTACGTAAGCCTCGAAGAACTTCTTTTGGAACCACGAGACCCCGGGGAAGGCTATGGACTGGCTCCTAGCTATCGCTAGGGTGCTTACGTGGGTCGAGCCGATGAATACGGCTCCCTCGGTGCAGTGAACCTCGCTCCTAACGTCGTACCCGTAGCTCGACTTCCTAGAGCTAAACACCGTAGCCACCTTCCTACCGAACCTAATGGTCGCGACGATAGTGTCGAAATCCCCTAGCCCTGGACAGCAGAGCTCTCCCCCAACGGCGTAGACCTCGATAGGCTCCTCGCCTAGGAACCACCTAGCTAAGTCGAAGTCGTGGCTAGCTAGGTCCAGCACGAGCCCCCCGCTAAGCCTAGGGTCTCTAAGCCACCCGGGCGGCGGTGGCTCGGGATCCTTCGACACCCCCACGTAGGCTACGGGCTCCCCGAGCTCCCCGCTCTCCACCACCTCCTTAGCCCTCCTGTAGTCGGGGTGGAACCTCCTCATGTACCCAACGAGGAGCGGAACCCCCTTCCTCTCGGCGAGGCTAACAAGCTTCGAGGCCTTGCCGAGGTCGACGTCTATAGGCTTCTCCACGAATACGGGCTTCCCCGCCTCCACGAAGATCGCGGCGATGTCGGCGTGGGTGTAGCTGGGCGTAGCCACGATCACTCCCTCCACCGACTCGTCCCTAGCGATCCCCTCGATGGTCTCTACGCACCTAGCCCCCAGCTCCCTAGCCACCTCCTCGCACTTAGCCCTAGACCTGCTCCACACCGCTACCAGCCTAACCCCCTCCACCACCCTCGAAACGATCTCGGCGTAGAGCCTACCCATCCTCCCCAAGCCGACGACGGCGAGCCCCACCTCCCTAGGCAACGGGGCTCACCCCGGGTAAGCGCGCTCGCCACCCACGTAGGTCTCCAGCACCCTGATCCTCCTCAGCTCCTCGCCCTCCACCTCCAGCGGATCCCTATCCAGCACCACGAAGTCCGCTAGGTACCCCGGCTCGAGCCTACCGCACTTCTCGAGGTGGGAGATCGAGGCGCTGCCCTCGGTATAGAGCTTGAGCGCCTCCTCGACCCCGATCCTCTTCCCCGGCGGCGAGACGTGGGTAGCGGCGAACACGGTTTCCCAGGGGTTTAGTGGCTCGACCGGTGCATCGGTTGATACACCGAGCCTAGCGACCTCCGCTAACTCCCTAAACCTGTAGACCCACGAAACCCTCTCCCCAAGCCTCTTCCTAACCCACCAATCGGTTACGACGAAGTGGGGCTGTATCGATACGCGCGGAAGCAGCTTGGACATGTGGGCTAGCTGATCGTTTCTAACCACGGACGCGTGCTCGATCCTAACACCGTACGCCTCTACGAGGCGCAGAGCTACGTCTAGAGCCCGGTCCCCAATAGCGTGAATAGCTACGTCTAGCCCCCGCGACCTAGCGGCCCTACACAGCCTCTCGAGCTCCTCTAGGCTCGCTACGGGCCTCCCGCTCGTCGACGGGTCGTCGCTGTAGGGCTCGGAGAGCCACGCGGTCCTCGCCCCCAGGGAGCCGTCGGCGAACAGCTTTATCCCAACGACCCTAGCTCTAGGCGCGACCGCAACCCTCCCTAAACCGCTAAATACCTCTAGGTACCTCGGCTCGGCGTATATAGAGATCCTAGGGGGATTATCGAAGTGTTTAAGTACCTGCGGCAGTATAGCTATAGAGGGTATAGAGCAGGATACCCACGCAACCCCCGTAACCCCGAGCTCTAGGCACTTACGGATCCCAGCCTCGATCCACTTACGAACCTCCTCCGCATCGCTCCACAGAGCCTCCCTCACGAAGCCCAGCGCATCCTCGAGAACAACCCCCGTTGGAACCCCCCTCGAATCCCTCACGAGGTTAGGCGAATCCCCGAACCTCTCCACGAGCTTCAGCTCCTCCAAAACCCTCGAGTTAACCACCCCCGCATGCCCACAAACCCTAATCGCTACGCAGAGCCTATCCCCGCAAACCTCGTCTAGATCCCACCTCGTAGGCCACCTACCCTCCGAAAACAGCTCCTGATCCCACCCCCTCCCATACACCCACCTACCCCCGAACCTCCCCAACGCCTTCCGGATCCTCTCCTTCAACTCCTCAACGCTTCTACAACCCCTCAAATCGACGGCGTAGCTAGAGAACCCAACCCCATCTAGATGAGCGTGAGCATCGACGAACCCAGGCATGGCAACGCCCTTGAGCTCAACCCAATCGCATTCAAGCTCCTTACACAGCTCCTCGATACGCGAAGCACTTCCAGCAAACACGATGGACTCGCCTAAAACGGCTATAGCCTCGACAACGCGCGTAGGCTTGAACCCCGCGTATATCCTGCCCGTGAATACCCTTAGCAAGAACCGGCTCACCACTACTACCGCGAGCCCTAGGGATAAATTATGGTTAGCTACGAGTCCTCGAAGACTCTCGGAAACGGCTATAGCCGAATAGATTCGTCGAAGCTTCGCGCTCTCGAAAAGGCGGGGATAGGGGTTTGAAGCTGATGAGAAAAATCGTTTGGGTAGAGAGGCTACTTCTCGAGCTTCTTGAGCAAGCCCTCGAGGATTCTCTGGTGCCTCTCCTCGTCCCTAGCGGTGTACTCGAATAGCGTTTTCCAGGGCTCGTCGTGGTGGGAAGCCTCTTCGTGCCTAACCCTAGCGGCCTCCTTCTCCTCCTCGATCCTGTGCTTGATGAACTCCTTTAGGTCCTTTATCTTCCCGTAGTACACTAGCGCCTTAGCGCCGTGCATAGCCTCCTCGAAGGCTATGGTCTTGAGGGCCTCGGCTACCTCTATCAACCCCTGCTCCTCGGCTATGATCGCCGCGGCTAGGTACTCGATCACCTCGCTCGCCTCGCCCTCAACCCACTTCTTCACGTACTCCTCTATCTTCATACGAGCTCACCGACTCTAACTTCTGGATTTGGAGGTACTTAAGGCTTATGGTTAGTGATTCTAACCGTTAACGAGTTGAGCTTCTCGGTAGCGCGGCTAGAGCGCTGCTTAGAGGGGCGCTAGGTAAGGGGTGTGCGGGTGTAGCTGCTCGATGGACTTGGTGTACGCGGTTAGGGTAACGATAGAGGCAACGGCTGCGCAGCTACTCTACCTAGCGCCGCTGCTAGCCGTGGTCATCGCTGTGAGCGCGTTGTTAAGCGCTTTCGCGCCTAGGAGCGTAGTCAGCAGGTTAATGGGTTTGGGGCTAAGGTCCGTAGCCCTAGCGTCGATCGCGGGCTTCGTCCTCCCCCTATGCTCCTGCACGATCCTACCCCTAGCCTCGGGCTTGAGGAGGTCGGGGGCCTCCATAGCCTCGATCTCTTCGCTGCTAGTCTCCGCCCCAGCGATATCCCCGCTATCCACGGCGCTCGCAATAGCGTTGCTGGGGCCTAGCGCGGCGGTTACCTACGTGGCTTCCGCGATAACGATCTCGCTCCTGACGGGGCTATCCATGCGGATCCTGGCGAGGGAGGGAGCCGCCTCCACCACGTCGAAGGGAGGTGCGGAGAGGTGTTGCGCTCGCTGTCGTGCCCACCCCGCTAGCGGGTTAGGGACTCGGAGCAAGGTCCTTGCCTACGCGGCGGCGCTCAAGTCCGTAGCCCTAGACACCGCTCCGTGGATAGCCATAGGGCTCCTCGTAGCCAATGCGCTAGCGTGGATCCTCCCGCCAATGGCTAGGAACTTAATGGGGTTCCCGTGGGGAATACCGCTATCCCTATCCATAGCCCTCCCGCTCTACGTGTGCCCCGTCGGGGCCATACCCATAGCCAAGGCGCTGCTAGACCACGGGATGTGTATAGGCGGAGCGATAACGTTCCTAATCCTGGGCCCAGCGACTAACGCATCCACGATCCTAACCCTATCGCGAATCGCGGGCTTGAAAAACAC